>NZ_JCAFRT010000002.1:0-423996 GCF_059368495.1 Stenotrophomonas sp. YJH_SMC_91 | reverse complement strand
CTCCTCGGACCAGCGCAATTCCGTGCTGACCCAATGGCTGCACCACTACAACTGGCACCGCCCTCACATGGGGATCGGTGGCCAGCCACCTATTTCCAGAGTCCTGCTGAACAACGTGGTGGGTTTACACAGTTAGTCGACCGGCTTCATGGGCTTGGCCGGGCGGGTGGGCTGCGCGCGGGACGCTGCAAGTACGTCCCTGTAAGCTTGGCCGCCGCATCCATGCGGCGGACACCCCCGCGCAGCCCACCCGCCCGGCCCCTGGCAGTTTCCTGCGCGGCCCGCCACGGAATGGAAGAAGAAAAGCAAAAGCAACAGCGGGTCGCGCGCTGCGCTTGCTCGTGCCAAAACAAAAGAGGGACGCGGCGAAGCCGCGTCCCTCTTTCAAATTCCGTCCCGACAACCCCACGCTCTTCGATCCGTCACCGGAAATCTGTCAGAGGTGGGGCGGGAGGGGCCAGCGGGACCGTTGGCGCCATGGATGGCGCCATCGAGCCCCCATGGATGGGTTCACGGCGTGTCCCGCTGGCCCCTCCCGCCCCGCCCCGCCCGCAGCAACCCAGAGCCTGGATCGCTGTTGCTGTTGCTGTTGCCTGCCGCAGGCAGCGCCCGCGGCCGCCGCCGCAAAGGAAACCCCTTAAATCTTCTTCGCCAGCGACTCGGCCAGGCCGGTGTAGCTGCCCGGGGTCATCTCCAGCAGGCGCTGCTTCGCATCCGCCGGCAACTCGAGCCCCTGCACGAACGCACGCATCGACTCGGCCGTGATGCCCTGGCCGCGGGTCAGCGCCTTCAGCTGCTCATACGGGTTCGGCAGGCCGTGGCGGCGCATCACCGTCTGCACGGCCTCGGCCAGCACTTCCCAGGCCGCGTCCAGGTCGGCATCCAGGCGCTGCGGGTTCACTTCCAGCTTGCCCAGGCCCTTGGCCAGCGAATCCAGCGCCACCTGGCTGTGGCCGAACGCGGTGCCCAGTGCGCGCAGCACGGTGGAATCGGTCAGGTCACGCTGCCAGCGGCTGATCGGCAGCTTCGCGCTGAAGTGCTCGAACAGCGCGTTGGCGATACCGAAGTTGCCTTCCGCATTCTCGAAATCGATCGGATTGACCTTGTGCGGCATCGTCGACGAGCCGACTTCGCCTTCCTTCAGCCGCTGCTTGAAGTAGCCCAGCGAGATGTAGCCCCAGATGTCGCGGGCCAGGTCGATCAGGATGATGTTGGCGCGGCGCGCAGCATCGCCGATCTCGGCAACATTGTCGTGCGGCTCGATCTGCGTGGTGTACGGGTTGAACACCAGGCCCAGGCCGGTCACGAAGCGCTCGGCGAAGGCCGGCCAGTCCACGTCCGGGTAGCTGGCCACGTGGGCGTTGTAGTTGCCGACCGCGCCGTTGATCTTGCCGGTCAGCTCGACCGCAGCGATCTGCCGGCGCTGGCGCTCCAGGCGGGCGACCACATTGGCCAGTTCCTTGCCCAGGGTGGTCGGCGAGGCGGTCTGGCCGTGGGTGCGCGACAGCATCGGCTGGCCGGCCTGGGCGTGGGCGAGGTTGCGCAGCGTGGTGGCGATGCCGTCCAGGGTCGGCAGCAGCACCTCGCGGCGGGCCTGTTCCAGCATCAGGCCGTAGCTGAGGTTGTTGATGTCTTCGCTGGTGCAGGCGAAATGCACGAATTCCAGCGCCGGAGCCAGCTCGGCGTCGTCCTTCAGCTGTTCCTTGATGAAGTACTCCACCGCCTTGACGTCATGGTTGGTGGTGCGCTCGATCTCCTTCACGCGCGCGGCCTGGGCCGGGCTGAAGCGGGCGGCCAACCCGCGCAGGCGGGCGACGGCGGCGTCGGAGAACGGCGCCAGTTCGACGATGCCCGGTTCGGCGGCCAGCGCCAGCAGCCATTCCACCTCGACCACGATGCGGGCCTTGATCAGGCCGTATTCGGAGAAGATCGGGCGCAGGGCGTCGACCTTGCCGGCGTAGCGGCCATCGAGCGGGGACAGGGCGAGCAGGGCGGAATCGGACATGTCGGCAGGGCTGGGACGAGCGGCGGGGGCCATATTCTACGACGTGCCGGTCAGGTAGTGCCGGCCGCTGGCCGGCAACCACGCCCGGCCCTCGATTGCATGGATTGCCGGCCAGCGGCCGGCACTACCCTTGCGCGCGCAGAACGGCCGTGCAGGTGGAACGATCTGGCCCGCCCTCGTCATCCCACGCTGCGGGCAAGGGAGTATTGTGGCCGCAGCCGCCAGCCCGGGAAGCGACACCCTGCCAGCCGCCGCTTCCCTTTCCCCAACTGAAGTAGTGCGGAGTTGATGCAATGAGCAAAGCTGCAAGCAAGGGTTTCAGAATCGAACACGACAGCATGGGCGAGCTGCAGGTGCCTGCCGATGCCCTGTGGGGCGCGCAGACCCAGCGCGCCGTGCAGAATTTCCCGGTGTCGGGCCAGCGCATGCCGCGCGGTTTCATCCGCGCGCTGGGCCTGGTCAAGGGCGCGGCCGCCGGCGTCAACGCGGAGCTGGGCCACCTGCCGAAGACCGTGGCCAAGGCCATCCAGACCGCTGCCGCCGAAGTGGCCGCCGGCAACTGGGACGCGCAGTTCCCGATCGATGTCTACCAGACGGGTTCGGGCACGTCGTCGAACATGAATGCCAACGAGGTCATCGCCACCCTGGCCAACCGTGCCGGCAAGGCGGGCAAGACCACCGTGCATCCCAATGACCACGTCAACCAGGGGCAGAGCTCCAACGACGTGATTCCGACTGCGCTGCGGGTGTCGGCAGTGCTGGCGGCGCACGAGCAGCTGCTGCCGGCGCTGGTGCACCTGCGCAAGACCCTGGACAAGAAGGGCCGCAGCCTGCGCAAGGTGGTCAAGACCGGCCGTACCCACCTGATGGACGCGATGCCGCTCACCTTCGAGCAGGAATTCGGTGCGTGGTCGGCGCAGCTGGCCTCGGCGCAGGAGCGCATCGAAGACAGCCTCAAGCGCGTGCGCCGGTTGCCGCTGGGCGGCACCGCCATCGGTACCGGCATCAACGCCGACCCGCGCTTCGGCGCGCAGGTGGCCAAGGCGCTGAAGCAGCAGACCGGTTTCAAGTTCGACAGCGCCGAGAACAAGTTCGAAGGCCTGGCCGCGCAGGACGATGCGGTGGAACTGTCCGGCCAGCTCAATGCGCTGGCCGTGGCACTGATCAAGATCGCCAATGACCTGCGCTGGATGAATGCCGGTCCGCTGGCCGGGCTGGGCGAGATCGAACTGCCGGCACTGCAGCCGGGCAGCTCGATCATGCCGGGCAAGGTCAACCCGGTCATTCCGGAAGCCACGGTGATGGCCTGCGCGCAGGTGATCGGCCACCACACCGCGATCACCGTGGCCGGGCAGACCGGCAACTTCCAGCTCAACGTCACCCTGCCGTTGATCGCGGTGAACCTGCTCGATGGCATCGGCCTGCTGGCCAATGTGTCCAGGCTGCTGGCCGACAGCGCGATCGCCGGGCTGAAGGTGCGCGAGGACCGCGTGGCCGAGGCGCTGGCGCGCAACCCGATCCTGGTCACCGCGCTGAACCCGATCATCGGCTACGAGAAGGCAGCGGCGATTGCCAAGCGTGCCTACAAGGAACAGCGCCCGGTGCTGGACGTGGCGCTGGAAGACAGCGGGCTTGACGAGGCCGAGCTGCGTCGCCTGCTGGACCCGACTGCGCTGACTGCTGGTGGCATCCAGGCTGGCGGTGGTGGCGCCGGGGGGTGATCTGCCGGTTGCAGAGTCGAGCCACGCTCGACGGTTGTTCCGGAGTCGGGCATGGCTCGACTCTACGGAAACGAAGAACGCCGCCCTCGGGCGGCGTTTTTCTTCAGCGACGGTCGGCGACGATGTTGCCGAAGGTGTCGGTGTAATCCTTGAACTCGGGGATGCGCTGGATCAGGTCGGCCGGGATCACCTCCATGCCCTCCGGCGGCTGGATCTTCACCGGCTGCATGTTCGGATCGGCCGGTGCGGCCACCAGCGTGTTCTGGCGCAGCACCTGCAGCTTGCCGAACATCGTCTGCAGCATCTGCTTCTGCCCGTCGTCCAGCGGAATCTGGATCTCGTCCACCTTCATCGTGCCGTCGCCGAGGATGATGATGTTCGGTGCCGGCGGGCGGCGCACGGTCACCATGCCTTCGCTGACGGAAATCTTGGGCTTGCCGCGCTCGGCGCGGTGATTGCGGTAATCCTTGTCGCAGCCGACCAGACCCAGGCAGAGCAGGGTGGCCAGCAGCAGGAACAACTTCTTCATGGCGTTCGGTTCGGGGGCATCCGGGGCCCCCATTGTAAGCCCGCCGACAGTGCCCGACCGGCAACGGAAGGCCGCAGCCGGTCGGGTGCGTCGATTTGTCTCAGTTGGAGAACGTGACCGAGTTGTCCTTGCCGCAGTCGTCCACGTCGCTCTGGTCCATCGTCGCGTAGGGCTTGAACGCCGGCAGCTCGCGCGCCAGTGCCTGCTGGCTGGCCAGCATCGCCGGCAGGCGATCGCAGATGCGCTTGGCCTGGGCCTCGATCTTGGCGGCTTCGGCGTTGATGCGCTTCTCCACCCCTTCGCTGTCGCCGCTGAAGATGCCCTTCAGCGCTTCACCGGCGGCGTTGGCGCCGAGCTTGGCGCCGGCCAGCCCGACATCCATGCCCGCCATCGCAACGGCGACCACGTGACCGCGGTACTCCTGCAGGTGGCGGCGCTGGACGTCGTTGGCGGCGACCTCCTTGCCGGCGATCAGCAGGCGGCCATCCGGCGTGATCTCCGCACGCGGCTGCTTGTCGGCCGAGATCTTGATGTTGCCCTGGGCGATGTCCTTGCGGGCATCGTCCATGGCTTCCTTGACGGTCTGGCCGACGCCGCTGGTGGCTTCGGCGACGCTCTTGCCGACGCTCTTGTCGGGGGCGGAGGACGTGCCACCACAGGCGATCAGCGGCAGGCACAGCAGGGTGGCGGGCAGCAGGCGCAACAGGTTCATGATGTTCCCCTGGACGTGTGTGGAAGAGGATTACTTGCTGCGCGGCAGGGTGACCCGGCCGCTGACGTTGCGGTGTTCGATATCGCCGCTGCCGCTGTGATCGATGGTCAGGCTGCCGCGTACGCCGTCCACCTGGATGTCGCCCGAGCCGTGGCTGCGCACATGCACGTTGCCGCCGATATCGGCCAGATCGATGCCACCGGAGCCGACCACGCCGACTTCGACGCTGCCCTGCACGCGCTTGAACTCGATGTCGCCGGAGCCGACCGTATCCAGGCGTGTGTTGCCACGCACATCGGTGATCTTCAGGTCACCCGAACCGACAGTGCCGGTGATGGCATCGCCGCCGATGTTGCGGGCATTGACGTCGCCCGAACCCAGCGACAGCAGATTCAGCGAACTGCCGCCATCGATGTTGAGGTCGCCGGAACCCACTGCAGCGTGGATGCTGCCACGGGTACCGCGGGCCACCGCGTCACCGGAGCCGACGTCCACGCTGAGCGACTGTGCGTTTTCCACGCTGGCGTCACCCGAGCCGACCTTGAACTGCAGCGGCAGGTTGTCCGGCACGCTGCCACGGATATCCAGCCAGGCGTAGCTGTTGCCCAGGCTGATGCCGCTTTGGCGGCCGTCGCGGCGCAGGCTCACCACCAGCTTGTCGCCCACCTTGCGCTGGTCCAGTACCAGCTGGTCCAGCCATTCCTGGCTGGACGCGCAGGCGCGGCCGTCCAGCTGGCCGCCGCCAGCGCTGGCGACCACCTTCAGGTCATGCTGGTTGACCTCGAACACCACCGTCTTGGCACCGGCCACGTCCAGCTTCAGTGCCGGGCGGCAGTGAACTTGCAATTCGGAGCATCGGCGGCCAGCGCCGACAACGGCAACAGCAACAACGCAGAACAGGCGAGCAAAGAACGCATGGGTGGTGCCTCCGGGTGGATGGAATCAGATCTCGCCGGCGCGCTTGCGCAGGCGGATGGCGAGGAAGATGAACAGTGCCCCGACGGCCGCACCGATCCACAGCTCCGGCATCGCCAGCGACTTCAGCTGCGAGGCGGGGGACATCAGGCTGACCACCGAATCCAGGTCGCGGCGCGAACCTTCACCTGCGCCGAGGCGGTACAGCAGGTCCATGCCGGGCACGCCGCCCAGCAGCAGGCGGCCGACGATGTTCTGCCAGAACCAGCCGGTGGTCAGGCCGAACAGCGGCATGATCTTGGTGGTGCTGACGATGACGCCGGCAAACAGTGGCAGCATCACCGCCCACAGGAACGGCTTGCTCTTGGCCCAGGCCGAGCACAGCAGCAGCCACCCTGCAGTGGGCAGGGCCCAAAGCGCGTAGACCGGAATCCAGCTCAGGTGGCCAGCGGCCAGGGTCAACGGGCTGGCGGGCCCCCAGATCAGCGCCATCGGGCTGCCACCGTGCATCAGCGCGACGATGCTGATGATCAGCATGAAGCCGAACATGGTGATGATGCCGGCAATCACCGCGATCAGCGGTGCCACGATCAGTGCGCTGATGACCTTGGACAGCACGGTCTGGGTATCGGACAGCGGCAAAGACTTCCAGAACAGGATGCTGCGGTCGCGGCGGTCGTCGTACAGGGCGCCGAGGCAATAGAAGAACACCACGAAGGCCAGCACCAGGAACGGCCATGCCGAGCTGAGCACCAGAGTCAGGTCAAGGCCGTTACCGAGGTCGGCAAGGTCCTTGCCGTCGATGTTGCGGGTGAGCAGCGCCAGGTCCAGGCCATTGACGTTCACGCTCTCGCCATCGACATGCAGCGCACCGTTGCGCGCCGCGCGGTTCAGCGCGAACAGGCCGAAGGCGATGCCGACGGTGCTCATCACCAGCGAGATCAGGCCGGCGATCAGCGGGGCATACAGGAAACCGCCGCGGTTTTCCCAGTACTCGCGCTTGAGCAGCCAGCGCAGCGTGCCGAGGGGGCTGACGGGATGGTTGACGGCATTCATGCGTAGGTCCCCTTCATGACGGCGACGAACAGGTCGGCCAGGCCCGGGCTGCGGGTCTCGCCAAGGGTGGAAAGCTGGGCGCGCGGTACGCCGTCGAACAGCATCACGGTCTTGCCGAACGCCAGGCTGCGTTCGTCGATCGGCTTCAGGGCGCGCGCGGTCTCCAGCTGGTCGGCGTTGACCAGCAGTTCGGTGTAACGCTGGCCGACCTCGTCCATTTCCGCATCGAGCACGATGCGGCCATCACGGATGAACATGACGTCGCTGAGGATGTGCTCGATCTCTTCCACCTGGTGGGTGGTGACGATGATGGTCTTCTGCTCGTCGAAATAGTCTTCCAGCAGGCGCTGGTAGAACTCCTTGCGGTACAGGATGTCCAGGCCCAGGGTGGGCTCGTCCAGTACCAGGATGCGGGCATCGATGGCCATCACCAGTGCCAGGTGCAGCTGCACGATCATGCCCTTGGACAGCTCGCGCACGCGCTGCTTCGGCTGCAGCTTGGTGTTGGCCAGGAAGCGCTCGCAGCGGGCGCGGTCGAAGCGCGGATGCACGCCGGCGACGAAATCGATGGCTTCGCGCACCTTCAGCCAGCGCGGCAGCACGGCGACGTCGGCGATGAAGCAGATGTCGTTCATCAGTTCGTCGCGGTGCAGCCGCGGGTCGCGCCCGAGCACGCTCAACTCACCTTCCACCGAGGTGAGGCCAAGAATGGCCTTCAGCGCGGTGGTCTTGCCGGCGCCATTGGGACCGATCAGGCCGACGATGCGCCCGCTCGGAATGCTGAAGCTGGCACTGTCGAGGGCAACGGTGGACTTGTAGGCCTTGCGCAGGCCGCGGGCGGTGATGACCGGTTCGCTTGCGGTGCTATTCATCAGACTTTCCCCTGGGGCAGCAATTCGTCGAGGCT
Source organism: Stenotrophomonas sp. YJH_SMC_91 (assembly GCF_059368495.1). NCBI lineage: Bacteria > Pseudomonadati > Pseudomonadota > Gammaproteobacteria > Lysobacterales > Lysobacteraceae > Stenotrophomonas > Stenotrophomonas sp. YJH_SMC_91. The sequence continues at coordinate 416,151 of NZ_JCAFRT010000002.1, read as the reverse complement.
CAGGCCCAGGCGCTGGATGCGCTCCAGCACGGCCGGCCATTCTTCATTGAGGAAGCGCTCGCGCTCGCTGCTGCGCAGCTGCGTGGCGGCCTGCTCGGTCATGAACATGCCCAGCCCGCGGCGCTTTTCGACCAGACCTTCGTCGGCCAGTTCCTGGTAAGCGCGCGAAACGGTGATGGGGTTCAGTTGGTAATCGGCGGCCACCTGGCGCACCGAAGGCAGGGCATCGCCCGGCTTGAGGATTCCGTCGAGCATCATGGCGATCACGCGCTCCTTCAACTGACGGTAGATGGGAGCGCCGTCGCTCCACTGGATGTCGCTCATATTCAGCTCCGTGGGGTCAGCGGCTGGGCGAACGAGAAATACGGCATGGACAGGGAGCTGTGCAGCCGACGCGGGGGAGGGGGGGAGGAATCGGCGTTCCCGGCCGGTGTAGCGATTGCATCCTGCGCACTGTCGGACGAGGCGGGGGCGGTGGGCGTGGCCAGCCAGGCCAGCACGATCAGGGTCGAAACAGCAGCGGCCGCGGGTGCGGTGAGGTTGCGACGGATCCGGGCGTTCATGGCTTCCCCCTGTCTCAGGTGACTGGTGTTGTATGCAACTATAACACCGGCACGCCTACGTGCAACCCCTTGCCGTCCCCAACTGATGGCAGGGGTGGTCAAATCGCTGAAATATCCGTTTATCCGATTGATTCGGAAGGGAAATCCGGTTCTGGCGCGGGCCGACCCAGGCCCGCCTTCCATTCAGCGTTGTCCATGCTATGTCATTACTGCGCCGTTGCTGGCGGGTCGTGCAGGAAAGCGCCACGCCGCGCAAAGCCACAGGCGCCCCTTGCAGCAAGGGGGAAGGGGGCCCGGTGCTATAGTTCGGCCGACTCCGGCCGCTACCGGCCGGCCCTGTGAATGGCCACCGCGGACTGCTCTCGATGCCTTTGCCGACCGTTATGCCGCGCCGCCTGCGCGGCCTGTCCCTGCTGACCCTGCTGGTAGCCGGCCTGGCCGGTTCCACCCACGTGCTGGCGGCCGATCTTCTCGACCTCGACTACCGCCCGCTGGCCAGCAAGCAGCAGGTCAACCTGCAGCAGCGCTACCACGGACAGGTGCTGCTGGTGGTCAATACCGCAAGCAAGTGCGGCTATACCCCTCAGTACGAAGGCTTGGAGGCGCTGCAGAAGCGCTATGCCGGCCGAGGTTTTGCCGTGCTCGGCTTCCCGTCCAACGATTTCAAGGGCCAGGAGCCCGGTGACGAGAAGCAGATCCAGGATTTCTGCACGCTCACCTACGGGGTCAAGTTCCCGATGTTCGAGAAGGTGCACGTGGTCGGTGCGGAGGCGACGCCGCTCTATCAACGGTTGACCGCGGCCACCGGCGTGGCCCCGGGCTGGAATTTCCACAAGTACCTGGTCGGCCGCGATGGCAAGGTCATCGCCCAGTTCGCCAGCAAGGTGACGCCGGATGATCCGCAGCTGACTGCGGCCATCGACAAGGCGCTGGCCGCAGCGGCCGCACATTGATATCCGGCACGGATGCCTCGACATCGACGGCATGCGTGCGACAATGCTTCTTTTCGCGCCGACGTCGGCGCCCAGACACTTCCAGGAATGCAGCGAATGAAGATGGGAATGCGCGGCGCCGCGGCGTCGGTTCTGATTCTGGCGATGGGCACTTCAGGTGTCGCTCTGTCGCAACAATCGGCTGCCCCCGCAGCCGCCAAGGAGACCGCAACCTTGAATTCCCCCAAGCAGAAGCTCGGCTACGCCATCGGCCTGGACGTGGCCAAGTCGTTCACCCCGATCGCCGATGAGATCGACGTGGCCGCGCTGCGCACCGCCGTGGAGCGTTCGTTCGAAGGCCTGCAGCCGCAGATCACCCAGGAACAGGCCAAGGCCACCGACGCGGCCCTGCGCCAGGTCGTGATGGCCCGCAGCGGCCAGCAGGTGCCGGGCATGGCGCCGGGTTCGCAGCCGCCGAAGGTCGACCGCGTCAAGGTGTCGCAGATGATCGGTTCCTACTCTGTGGGCCCGTCGCTGGCGCAGCTGAAGGACGACATCGATGTTGCCTCGCTGTTTGACGCGATCAGCACCGGCCTGACCAAGGGCCAGCCGAAGATGACGGAAGCTGACGCGACCGCCACCATCCAGGCCTTCATGGGCAGCAAGCAGGCTGAAATGCAGGCCAAGGCTGCCGCTGCTGCGCAGACCAACCGCGAAGAAGGCAATGCCTTCCTGGCCAAGAACAAGACCCAGCCGGGCGTCGTGACGACGGCCTCGGGCCTGCAGTACCAGGTCATCCGCCCGGGTAGCGGCGAGCGCCCGCTGCCGAGCAGCAAGGTGCGCGTGAACTATGAAGGCAAGCTGCTCAACGGCACCGTGTTCGACAGCTCCTATGGTCGTCAGCCGGCCGAGTTCGGCCTGGACCAGGTGATCAAGGGCTGGACCGAGGGCGTTGCGCTGATGCCGGTCGGTTCGAAGTACCGCTTCTGGATCCCGGGCAATCTGGCTTATGGCGAGAACGGTACGCCGGGTGGCCCGATCGGCCCGAACGCGACTCTGACGTTCGACGTCGAGCTGCTGGGCGTCCTGCCGTAAGCCACCACGGAGCCTGCACGGACATGCGCGTTGCGATTTTCGGTACCGGTTATGTAGGTCTGGTGACCGGTACCTGCCTGGCCGATGTCGGTCATCAGGTGGTCTGCGTCGATATCGACCAGGCCAAGGTGGATGGCCTCAACCAGGGCATCATCCCGATCTATGAGCCCGGCCTGGAGCCGATGGTGAAGGCCAACCACGCCGCGTCGCGGCTGGCATTCACCACCGATGCCGCGTCCGCGATCGCGCATGGCCAGGTGGTGTTCATCGCCGTCGGCACGCCGCCGGACGAGGACGGCAGCGCTGACCTGCAGTACGTACTGGCCGTGGCCCGTACCATTGGCCGGCACATGAGCGTGCCGACCGTGGTGGTCAACAAGTCGACGGTGCCGGTCGGCACCGCCGACAAGGTGCGTGCGGCCATTGCTGAAGAACTTGCCGCGCGTGGCGCGGACATCACCTTTGACGTGGTGTCCAACCCGGAATTCCTGAAGGAAGGCGACGCGGTCGCCGACTGCATGCGCCCGGACCGCATCATCATTGGTGCGACCAGCGAGGAGTCGGTCGCGGTGATGCGTCGTCTGTATGCGCCGTTCAACCGCAACCACGACCGCGTGGTGGAAATGGACGTGCGCTCGGCCGAGCTGACCAAGTACGCGGCGAACGCGATGCTGGCGACCAAGATTTCGTTCATGAACGAAATCGCAAACATCGCCGAGCGCGTCGGTGCCGACGTCGAGCAGGTCCGCCAGGGTATCGGCTCGGACCCGCGCATCGGCTGGCACTTCATCTACCCGGGCGCCGGCTACGGTGGCTCCTGCTTCCCCAAGGACGTGCAGGCGCTGGCCCGCACCGCCCAGCAGCATGGTCTTGAGCCGAAGCTGCTGAACGCGGTGGAAGCGGTCAACGATGCGCAGAAGGGCCACCTGTTCGCCCTCATCCAGCGTCATTACGACAAGGGCGAGGACGAAGGCGTGCGTGGCAGGACCTTTGCCGTGTGGGGCCTGGCCTTCAAGCCGAATACCGACGACATGCGTGAAGCCTCCAGCCGTCGCCTGCTGGCGCAGCTGTGGGAAGGCGGTGCCACGGTGCGTGCCTATGATCCGGAAGCGATGCATGAATCGCAGCGCATCTTCGGCGAGCGCGATGACCTGGTGTTCTGCAGCAGTGCTGATGAGGCCCTCGAAGGGGCCGACGCGCTGGTGGTGGTCACCGAGTGGAAGCAGTTCCGCAGCCCCGACTTCCAGAAGCTGCGCGAGCAGCTGAAGGACGCGGCGGTGTTCGATGGGCGCAATCTGTACGATCCTGCCGAAGTGGAAGCTGCTGGCCTGGCGTACTACGGCATTGGCCGGGGGCGTTCGCTGCATGTCTGACCTGCTGCCGACCGAACGGGAGCAGGCGCTGGAAGCGCGCCTGGTCGAACTGGAAATGCGCGTGTCCTTCCAGGAACAGGCGCTTGCCGAATTGAGCGATGCGCTGGCCGATGCCCGCATGCAGGGCATGCGCAATGCCGACGTGTTGCGTGTGCTGCTGGAGGACCTGGGCAAGGTCCGCAACGCACTGAATTCTTCCGATCCGGCGAGCGAACCGCCGCCGCCGCACTACTGATCCGAATCCTATGAGCGATACCCTCCGCGACCAGCTGATGGGCCTGGGCTTCAAGCCCGCGCCCAAGCCCGAGCGCAAGAATGATGGCCCCCGCCGTGATGGCCGCCCGCAGGGCAAGGGTGGCAACGGCAATGGAAAGCCGCAGGGCGCTGGCAAGGGCGAGCACAAGCCCGGTGAGCGTCGCGGGCATGGCCACGGTGGCCCGGGCAGGCCCGGCCAGTCGCGTGGCCCGGGCCAGCAGGGCCCGCGCAAGCCGCGCAGCGCCGAAGAGATGGATCTAGCCAAGGCCTATGCCATCCGTGCGCAGCGTGAGAAGGAAGAGCGCATCGAGACCGAGCGCCTGAAGCAGGAAGAAGCACGCGTGCGCCGCGAGGCGAAGGCCAAGCTGGAAGAACTGCTGAAGGACAAGGGCCTGAACTCCGAGGCGGCTGATATCGCTCGCCACTTCCCGTATGGCGGCAAGATCAAGCGCATCTACGTGACCGCCGAACAGCTGACCGCGCTCAATGCCGGTGAGCTGGGCGTGGTCCAGCTCAATGGCCGTTACCTGCTGGTGACCGCCGAAGTGCTGGCACAGTCCGAAGCGGTGTTTGCCGCATCGGTGGCACTGAAGGTCGACCCGAACGCGCCGGCCGAGGAAGATCCCTACGCGGACCCGCAGTACCAGGTACCGGACGACCTGGTCTGGTAACTGCACCTGCTGCACGATGAAAACGCCGGGCATTGCCCGGCGTTTTCGTTACCGGACGCGCGCAGTGCTGTGGCGTGCACGGATCAACGGCAGGCTCAGCGCGAAGAAGCACAGCAGTGCGCCGACCAGAGCGAATCCGCTACCTGCGAGGAAGGCCGTGCGTCCCTCGTCGATCTTCCACAATTGGCCGGCGATGAGCGCGCCCAGCACGCCGCCGACACCGGACGAGAAACCGTACAGCAGGCCCTGGCCATGGCCATTGAGGCGTCCGGGGAAGTAGATCGCCAGCATCTGCATCGCCGCGGCGAAGAACGCGGCAAAGCCCAGCGCGTGCGCGGTCTGCGCCAGCAGCATCACCGGCAGGTTTTCCGGGAACAGCGCGGTCACCGCCCAGCGCAGGCAGGAGCTGACCAGGGCGATCAGCAGCATCCAGCTGGCGTCATAGCGGCGGAAGAAACGGCCGATGGTGAAGAACACGCCCACTTCGAACACCACGCCGATGGTCCAGAGCAGGCCGAGCGTGGATGTGCGATAGCCGTGGTGGTCCATGTAGACCGAGAAGAAGGTGTAGTACGGGCCGAACGAGAGCTGCTCCATGAAAGCGGCCAGGAAGAACGCCAGCACCGGCGGGCGGCGCACGATCTGCCAGAAGCCGCTGGCATCGCCGCCGGTCCTGCCGATGTCGCGTGCGTAGTGGTTGCTGAAGGCCGAGGCGACCAGCAGGACGAACAGCGGCAGCATCATCCAGGGCAGCAGCCCGGCGCGGCCGGCGGTGCCGTCACCTTCGATCAGCCAGCCGAACAGGGTGACGATGGCGATGAACCCAAGCGAACCCCAGACCCGGATCAGGCCGTAGCGGTGGCTGTCGCTGCCGAGATGGGTGAGGGTGATCGACTCGAACTGCGGCATCACCGCGTTGTAGAAGAAGCAGAACACGATCATCGCCGGATACATCCATGGCTGCGGCAGAGGCAGCAGGAATGCGGCGAAGCTGATCAGGGTCAGTACGCAGCCGATGCGCAACAGTCGGATCGGCCGCGGTGAGGTGGCTGCCAGCGAGGTCCAGGCACTGGGTGCAACCACGCGTGTGGCATACCACAGCCCCATCATCACGCTGATGGCGGTCACGCTCATCCCGCGTGCAGTGAGGAACAGGCTCCAGTACGGAGTGAACGCGCCCAGCGCCGCGTAATAGAACAGGTAGAAGCTGGAAAGACGGGCAACGGGAACGGTCATCGCGGAATGATGAAGCAAAAAGGGGACGGAGGGGATCAAGTCATTTGTGCCACAAGCGACTTGATCCCCTCCGTCCCCATTCTGTGTCATTCGGGATCGTAGTCGAGGTTGGAGGCCAGCCAGCGCTCGGCCTGGGCGCGCTCCACGCCCTTGCGCCGGGCGTAGTCGGTGACCTGCTCGCGGCTGAGGCGCCCGACCACGAAGTACTGGCTTTGCGGATGACTGAAGTAGTAGCCCGACACTGCGGCGGTCGGAAGCATCGCAAAGCTCTCGGTCAGTTCCATGCCGGCGTTGGCCTCGGCCCGCAGCAGATCGAACAGGCGCCGCTTCTCGCTGTGCTCGGGGCACGCCGGATAGCCGGGGGCGGGGCGGATGCCACGGTACTGCTCATCGATCAGGGCGTCGTTGTCCAGCGTCTCGGCCTGGTCATAACCCCAGAATTCCGTGCGTACGCGCTGATGCAGGCGCTCGGCCAGGGCTTCGGCGAAGCGGTCGGCCAGCGCCTTCAGCAGGATCGCGTTGTAGTCGTCATGCTCGGCTTCGAAGCGCGCCACGTGGGCATCGATGCCGATGCCGGCGGTGACCGCGAACGCGCCGATCCAGTCCTGCCTGCCGCTGTCGGTCGGGGCGATGAAATCGGCCAGGCAGAAATCCGGGCGCTCGGCCGGCTTGTCCACCTGCTGGCGCAGGAAGTGCAGGGTGGTCTCGCCCTGTGGGTGCTGCACGCGCACGTCGTCGCCGACGCTGTTGGCCGGCCACAGGCCGAACACGGCCTTGGCGGTCAGCCACTTCTCGCCGACGATGCGGTCGAGCATCGCGCGGGCATCGCGGTAAAGCTCGCTGGCCTGGCTGCCGACGATCTCGTCGGTGAGGATCGCCGGGAACTTGCCGGCAAGCTCCCAGGCCTGGAAGAACGGCGTCCAGTCGATGTACTCGACCAGCTCGGCCAGCGGATAGTCATCGAAGACGTGCAGGCCCGGCTGCTTCGGTGCGGGCGGCGTGTAGTTCCCCCAGTCGCCCTGGAACTTCTGCCCGCGTGCATGTTCCAGCGACACCAGGCGCTTGGCATCGCCACGATTGCGGTGCCGTGCCCGGATCTCGGCATAGTCGGCCTCGTTGGCGGCAACGAAGGCTTCGCGCAGGTCGCGCGAGATCAGCGACTGGGCCACGCCGACCGCGCGCGAGGCGTCCTTCACCCACACCGTAGGCGCTTTGTAGTGCGGGTCGATCTTCAACGCGGTGTGCGCGCGCGAGGTGGTGGCGCCGCCGATCAGCAGCGGCAGATTGAAACCCTGGCGCTCCATCTCGCGGGCGACGTGGCTCATCTCCTCCAGCGAGGGAGTGATCAGACCGGACAGGCCGATCAGGTCGGCGTTGTGCTCGCGCGCGGCATCGAGGATCTTCTGCGCCGGCACCATCACGCCAAGGTCGACCACCTCGAAGTTGTTGCAGGCCAGGACCACGCCGACGATGTTCTTGCCGATGTCATGCACATCGCCCTTCACCGTGGCCATGATGATCTTGCCGTTGCTCTTGGCAGTGTCGCCGCTGCGCGCCTTCTCCGCCTCGATGTACGGCAGCAGGTAGGCCACGGCCTTCTTCATCACACGCGCGGATTTCACCACCTGCGGCAGGAACATCTTGCCGGCGCCGAACAGGTCACCGACGATGTTCATGCCGTCCATCAGCGGGCCTTCGATCACGTCCAGCGGGCGGCTGGAGGCCTGCCGGGCCAGCTCGGTGTCTTCCTCGACAAAGGCATCCAGGCCGTGCACCAGTGCATGCGCCAGGCGCTGCGCCACCGGCTTGTCGCGCCAGGCCAGGTCTTCGGTCTTCGCCGCACCCTTCCTGCCCTTGTAGCGCTCGGCGATCTCCAGCAGGCGTTCGGTGGCATCGCTGCGGCGGTTGAGGATCACATCCTCCACGCGCTCACGCAGCTCCGGCTCCAGCTCATCGTAGATCGGCATGGCACCGGCATTGACGATGCCCATGTCCATGCCGGCGGCGATGGCGTGGTACAGGAACACCGAATGGATGGCCTGGCGCACCGTTTCGTTGCCGCGGAACGAGAACGAGACGTTGGAGACACCACCGGAGACGTGGCAGTGCGGCAGCGTCTGCTTGATGATGCGGGTGGCTTCGATGAAGTCCACCGCATAGTTGTCATGTTCTTCGATGCCGGTGGCGACGGCGAAGATGTTCGGATCGAAGATGATGTCCTGCGGCGGGAAGCCGATCTCGTCGACCAGGATGCGGTAGGCGCGGGTGCAGATCTCGACCTTGCGCGCGCAGGTATCGGCCTGCCCGCTTTCATCGAAGGCCATCACCACCGCGGCAGCACCGTAGCGCAGGACCTTGCGCGCGTGCTCGCGGAACAGTGCCTCGCCTTCCTTCAGCGAGATCGAGTTGACCACGCTCTTGCCCTGCAGGCACTTCAGGCCGGCCTCGATCACGCTCCACTTGGAGGAGTCGACCATCACCGGGATGCGGGCGATGTCCGGCTCGGACATGATCAGGTTGAGGTAGCGGGTCATCGCCGCTTCCGAATCGATCAGGCCCTCGTCCATGTTGACGTCGAGGATCTGCGCGCCGCTTGCCACCTGCTGGCGGGCCACGTCCACCGCTTCTTCGTAGCGGCCTTCCTTGATCAGCTTGCGGAACTGCGCGCTGCCGGTCACGTTGGCGCGTTCGCCGACGTTGATGAACAGCAGGTCCGGGGTGATGACCAGGGGTTCCAGGCCGGACAGGCGGGTAGGGCGGACAGGCGTCATGGCAGGCGTCGGCTCAGCAGCAATAGGGCGGGAAGTGCGGAACGGTGGCGGCGACATTCATGCGGCCTGCTCCCGGGTGCCGGGCAGTGCGCGCGGCGGCAGCCCGGTCACAGCCGCGGCAATGGCGCGGATATGGTCGGGCGTGGAGCCGCAGCAGCCGCCGACCAGGTTCAGCAGGCCATCTTCGGCGAAGCCTCGCAGGGTGCTGGCCATGTCCTCCGGCGTCTCGTCATACTCGCCGAAGGCATTGGGCAGACCGGCATTGGGGTGTGCGCTGACGTAGCAGTCGGCGACCTGCGCAAGGGTTTCCACGTGCGGTCGCATCGCATCGGCGCCCAGCGCGCAGTTCAGCCCGATCGACAGCGGCCGAGCATGCGCCAGCGAGGCATGGAAGGCTTCCGCAGTCTGCCCGGACAGGGTGCGTCCGGACGCGTCGGTGATGGTGCCGGAGATCATCACCGGCAAGCGCGCGCCACGCGCATCAAAAGCCTCTTCCAGCGCATACAGCGCCGCCTTGGCGTTGAGCGTGTCGAAGATGGTCTCGACCATGAGGGTGTCGGCACCGCCGTCGATCAGGCCCTCGATCGCTTCGCGGTAGGTGTCGCGCAGCTCGTCGAAGCTGGTGTTGCGGAAGCCCGGATCATTGACGTCGGGACTGATCGAGGCGGTGCGGCTGGTGGGGCCGATCACCCCGATCACGAAGCGGGGCTTGCCCGGCGTGGTCGCAGCCACTGCATCACAGCAGGTTCGCGCAACTGCGGCACCGGCCTTGTTCAATTCGTACACCAGGTGTTCGAGGTGGTAGTCGGCCTGGCTGACCGACGTGGCGTTGAAGGTGTTGGTCTCGACCAGATCCGCGCCCGCTTCCAGGTAGGCGGTGTGGATGTCGGCGATGATCTGCGGCCGGGTCAGCAGCAGCAGGTCGTTGTTGCCCTTCAGGTCATGGCCTTCCGGTGTTGCGTGATCGCAGCCGGGGCCATGCAGATGGTCGTAGCCATCGGCGAAGCGCTCGCCACGGTAATCGTCTTCCTGCAGGCCATGGCGCTGGATCATCGTACCCATCGCGCCGTCGATGATCAGGATCCGCTCGCGCAGGGCGTCGAGCAGGGCGTTGGCACGATCAGGATGCAACCAGGGCAGGGCAGGCATGGCGGTCTCGGCTCAGGGCTTGTGGGCGATCAGTGAAATCACTTCAAAGTGCGGCGGACGCTTTTCGCGGGTAACCGTCTCCAGGCTGGACACCTGCAGGCCGGCCTTGTCGACGAACCTGCGCAGTTCCTTGTCACTGAAACCGAGGTTGACGTGGCCGTAAGCCTCCACTGCTGCCTTGTGCTCGTGGCGGGCGAGGCTGCACAGCAGCAGGCGGCCACCGGGGCGCAGCACGCGCGCGCCTTCGGTCACCGCCTGCGCCGGCTTGCTGGCGTAGGTCAGCGCGTGCATCAGCACTACCAGATCGAAACTGTTGTCCTTGAAGGGCAGCGCATGCATGTCGCCCTCGCGCACTTCCACGTTGGGCAGACGGCGTAGGCGCTCGCTGGCGGCGGCGACCACGCGCGCGCTGGTGTCGATGCAGATGTAGCGCTTGGCATGCGGGGCCACCAGTTCGGCCAGCACGCCGTCACCAGAGGCGATGTCCAGCACGTCGCCGGTCTCCAGCAGCGGCAGCGCGGTGCGGGCGAGGGCTTCCCAGGTGCGCCCCGGGGAGTAGTGGCGTTCCATGTCGCCGGCCACGCTGTCGGCCCAGTTCTGGTCGGAGGCGCGATGGGCCAGCACGGCAGCGACGCGTTCAGCGTCCTGGCGCAGCAGCGGGTCATCGCTTCCGTTGCTCAAGGCATGCCACAATGCACGCTGCGCCGGGTCCAGCTGGGCCTCGTCGAAGCGGTAATAGGCCGATACGCCCGCACGGCGGTCGCGGACCAGGCCGGCTTCCTTCAGGCGCGCCAGGTGGGTGGACACGCGTGGCTGTGCCAGCCGGGTGATCGCCGACAGTTCGGCCACGGTCAGTTCCTCCTGCTCCAGCAGCGCCAGCAGGCGCACGCGGGTCGCATCGGCGAACACCTTCAGGCGGGTCGACCAGTCTTCAAGATCCATAAATATCTACCTATCGCGATATAGAGATATATTCGCTGAAAGGGCCCGTCGCGGTCAAGTCGCCAGCGTACGGAAACAGCCGGGCCCCGGTACAATCGGGGCACCTGGGCGCGCCGTATGTAGCCCATAACTTCATGTACCCGGGAGGGTGTTGTGGATTTCAGCTTTACCGAAGAGCAGTTGATGCTGCAGGACGTTGCGCGGCGCATCGCGCAGGAGAAGATCGCCCCGAGCGCGGAGCACCATGACCGTACCGGCGAGTTCCCGCTCGACAACATCCGCCTGCTGGGCGAGAACGGCCTGATGGGCATCGAAGTGCCGACCGAATACGGTGGCGCGGGCATGGACCCGGTTGCGTACGTGCTGGCGATGGTGGAGGTCGCCGCCGCCGACGCAGCCCATTCGACCATCATGTCGGTCAACAACTCGCTGTTCTGCAACGGCATCCTCACCCACGGTACCGAGCAGCAGAAGCAGACCTACGTGCGTGCCATCGCCGAGGGCGAGGCCATTGGCGCGTTCGCGCTGACCGAGCCGCAGTCCGGCTCCGATGCCACCGCCATGCGCTGCCGCGCGGTGAAGCAGGCCGACGGCACCTTCGTCATCAACGGCAAGAAGAGCTGGATCACCTCCGGCCCGGTGGCCAGGTACATCGTGCTGTTCGCGATGAGCGAGCCGGACAAGGGCGCGCGCGGCATCACCGCCTTCCTCATCGATACCGACAAGGCGGGCTTCGGTCGCGGCAAGACCGAGCCGAAGCTGGGCATCCGCGCTTCGGCCACCTGCGAGATCGAGTTCAGCGATTACGTGGCGCAGGCCGAAGACGTGCTGGGCCAGGAAGGCGAGGGCTTCAAGATCGCCATGAGCGTGCTCGATGCTGGCCGCATCGGCATCGCCTCGCAGGCCATCGGCATCGCCCGCGCCGCCTATGAGGCGACCCTGGAATACGTGAAGGAGCGCAAGGCCTTCGGCGCGGCCATCGGCACCTTCCAGATGACCCAGGCCAAGATCGCCGACATGAAGTGCAAGCTGGACGCAGCGCTGCTGCTGACCCTGCGTGCCGCGTGGGTGAAGGGTCAGGGCAAGCGTTTCAGCACCGAAGCAGCGGTGGCCAAACTGACCGCTTCGGAAGCAGCGATGTGGATCACGCACCAGGCGGTGCAGATCCACGGCGGCATGGGGTACTCGAAGGAGATGCCGCTGGAGCGTTACTTCCGTGATGCCAAGATCACCGAGATCTACGAGGGCACCTCGGAGATCCAGCGCCTGGTGATCGCGCGCAACGAGACCGGGTTGCGCTGATGGACGCGACGGGGCGGCGATTGCCGCCCCGTTTCCTTTGTGCGATCAACGTGGCAATCGGCAAACGATATCCGTTCCGTTCCATTCACAGACGATCTGCAGCGACTCAGGTGGAGCACCGGGGAACATGTTCACCCCATAGAGGCGACCGGAGTCGATCCATCGATCCAGATCGTCCCGGCTGTTGAAGTTGTAGGTGCCGGCGAAGTGTTGGGCCAGGCCGGGGCTGGTTGCCGCGCCGTCGGGAATCATGTTGCCATTGGCGTCCTTGCTCTGGCCTTGCACGTATCTGGCGGTGTCCACTGACGAAGAGACGATGGCCAGCGTAGTCTTCGAGCCATCGCGCCAGGTGATCCTGTAGATTGCACCGTCGATTCCGAGGGCCTTGCTGACGAAGCTCAGGCCGATCGAGGACAGGAATGTCGCCATGCTGTTCCAAGCCCTCGACGATGTCGTGGCGCCTGTGAATGCCTTGCCCATGGCGCTCTCCAGCCTGAATCGCTCGGTTGCCATCTGCACGACATCGTAGGCGTTGAGGTTCTTGTGCTCTTCCGGGAAGCCTATGCCGTTGGCGTATTGCGGGTCATCAGGATGAACCTCGTACTGGACTCCTCTTCCGGCCCACTGCCGCGGCGCGAACTGTACGGTTGGCACGTTGTTGTCGAGCATCCCCATGATCCGATTGAAGGATGCGTTGATTGGCTCGGGAATCTGCGCCCTGGTGGCGCGATACCGACGCAGCTCGCGATCGTATTCCACATCGAAGCCATGGAGCCGGCGCTGCTGGAAGTCGACGACGATGGTGGGCCCCGTGCCCGAGTAAAGCGCCAGTGCGCGTGGATCGCGACAGTTGTCGCAGACGAGGACGCCTGCCGCATGTGCGTCCTGGACGCTGCTGGCCGCGAAGAGCGCGCCAAGCAGAAGGGCGGGGCGGCTGAAGCGTCGTAGTGGTGCTCTTTCCATGAACTGTCTCCTGGGCGGCATCGGATCGATTGCCGTGGAGGCATCTGGATAGCAACGATCCGGGCGTGCCGCACTTCTGCGCGCCCAGGAATCCAAAGCGGGGGCCTTATGCGAAACCGGTAGACGCCTTGAGCGCCTCGTTGTCGGCGCAGCAGTGGAAGGGACTTTTCAGTACAGGCCGTATGCGACCGGTCTCCGGGCAGGCGACATGCCAACGATCCATTGGCATTCCCGCTCCTTGGTCGCAGAATGCTCCACCGTTCATGGACGCCACCACATGCTCATCTATCGAGGCGCAGGGCTGCTGACCCTGCTCACACCGATCGCTGCCGTGCTGCTCATCCTCATCCTGTTCCCGGATCCAGCGGTGGGTCGCGGCAATACTTCACTCAGCCAGGTCCTGCTGGCGTTCGGCCTTGGCTCGGCAATCAACACGGTGCTGGGTTTCGTGCTCAATCGAAAGCCGCGTGCACCTGGGCAGCATGCTCCGCATCACTTCTTCTTCCTGCCGATGCAATGGCCTGCGCTGGCGATTGTGGCGGCATGCGTGGTGATTGCAGTGTTGCGCTGAGACGCTGCCCGGACAGCGCCCACCAAGGTTGGCGACTACCGGGTATGCGTCGCTCCGGTAGATGCCGACCTGGGGCGGCATGGGTCCAGAAGCGGCAACAAAAAAGGCCCCGGATCGCACCGGGGCCTTTCTCGTTTCAGTTCACCGCTGGATCAACGATCCGGACGGTGTGCTGCATCCGCGTCGCGCTGGCGTTCCATGAACTCCTTGGACGGTTCATCCAGCTTGTCGCCCAGCATGCGGCGCACGACCACGAAGAACACCGGGATCATCAACAGGCCGAGCAGGGTGGCGAACAGCATGCCGCCGATCACGCCGGTACCGATGGCGTGGCGGGAATTGGCGCCCGCGCCGGTGGAGATCGCCATCGGGATCACGCCCATGATGAACGCGAACGAGGTCATCAGGATCGGGCGGAAACGCAGGCGGGCCGCTTCGATGGTGGCATCGCGCAGGTTCTTGCCGGCGGCGCGCTGCTCCACCGCGAACTCCACGATCAGGATCGCGTTCTTCGCCGCCAGGCCGATCACGGTGATCAGGCCGATCTTGAAGAACAGATCGTTGGGCAGGCCGCGCAGCATCGACAGGCCGAGGGCACCGAGCACACCCAGCGGCACCACCAGCAGCACCGCCACCGGGATCGACCAGCTCTCATACAGCGCGGCCAGGCACAGGAACACCACTACGATCGACAGCACCAGCAGCAGCGTCGCCGCGTTGCCAGCCAGGATTTCCTGGTAGGACATGCCCGACCAGTCGTAGCCGAAGCCGGCCGGCAGGTCGTCGTTGACGATGCTCTCCATGGTCTGCATCGCCTCGCCCGAGCTGGTACCCGGGGCCTGCGAGCCGACGATGTTGATCGCCGAGTAGCCGTTGTAGCGGCTCAGCGACGGCGGTGCCGACACCCACTCGGACTTGACCACCGTGTTCAGCGGGATCATCGAATTGGTGCCATCGGCGTTCTTGGTCAGGCTGGACGGGCTGTAGAAGCTCTTCAGCGACTCCTGGCCGGTGCGGTACGGACCATCGGCCTGCATGGTCACGCGCTTGATGCGGCCTTCGTAGAAGAAGTCGTTGACGTACACCGGGGCCAGCATCAGCTGGATGGTGCTGTACACGTCCGACACCGACATGCCCATCGACTGCGCCTGCACGCGGTCTACATGCAGCTGCAGCTGCGGCGCGTTTTCCAGGCCGTTCGGGCGCACGCCGACCAGGTGGTCCGGCTTCTGCGCGGCCTGGCCGAGCAGGATGTTGCGGGCCTGCGTCAGCTGCTCGTAACCGGCACCGCTGCGGTCCTGCAGCCACATGTCGAAGCCGCCGAACTGGCCAAGGCCCTGCACGGTGGGTAGGTTGACCACGAAGATCTGCGCTTCCTTGATGCCGTAGAACGCGCCGTTCATGTTCTGGATGAACTCGGGCGCGGTGAACTTGCGTTCCTCCCACGGCTTCAGGCGGATGAAGCCCATGCCGACGTTCTCGCCGGAACCGACGAAGCTGAAGCCGGCCACCTGCAGCATGCCTTCATAGCCATCCTGCTTTTCCAGGATGCCACGCATCTGCGCGAACACTTCGTTGGTCTGGCCCTTGGTCGAGCCCGGCGGCAGCTGCACGATCGCCAGCGCATAGCCCTGGTCTTCTTCCGGCAGGAAGCTGCCCGGCATGCGGGTGAACAGGAAGCCGCACAGTGCGGTGAGCACCACGAACAGGATCATCCAGCGCGGCGCATGGCGCACCGCCGAGGTGATGTGGCCGACATAGGTGTGGCTGATCTTGTCGTAGTACTTGTTGAAGGTGCGGTAGACGATGTTCGGATTGTCGTTGTGCGTCGGCTTCAGGAAGGTCGCGCACAGCGCCGGGGTGAAGCCCAGCGCCAGGAACGCCGAGAACGCCATCGAAATGGCGATGGTCAGGGCGAACTGCTTGTAGATCTCACCGGCGGCGCCGCCCTGCAGGGCGGACGGGATGAACACCGCAGCCAGCACGACGGTGATCGCCACCACCGCGCCGGTGATCTGGGTCATCGCCTTCTGCGTGGCCGGCTTCGGCGCCAGGCCTTCCTCGGTCATGATGCGTTCGACGTTCTCGATCACCACGATCGCGTCATCGACCACGATGCCGATTGCCAGCACCATCGCGAACAGGGTCAGCTGGTTGATCGTGAAGCCGATCATCCACATGCCCAGGAAGGTACCGAGCAGCGCCACCGGGATGACCAGGGTCGGGATCAGCGTGGCGCGGAAGTTCTGCAGGAAGATCAGCATCACCAGGAACACCAGGAACACTGCTTCAAACAGCGTCTTGACCACTTCCTGGATCGAGATCTTGACGAAGGTGGTGCTGTCGTACGGCGAGAACCAGGTCACCCCGGACGGGAAGCTGGGCTGCAGCTCGTCCATCTTGGCGCGCACCGCCTCGGCCACGTTCAGGGCGTTGGCGCCCGGCAGCAGCTGGATGGCGAAGGCACCGGTCGGCTTGCCGTTGTACTGGGTGTCGAAACCGTAGTTGTTGGCACCGAAGGCAACGCGGGCGATGTCCTTCAACAGCACCCGCGAGCCGTCAGCGTTGGCGCGCAGGATGATGTTCTCGAACTCCTGCGGCGAACTGAAGCGGCCTTCGGCCGAGACCGTGGCGGTGAAGTGCTGGCCTTCCGGCGACGGATCCGAGCCAAGCGCACCGGCGGCGAACTGCACGTTCTGCGCGCGCACCGCAGCCAGCACCTGGCTGGCCGACAGGCCATAACCCTGCATCTTTTCCGGGTTCAGCCAGATGTTCATCGCGTACTCGGAACCGAACTGCTGGGTGCTGCCGACGCCGGGGATACGCGAGACCTGGTCGAGCACGCGCGAACCAACGATGTCGTTCAGCGCATCACGGTTGATGGTCGGGGTATCGGACTGCAGCGCCACCACCATCAGGAAGCCGGCGTTGGCCTTGGCCACCACCACGCCCTGCTGGGTCACTTCCGAAGGCAGTCGTGGCGTGGCCAGCGAGACCTTGTTCTGCACCTGCACCTGGGCGATGTCCGGATCGGTACCCGTCTCGAAGGTCAGGGTGATCTGCGCACGGCCGTTGGACGACGAGGAAGAGCTGAAGTACAGCAGGTGATCGATACCGGTCAGCTGCTGCTCGATCACCTGGGTGACCGATTTTTCCGTGGTGTCGGCACTGGCGCCCGGGTAGGTGGCCGAGACGGTGACCTGCGGTGGGGCGATGTTGGGATAGGACTCCACGCCCAGGTTGAGGATCGCGATCACGCCGCTGAGCGAGATCAGGATCGCCACCACCCAGGCGAAGACTGGATGTTCGATGAAAAATTTAGGCATGACGGAAGGTTCCCGTTACTGCTTGTTCGAATCGGTGGCGGCCGGCTTGGCCGCATCGGCCTGCTCGGGCTTGGCCGCGTCGGCCGGTGCCTTGCCAGCAGCCGGTGCGGTGCCCGCCGGAGCGGCGCCGCCTGCGGCCGGCTTGCCGTTGGCGTCCTGCCCCGGGGTCCACGGCTTGGCCACCGCCGGTGCACCTTCCTTGACCTTCTGCACGCCGGCCACGATCACCTTGTCGCCGGCGGCCAGGCCGTCGCTGACCAGCCAGTTGCCGTTCTGCGCGCCATCGGTCTTCACGTTCTTGCGCGCGACCTTGCCGTCGGCGCCGACCACCATCACGTAGCCGCCCGTGGTGTCGCGCAGCAGGGCCTGCTGCGGTACCAGGAAGGCATTGTTGCGTTCGCCCAGGTTGGCCTGGAAGCTGACGAAGGCGCCCGGCAGCAGGATCTGCTGCGGGTTCGGCAGCAACGCACGCAACGACACCGCACCGGTGGCCGGGTCGACCGTGGTCGAGGAGAAGTCCAGGGTGCCCGGCTCGCTGTAGGTGCTGCCATCGGCCAGCTTGACGTTCACCGTGGCCTTGCCGTCGCCCGACAGCGCCAGCGCGCCCTTGGCCTGTTGCGCGCGCAGCTGGGTCAGCTCGTCCACGCTCAGCGAGAAGTTCACGTACAGCGGGTCGAGCTGGTCGACGGTGGTCAGCAGGGTCACATCGCCCTGGCCGACCAGCGCGCCTTCGGTGACCTGCTGCTTGTTGGCCACGCCGCTGATCGGTGCGGTTACTTCGGTGTAGCCCAGGCTGATGCGCGAGGAAGTCACCGCTGCTTCGGCCTGCTTGACCGCCGCCAGCGCGGTACGCTCGGCCGATTCAGCGTTGTCCAGGTCGGACTTGGAGACGAACTGCTGCGGCGCCAGCGAACGTGCACGGTCGGCGGCCACCTTGGCGTTGGCGTAGGTCGCGCGGGCCGAGGCCAGCTGTGCTTCGGAGGCGTTGAGCGAGGCACGCAGCGGCGCCGGGTCGATCAGGAACAGGGGCTGGCCCTGCTTGACCTGCGAGCCTTCCTGGTAGACGCGCTTGAGCAGCACGCCCGGCACGCGCGCACGCACGTCGGCGCTGCGGAACGGCGACAGGCGACCGACCAGCTCGCGCTGCAGCGGCAGGGTCTGCGGCTTGGCGTCGATCACGCCCACCTCCGGCGGCGGGGGCGTCTGCTGTTCCGGCTTCTTGCAGGCAGCCAGCGCGACAGCAACGGCGCACGTCAAGGCAAGGGTGCGGAGTGGGGCGGTCATCAGGAGGAACTCCGGGGTTGGTTTGAAGACGGGGCCGGCGACGGCTGAGGCGCGAAGGCGCGCAGGAAGCTGTCGACGGAGAACTCTGCCCAGCGCCGACGCAGCCGCGCGTCATCACGATGGGGGGTATGGAAACGCTGTTTGTCGAAATCCTGACCGGCAATCATGCTCAGCAGCAGTTCGGCCATGAAGTGCGGGTCGTCATGCCGGAGCTGGCCACGCATGCAAACGGTTTCAATCCATTCAGCAAGATGAAGCGTCAGTGCGCCGGCTCCGTGCCGGTACAGCGTACGCGCCTCTTCGGGAAACTGGGCCGCGTCGGCGGCGATCAGCCGGCAAGCCTGGCCCACGTGCGGTTGGTTGAAGTGCTCCAGGAAGTCGGTGGCGAACTGGAGCAGGCTGGCACGCAGGTCGTCAGTGCGGAGTGCACGAACCATGGCGCCGGTAGCGTGGCCGACGTGGCGCTGCATCACCCGGCGCAGCAGTTCCTGCTTGCTGCCGTAGCGCGAGTACAGGGTCTGCTTGGAGCAGCCGGCGTGCTGGGCCACCGCCTCCATGCTCATCTGCATGCCCTGCTGGGCCAGCAGTTCGCGTACGGCGTCGAACACACGCTCATCGCGTGCATCGAGGGCAACGGGGAGGTAGGCCGGGTTCACGCGGTGGACTATACCGTCCAGTTCAGGATTGTGGAATCGCATCGGCGTCGCCGCGTGTGTCTTCCCGTAACACGTTTTGCCGATCCTGTCGGCAGTGCTGAAACAGGCGCCAGCACCATACCGGTGCGAACTGAATAGGCGTTTGAACCGCAGCAAACCCGAATCTGCTTATTCCGTCCTGCAGCAAGGCCTTTTCGCGCGGTAGGGCTACAATTTCATTTTCCCAACTGAGCAAGCGCATCGCTCTGCCATGAAACCGCAAAAAACCGCAGCCAAGACCGTGAAGAACAAGACGAAACCAGCAGAGTCGGAGGTCGCAGTGACCGCTGGTTTCTCCCTGGAGCCGGTGTACACGGCCTTGCGCAAGCGCTACCCCGCGGCCGCACAGGCCGAAGCAGTGGCCTTTGCCACTGACTTCTACAAGCGCATGGAATCGGACGAGTTCCCGCACCACAGCGCTGAAGAGTGGGCCGCTCTCGCGGCTGAGACGCTGGAATTCGCGCGTGCCCGCAAGGCCGGCAAGGCCAACGTCCGCGTGTTCAATCCGACCGCGAAGGCCAACGGTTGGGAATCGCCGCACACCGTGCTGCAGATCGTCAACGATGACATGCCGTTCCTCGTCGATACGGTCACCATGTCGCTGGCCGAGCAGGGCGTGGGCGTCCACGTGCTGGGCCACCCGGTGCTGCGCTTCACCCGCGACAAGGCCGGCAAGCTGGTCAAGGTCGGCGAGGGTGATGCCGAGTCGGTGATGCTGCTGGAGATCGACCGCCAGCCGGCCGAAGCCATGGCCGCCATCGAACAGGCCATCAACAAGGCGCTGGACGAAGTACGCGCGATCGTGCGCGACTGGCAGCCGATGAAGGACAAGGCACTGGCACTGGCCGACGACCTGGGCAAGCGCCAGCTGCCGGTCGACGATGCATCGCGCAAGGAAGCACAGGAGTTCCTGCGCTGGGCCGCCGACAACCACTTCACCTTCTTCGGCTACCGCGAGTACCGCGTCGAGAAGCAGGGCAAGGAAGACGTACTGGCGCCGCTGAACGACACCGGCCTGGGCCTGATGCGCGGCAAGGACAAGTCCGCGGCCCGCCCGGTCAAGACCCTGGCCGCGCAGGGCCTGAACGCCACGTCCGGCCTGAAGGACGCGCTGATCCTGACCAAGACCAATGCCCGTTCGCGCGTGCACCGCGCCGGCTACATGGACTACATCGGCGTGCTGGAATTCGACGCCAAGGGCAAGATCATCGGCGAGCAGCGCTTCCTCGGCCTGTTCACCTCCAGCGCCTACAACCGCCGCCCATGGGAGATCCCGCTGGTGCGCCAGCGCCACGAGCACGTGATGAAGCAGTCCGGCCTGGCCCCGGCCAGCCACAGTGGCAAGGCCCTGCGCCACATCTTGGAAACCCTGCCGCGCGAAGAACTGTTCCAGTCCAGCGAGGACGAACTGTTCCGCACCGCGATGGGCGTGCTGGGCCTGCAGGAACGCGTGCGCAGCCGCCTGTTCCTGCGCCGCGACAAGTACAGCCGTTTCATTTCCGCGCTGGTCTACCTGCCGCGCGAGCGCTTCAACACCGACGTGCGCCTGCGCATCGAGGCGATGCTGAAGGACGCGCTGCACGGTGAGTACGTCGACAGCTCGGTGGTGCTGGGCGAATCGCCGCTGGCCCAGGTGCACCTGATCGTGCGCCCGAAGCCGGGTGAAATGCTCGACGTTGATACCGCCGAACTGGAGCAGAAGCTGGCCCAGGTGCTGCGCAACTGGCAGGACGACCTGCGCGAAGCGCTGGTGGCCCGCCACGGCGAGACCGAAGGCCTGCGCATCGCCGCGCGTATCGGCAAGGCGCTGCCGGCCGGCTACATCGAAGACAACAGCACCGCGGTTGCAGCCAACGATGTCAGCCAGCTTGATGCCCTGACCGGCCCGGACGACCTGCGCCTGAGCCTGCAGGCCGTGCCGCGCGAAAGCGGTGATGGCCTGCGCCTGAAGCTGTATCGCCAGCTGGACGACATCCCGCTGTCGGACGCGCTGCCGATGATGGAAAACATGGGCCTGCGCGTGATCGCCGAGCGTCCGTACCGCCTGTCGGTCGACAACGCCCCGGTGTACGTGCAGGACTTCGAGGTCGAATCGACCGCCGGCGCGATCGATGCCGCCAGCGTCGATGAAGCCTTCGGCGAGACCTTTGCCCGCGTCTGGCACGGCGATGCCGAGAACGACGGCTTCAACCGCCTGGTGCTGGCTGCCGGCCTGCACTGGCGCCAGGTCGCCATGCTGCGTGGCTACTGCAAGTACCTGCTGCAGACCGGCGTGCCGTTCTCGCAGGCCTACGTGGAAGGCACCTTCGCGCGCTACCCGCTGCTGGCCCGACTGCTGGTCGAGCTGTTCGAAGCGCGCTTCGATCCGGCTACCGGCCACGAGAGCAAGGATGACATCGCCGCCGGCCAGGCCCAGCTGAAGGCCCACTTCGATGTGCTGGCTGCTGGCGACGACGCCACCCTGAAGGTGCTCAAGACCGTGGTCGACGCCCGCAAGGGTGACCGCGACGCGCAGATGCAGGCCGCGCGCGATGCGCTGCTGAAGCTGATGGACCGTGTGTCCAGCCTGGACGAGGACCGCATCCTGCGCTCGTTCATGGGCGTGATCGACGCGACCCTGCGCACCAGCTACTACCAGACCGATGCCAACGGCCAGCACGGCCATGTCATCAGCTTCAAGTTTGATTCGGCGCTGGTGCCGGACCTGCCGAAGCCGCGCCCGTACCGCGAGATCTTCGTCTACGGCCCGCGCGTGGAAGGTACCCACCTGCGCTTCGGCGCGGTCGCCCGTGGCGGCCTGCGCTGGTCGGACCGTCGCGAAGACTTCCGTACCGAAGTGCTGGGCCTGGTCAAGGCACAGATGGTCAAGAACACCGTGATCGTGCCGGTCGGCGCGAAGGGCGGCTTCTTCGCCAAGACCCCGCCGGTGAACGGCGACCGCGACGCGATCTTCGCCAACGGCGTGGCCTGCTACAAGCTGTTCATCCAGGGCCTGCTGGACATCACCGACAACATCGTCAACAACAAGATCGTGCCGCCGGTGGATGTCGTGCGCCACGACATGGACGATCCGTACCTGGTGGTGGCCGCCGACAAGGGCACCGCGACCTTCTCCGACATCGCCAACGGCCTGGCCATCGCGCACGGCTTCTGGATGGGCGATGCGTTCGCCTCCGGTGGTTCGGTTGGCTATGACCACAAGGGCATGGGCATCACCGCACGCGGTGCGTGGGAATCGGTCAAGCGCCACTTCCGTGCTCTGGGCCGTGACAGCCAGACCCAGGACTTCACTGCGGTCGGCGTCGGCGACATGTCCGGCGACGTGTTCGGCAACGGCATGCTGCTGTCGCGCCACATCCGCCTGGTCGCTGCCTTCGACCACCGCCACATCTTCCTGGACCCGAACCCGGATGCGGCCACCACGTTCGTCGAACGTGAGCGCCTGTTTACCGTGCCGCGTTCGAGCTGGGCGGACTACGACGCCAAGCTGATCAGCAAGGGCGGCGGCGTGTACCCGCGCAGCCTGAAGTCGATCGAGATCACCCCGCAGGTGCGTGAAGCGCTGGGCCTGGATGACAACGTCAAGGCGCTGTCGCCGAACGATCTGATGAGCGCGATCCTGAAGGCACCGGTCGACCTGCTGTGGAACGGCGGCATCGGTACCTACGTGAAGGCTGCCAGCGAGCAGCACAGCGATGTCGGCGACCGCGCCAACAACGCCCTGCGCGTGAACGGTGGCGAGCTGCGCTGCAAGGTGGTGGGCGAGGGCGGCAACCTGGGCCTGACCCAGCTGGGCCGCATCGAAGCCGCCCAGGCCGGCGTGCTGCTCAACACCGACTTCATCGACAACTCGGCCGGTGTGGACACCTCCGACCACGAAGTCAACATCAAGATCCTGCTCAACGATGTGGTGCGGGCCAAGAAGCTGACCGTCGAGCAGCGCAACAAGCTGCTGGCCTCGATGACCGATGAAGTCGCCGAGCTGGTGCTCAATGACAACTACCGCCAGAACCAGGCGCTGAGCCTGATGGAGCGGATGGCGGTCAAGCGCCTGGGTTCCAAGCAGCACTTCATCCGTACCCTGGAACAGCAGGGCCTGCTGGATCGCCAGATCGAGTTCCTGCCGTCCGACGCCGAGCTGTCCCAGCGCAAGGCACGCGGCCAGGGCCTGACCCGCCCGGAACTGTCGGTGCTGCTGTCCTACTCGAAGCTGGTGGCGTTCGCCCAGCTACTGGAATCGGACATCCCGGAAGATCCGTACCTGTCCAAGGAACTGCAGCGTTACTTCCCGACCCCGCTGCAGAAGAAGTACGCCGACGCGATGGAGCGTCACCGCCTGAAGCGCGAAATCATCGCCACGGCCGTGACCAACCAGACCATCAACCGCATGGGCGCCACCTTCCTGATGCGCATGCAGGAAGACACCGGCCGTTCCATCGCCGAGGTCGCCAAGGCCTACACCATCAGCCGCGAAACGCTGGATGCGCGCGCGCTGTGGGCGCAGATCGATGCACTCGACGGCAAGGTGCCGGAGTCGGTGCAGATCGACGCACTGGAAGTGATCTGGAAGCTGCAGCGTTCGTTCGTGCGTTGGCTGCTGTCGCGCCCGGGCGCGATGCCGGGCATCACTGAAGCGGTCAACCGCTACCAGGGTCCGTTCAACGACATCCGCGTTGCCTCGGGTGTGCTGCCGGATTCGCAGCGTCCGACCTACGAAGCCCTGGTGGCCGAGTGGAAGGAAAAGGGCCTGCCGTCCGCGCTGGCGCAGCAGCTGGCCGAACTGCACTTCCTGGAGCCGGCGTTCGACATCATCGAACTGGCCCGCACCCGCAAGCTGAAGCCGGTGGACGTGTCCAAGGTCCACTTCCGCCTGGGCGATGCCCTGCAGCTGCCGTGGCTGTTCGAGCAGGTCGATGCGCTGGAGGTCAACGGTCGTTGGCACGCCGTGGCACGTGGCGTGCTGCGTGACGAGCTGGCCGCCAACCACCGCAACCTGGCCGGCCAGGTGCTGGGCACCAAGGGCAGCAGCGCGGAGGCCAAGGTCGCAGCCTGGATGGGCCGCGACGACAACAGCCTGCGCTTCACCCTGGCGATGCTGGCCGAACTGGCCGAGCAGAAGACCCTGGACTACCCGACCGTTTCGGTCGCGGTGCAGCGCCTGGGCCAGCTGGCGGCACACGGCGCGTAAGTGAAGTAGTGCCAGGCCATGCCTGGCATGCGTGAACCGGAACGGCCCCGCGAAAGCGGGGCCGTTTTGTTTCTGCCCTTGACCTTTGCGACCATCTGACCCGACGCCGGCCGTGAACCTGCCAGGTGGATGACCGGCCCGTCCGCCGGGACCGTGAGCGCCATGGATGGCGCGACCGAGCCCCCATGGATGGGTTTACGGCGTGTCCCGGCGGACGGGCCGGTCATCCGCCCAGCGGGGTCCAACCCCCGGCGCTCGGTTATGCTCTTCCTCATGCCTTCCCCCCGGATCCACCGATGAGCGACACCCCCCGCATCGCTTTCCTGGCCAGCACCGCCGAGCCCGCGCAGATGGCCCGCGCGGCGATGATCTCGCGTTATGGCGATCACGCGCCGGAGCAGGCCGACGTGCTGTGCCCGCTGGGGGGCGACGGCTTCATGCTGCAGACCCTGCATCGGCATGGGCACCTGGGCAAGCCGGTGTTCGGCATGAAGCTGGGCACGGTCGGCTTCCTGATGAACCAGTACCGTGGAGACGACGACGTGCAGGCCCGCATCGCACGCGCAGAACCGGCCAACCTGCGCCCGCTGGAAATGGTGGCGCTGACCGAGTCCGGCACCAGTACCGGCTCGCTGGCCTACAACGACGTTTCGCTCCTGCGCCAGACCCGGCAGGCCGCGCATATTGGCATCGACCTCAACGGCCAGGAGCGCGTGGCCGAACTGATCGGCGACGGCGTGCTGGTGGCCACCCCGGCCGGCAGTACCGCCTACAACTATTCCGCGCATGGTCCGGTGCTGCCGCTGGGCTCGCACACCATCGCGCTGACGCCGTTGGCCCCGTACCGGCCGCGGCGCTGGCGCGGCGCGATCCTGAAGGCCGATACCGAAGTGCGCTTCCGCGTGCTCGATCCGTACAAGCGCCCGGTCAGCGTGACTGCCGATTCGCACGAGACCCGCGACGTGGTCGAGGTGACCATCCGTGAGTCGAAGGACCGCCGCGTGACCCTGCTGTTCGACCCGGAGCACAACCTGGAAGACCGGATCCTGAGCGAACAGTTCGTTTTTTGAGGACAATGGGCAGCCGGCCGTGCCGACCGCTTGAAGGACCCCCACCGATGGGCGACAACTCCCCCCGTTTGCTGACCGTCGCGGTGACCTCGCGCGCGCTGTTCGACCTCGAGGAAAGCCACGCGCTGTTCGAGAGCGATGGCGTGGCGGCCTATGCCGAATTCCAGCGCCAGCACGAGGACGATATCCTCGGCCCCGGCGTGGCGTTTCCGGTGGTACGCAAGCTGCTGGCTTTGAACCAGGGGGCCAGCCCGGAGAATCCTCGCGTCGAGGTGATCCTGCTGTCGCGCAACTCGGCCGATACCGGCCTGCGCATCTTCAATTCGATCCAGCACTACGGCCTGGGCATCATCCGTGCAACGTTCACCGCCGGCGAGCCGACCTGGCCGTACGTGAAGCCGTTCGGCACCGACCTGTTCCTGTCGGCGAACCCGGAATCGGTGCGCAGCGCGCTGCGCCACGGCATCGCCGCGGCGACCATCCTGCCCAAGCCGCCCGGCGAAACCGCCGCCGCGGCGGCCGACCAGATCGATACCGGTCGCCCGGCCGGCCAGTTGCGCATCGCCTTCGACGGTGACGCGGTGATCTTCGGTGACGAGAGCGAGCGCATCTCACGCGAGCAGGGCGTGGAGGCGTTTGGCCGGCACGAGCGTGAACGGGCCCGCGAACCCCTCAGCGGCGGCCCGTTCCGCGGTTTCCTGTCGGCCCTGCATACGCTGCAGGAAGTGTTCCCGGCCGGCGAGAGCGCGCCGATCCGCACTGCGCTGGTGACCGCACGCTCGGCACCGGCGCATGAGCGCGTAATCCGCACCCTGCGCGAGTGGGGAGTGCGCCTCGACGAAGCGCTGTTCCTCGGCGGCCGCCACAAGGGGCCCTTCCTGCAGGCGTTCGGTGCCGACATCTTCTTCGATGATTCGCAGCACAACATCGACAGTGCGCGCGAACACGTGGCCGCCGGCCACGTACCGCACGGTGTCGCCAACGAGGGGTGAGACCATGCCGGGTGGGTGCCAACCGTTGGTTGGCACAGCCATGCATCGGCGCCCACCAAGCTGGGCATCTACCAGAGCGCTGTACCGCGGTAGTCGCCAACCTTGGTTGGCGCCATCCTGGGTCCATGCCCACCAAGGTGGGCACCTACCGAAAGCAGCACCGTCGAAGGGCATGACCCGTCACGGGGTGGCCGACATCCCCAACCGCAGATCCACCACCTTCCAGCACATGCCTTGCGGTTCCAGCACCACTTTCATCGGCGGCTGGTCGGGGCCGCGATCGACGTCGATCACGAAGCGGTCCAGCGCTTCGAAGTGATGCTCGGCGTTCTTCAATGGCCGTGCCGGCTCGGTCGCGCCGAAGGCATCACCGCCCTGCAGTTCATTGCGGCCGCGCTTCCACAGCACGTGGCCCTGCAGCATTGCGCCGATCCCGGTCGGGGTCACCATGGTCTCCACCGCTGCACCGCCGAGCTGGTCGCCGAGGCCGTAGAGCAGGGCGCCGAACGGGCTGGCCGCTACATCCGGGCCGGCCTGGCGTACCAGATAGTCGTTGAGCTGGGCGCGCAGGCTGCTGCGCACGCGAGGGAAATCGACATAGCGTTCCAGTCGCGCCGTGTCGCGTTCTTCGATGGCCTTGGACAGGCCATGCACGGCCATGTACGGGCCGCCGAACCACCACGCAGCCAAGGCCAGGACCAGCAGCACAGCCAGTGCAGTGAGCTTCTTCATGCTGTCCAGACTGCCGCAAGTGAGGCAGCCAGTGGTGAACGGCAGGTGATGCGGCTCAGAACTCCAGGTCCAGAGCCGCGCACAGGTAGTCAACGAACGGGCCGAGCCCAGCCAGGTCCTTGCCCAGCGTGGACAGCAGGCGCGGGCCGGTCATGGTGGCATCGTCCAGCGAGCGCCACATCACCCAGTTGCGGTGCTTGAGGTCGTCGATGAACTCGAAGTCGGCCGGGAAGCCACGCGGGGGCCGCACCAGCTTTTCGCTCTCCTCGAAATCGAAGCGTTTGCGCAGGGCCGGTGCATGCGCGGCGGCCTTCCAGCTGCCCGGATTGTCGAGGATGAAGTGGCGTACGCGGCGCTGGGTTTCCGGTTCCGGATGCCACAGGCCGGCGCCGACGAAGCTCTCGCCCGGCTGCAGGTGCACGTAGAACGAGGGCGCGGCCACTTCGCGGCGGCGCTCATGGAACAGGCGTGCACCCTGCCAGGTCTTGTACGGCGACTTGTCGTTGGAAAAACGCGCGTCACGATGGATGCGGAACAGCGAGCCACCGACGCCACGGGTATCGGCGCGGAAGTGCTCGCTGACCTCGGCCAGCGCCGGCTGCAGGTCGCCCAGCAGGCGCAGGAACGGCTGCCGCACGTGGTCTTCGTACTGCTGGCGGTGATCGTTGAACCAGGCCTTGTCGTTGTGCCGCGCAAGGCTGCGCAGGAACTTGAAGCTGGCGTCCGAGAAATAAGTGCTCACAGCGTCTCCTGCAGGTGCTGGCCCCAGTCGCGCAGCGATTGCAGCAGGGCCTGGCGCCGGGTGTCATCGGGCGCTTCGGCCGCCAGTGCATCCAGCTGCTGCTGGTACTGGGGCAGGTTGAGTTCGCCCAGGCCGCCGTCTCCGAGCAGGCGCTGGCGGCGGTAATCCTGCCAGCGCTGGCGTTCAGGCGGCGCGAGGCTGTCGGGATGATTGCGCGCGCGGTAGCGGAACAGCAGCTCCGGCAGGCGCGGGTCGCGGAAGCGACCTTCCAGCGCGGCCAGCTGCTCGGGCGCGGTGGTGCGTGCAAGCGCAAGCAGCGGCTTGTCACCGTTGCCGAGGAAGCCGTCGTACAGCGAGGCATCGACGTCGGCCACGGTGGCGGCGCGGGGCTGGTTGTAGACCTGCCGGGCCTTCTCGGCCAGCTGCGGGGCGAACGCGCGCAGGCGTTCCACCTTGGCTTCGATCGCAGCCACATCCAGGCCGAGGCGCGCGTGGTCATCGGCGCGCAGGTGGTTCCAGGCGATCAGCGCCGGCACCTTGTTCAGATGCACTTCCTTCAGCGGTACCCGTGCCGCGCCTTCGGGCAGCTCGCTGGCGCGCATGTACAGGCGCTGTGCGATCACCTCGGCCGGCAGTTCCAGCAGGTCGTCGATCTCGCCTTCCAGGTCGAACACGATCACCCGGTTGTTGATGGTCGGGTGCACGGCCAACGGCAGCACCGGTGCCGCGCACAGGCGGCTGGCCGGGTAGCGCATGGAAATGTGCAGCACCGGCTTCATCGCGGCCACGTCCAGCAGGCCGCCGACGAAGCGCTTGTCGCGCAGCTTCAGGGCGTAGTCCCACAGGCGTGGTTGCGACTGCTTGAACAGCCGCGCCATGCCGATGGTGGCGCGCACGTCGGACAGTGCTTCGTGTGCATCGCCTTCGCGCACGTGGTTGGCTTCGGCCAGATGTTCGAGCTTGAACGAGGTGGCGCCATCCTCGCGCAGCGGCCACTGTATGCCGTCCGGGCGCATCGCGCGCATCAGCCGCAGCATGTCCAGCAGGTCCCAGCGCGAATTACCGTTGCGCCACTCGCGTTCGTACGGATCGTGGAAGTTGCGGAACAGCCCGTAGCGGACGAACTCATCGTCGAAGCGCAGCGTGTTGTAGCCCAGCGCGCAGGTGCCGGGGCGCGACAGCTGCTCGTTGATGCGGTCGAAGGCCTCGGCCTCGCTGATGCCCTCGGCCAGTGCCTGCTGAGGGGTGATGCCGGTAACCAGGGTGGCCATCGGCGAGGGCAGCAGGTCATCGGCCGGGCGCACGAAGAAGCTGACCGGGGTGTCGATTTCGTTGAGATCGGCGTCGGTGCGGATGGCGGCGAACTGCGAGATGCGCGTGCGCCGCGGGTCCTGGCCGAAGGTTTCCAGATCGTAGAACAGGAAGCTGTCAGCCATCAGTGCGCGCCCTCCAGGACCGGCAGCTGCGCATGGATCTGCGCTTCCAGCGCGGCCCAGTCGATGTTGTCCAGTGAATCATGGCCGGTGGTGGCGGCCACCAGCATGTCGCGTTGCAGTTCGGTGCGGCGTAGCGCCTCGGCGTACGGCGTGTGCAGGAAGGTGACCATGGTGTAGTGCGGCACGAAGCGGGTCGGCCAGCGCCGCTGCAGTTCCTGTTCCAGTTCGCGCTGCAGCAGGAATGCAGGGTCGGCGACGCGATCGCGCATTTCCAGGTAGTTCTCCAGCGCCATCTGCTGGATGGCACGTGCATTCGGCTTGCGCTCGGCTTCGAACGCGGCGAACGCACCTTCCAGATCATCGGCCTCCATCAGGTGGCGGGCCAGCGCAACGCAGTCCTCGAACGCGCAGTTCATGCCCTGGCCGTGGAACGGCACCATCGCATGCGCGGCGTCGCCGATCAGCACGGCACGGCCCTGCTGGTGCCAGCGATCGAGCGTCAGCGTGCCAAGCAGGCCCGGCGGGTGCTGTTCCCAATCTGCGCGCAGGTTCGGGATCAGCGGCAGGGTGTCGGCGAACTCGCGCGCGAACAGCGCCTCGGCCTGCGCGCCGGTATTGATCGTGGCGAAGCTGGGATCGCCCTGGTTGGGCAGGAACAAAGTGACGGTGAAGGTGCCTTCGTGATTGGGCAGGGCGATGCACATGTAATGGCCGCGCGGCCAGATATGCAGCGCGTTGCGCTCGATGCGGAAGCTGCCATCGTCGGCCGGCGGAATTTCCAGCTCCTTGTAGGAGTGATCGAGGAACGCGATGTCCTCGCCCAGCGGCGCCCGCCGGTTCATCGCCGCGCGCAGGGCCGAGCCTGCACCATCGGCACCGATCAGGGTGTCGAAGCGGATGTCATGCGGGCTGTCGTCGCGGTCGTCGATGAAGCGTGCGTAGCCGGCGTCGAAATCGACGGTATGCAGGCGGCGATGGAAGTGCACGGTGGCGCCGGCCTGTTCGGCCAGTTCCAGCAGCGTGGTGTTGAGGTCGCTGCGATGGATCGACCAGATCACTTCGCTGTCGTCGCGGCCATAGCGCTGCAGCTGCGGTTCGCCTTCGCGCGGATGCACCATGCGTCCGCGCATCATCACCGCGCGCGCCATGACCTCGTCTTCCACACCGGCCTGGCGCAGCGCATTGCGCCCACGCTCGGCCAGCGCCAGGTTGATCGAGCGGCCGCTCTCATAGTCGGCCACGCGTGGATCGCCACGGCGTTCGTACAGGGTGATGCGCCAGCCCTGGCGTGACAGCAGGATGGCCAGCAGCGACCCGGCGAGGCCGGCACCGATAATGCTCAACGAGCGGGAAGCATGTGCGATCAACGAACTGTCCAGCAGTAGGGGAGGGACCGGCTCAGAGGCCGGCCCAGGCTTCCACTTCCTCGACGAAGTGGTGCACGTCCAGGTAGCGGTTGTAGAGCGGGGTGGGCGAGATGCGGATCACGTCCGGCTCGCGCCAGTCGCCGAGCACGCCGATGCCGCGCAGGTGCTCGAACAGCGCACGGCCGCGCTCGCGCCCACCGATCACGCGCAATGACAGCTGGCAGCCACGGCGCTGTGGCTCGGCCGGGGTGATGATGTCGAGCACGCCGGAAAGGCGTGCACGTACAAGCGCTTCGAGCATGCCGGTCAACGCCAGTGACTTGTTGCGCAGTGCCTCCATGCCGGCGCGCTCGAACAGGTCCAGCGACGCGCGCAGCGGCGCCAGGCCGAGGATCGGCGGATTGCTGAGCTGCCAGCCTTCGGCACCGATGGCGGGGGTGAACTGCGGTGCCATCTGGAAGCGGGTGGCTTCCTCATGGCCCCACCAGCCGGCAAAGCGCGGCAGCGTGGTGTCGCGGTGATGGCGCTCGTGCACGAACGCGCCGGCCACCGCACCCGGGCCGCTGTTGAGGTATTTGTAGTGGCACCACACGGCGAAATCGGGTGCGACGTCATGCAGGCGCAGCGGCAGGTTGCCGACCGAGTGCGCCAGGTCGAAGCCGATGCGCGCGCCCTGCAGGCGGGCAGCACGGGTGATTGCATCGAGGTCGAAGGCCTGGCCGGTGCGGTACTGCACGCCGGGCCACAGCACCAGTGCAAGGCGCGGACCGTGTTCGGCGATGGCGCGCTCGATCGCGGTGAGCGAGATCGTTCCGTTGGCTTCGTCCGGTTGCACTTCCACCAGGCACTCGGCCGGGTCGAACCCGTGGAAACGGATCTGCGCTTCGACCGCGTGTCGGTCGGTCGGGAACGCACCGGCTTCCATCAGGATCACCGGGCGCTGCGCGGTCGGTCGGTAGAAGCTGACCATCATCAGGTGCAGGTTCACGCTCAGCGTGTTCATCGCCACCACTTCGCTGGGCAGTGCACCGACCACGCGGGCCAGCTGCGCGCTCACCAGGCGGTGGTAGGACAGCCACTGCGTCGGGCCGGTGAAGTGGCCTTCCACCGCCAGCTCGCCCCATTGCTTCATCACTTCCTGCACCGCGGCCTGGGCGCCACGCGGCTGCAGGCCCAGCGAGTTGCCGACGAAGTAGGTCTGCTCGCCACCGCCATGGCGCGGAATCAGGAATTCGTTACGCAGCGGGCGCAGCGGATCGGCGGCGTCCAGGGCAATGGCGTGGGTGCGGCTGAGCAGGTCGGACATGGTCGGGCAACAGGCTGCAACGGGACCGCCAGTGTAGCGCCTGGGGCATGGCCCGGTAGACGCGGCCACGCTTCGAGCGCCGCGTTTTCTGGTAGTGGCCAACCTTGGCTGGCGCGCGTGGATCCATGCGCCCACCAGGGTGGGCGCCTACCGGTGTGGGCGTCAGCCCGCCGCCGGCACCGGCAGCGGATCCACGTGCCCGCACTGGCTGCAGGTACGCAGCTCCAGGCTGGCGTGATAGCGCGCAAACACCTTGGGCAGGTCGGTCTCGATGTTCTGCAGCGGGAAGAACTCTTCGTGCAGCTTGTGGTTGCAGCGTTCGCAGTGCCAGATCACGCCGTCCTTCTCGTGCGGCAGGCGCTTGCGCTCGACCACCAGGCCGATGCCGCCGGGCGGGCGCCGCGGCGAGTGCGGCACCCTGGCCGGCAGCAGGAAGATCTCGCCGGCGCGGATCGGGATGTCGCGCACCGCGCCGTCCTCCTGCACCTTCAGCACCATCTCGCCCTCGAGCTGGTAGAACCACTCCGGGCCTTCGTCGTAGTGATAGTCGGTGCGCGAATTCGGCCCGCCCACGACCATCACGATGAAGTCGCCGTTGTCGATCATCTTGTTGCCCACCGGCGGCTTCAGCAGGTGGCGGTTTTCTTCGATCCAGGCGTGCAGGTTGATCGGCGAGGCGAGCATGGTCGTGGTCCGTAGTGAGGTCAGTCGCGCCGGCCCTGGCGGGGCACGTAGGACAGTGCCTTTTCATAGGCTGGCTTCAGCTCTTCCGGTCCACCGACATCGATGCCCATTTCGCTGACCCGGCCGTTCTTCAGACTGTAGACCCAGCCGTGCACCATCAGCTTCTGCCCGCGCGCCCAGGCGTCCTCGACGATGGTCGAACGGCACAGGTTGGCGACCTGCTCGATCACGTTCAGTTCGCACAGGCGCGCGTGCTTCAGCTCGTCATCCTCGATCGCATCGAGGATGCCCTGGTGCTTCTGCACCACGTCGCCGACATGGCGCAGCCAGTTGTCGGCCAGGCCGACGCGGGTATTGTGCAGGCAGGCGTGCACGCCGCCGCAGCCGTAGTGGCCGACAATCAGGATGTGCTTCACCTTCAACTGGTCCACCGCGTACTGCACCACGCTCAGGCAGTTCAGGTCGGTGTGCGCGACCACGTTGGCGACGTTGCGGTGCACGAACACTTCACCCGGGGCCATGCCGATGATCTGGTTGGCCGGCACCCGCGAGTCGGAGCAGCCGATCCACAGGTATTCCGGATGCTGCTGCTTGGACAGCTGCTGGAAGAACTCAGGGTCTTCCTTGGCGATGCGGTCGGCCCAGTCGCGGTTGTTCTGCAGCAGGCGGTGGATGTCTTTCATGTGCGGTATCCCTGGCGTCGGGTGGGGGCAAGGCGCGGCCGTTCTGGTCGCGCCGTCGCGGGAAGCTGGGGTGATCAGCCGCTGGAGGCGGACTGTTCACGGTGCCAGCGCATCCACTGCGCCAGCTCATGGGAGGACGGGGAGGCGAGCGCTTCCAGTGCGGCGATCACGGCCTGCTGGTTGGCGTCGGGATGGTTCTGGCTGAGTTTCAGCTTCAGCTGCACGTGTTCCACCAGGAAGCGGAAGCCGACGATGGCGCGCAGCTCCGGGCCGTGTTCGGCGCGCGCGGGATCGAACTGCCAGGCCTGGCCGACACTGGCTTCGAAGCGGTCGCTGATCGCGCCGACCAGTTCGGCCAGGGCATCAGCCTCGTCGAAGGTCTGCAGCTGGCCACGCAGCTCGGCAGCGGCGTAGTTCCAAGTGGGTACCCGCGCGGCGGGCTCCTTGTCCGGATACCAGCTGGCCGAGACGTAGCCGTGTGGGCCATCGACCAGTACCTTGGCCGCGCCGCTGTGGCGCGACTGCGGGTTGGCGCGGGCCCAGTGGCCGCGCAGTTCGATCTGGTCGCCGTCACGCCGGTACAGCACCGGCATCCGGGTCAGCTCCGGCAGGCCATCGCTGCCGGGGGTGAGCACGGTGACGAACGGGTCGCGCGCCAGCAGGCGGTCCAGCCAGAGCAGGTCGGTCTCGGCGAAGGCGCGCGGGGTGAACATGCAGGGGTCAGGCGCGCCCGCCCAGCGACTGGACCATGCGGCCACGCAGACCCTCGTCGCTGTCGGCCTGCGGCGGCTGCACTTCGTGCAGGCTGAAGCCGCGCACCAGTGCGTCCTCCTCGTCCAGTCCGTCGTACTCGACGAACTCGGCGTCGAACAACTGCGAACGGGCGGTGTCTTCGCTGTCGTAGCTCAGCGTGTTGCCATCGCTGTCGAGCACTTCGGCGGTGCCGGCCGGGCGAACGCGCAGGCGCGCCCAGATCAGGGTGTTGCCGAGGCTGGCCAGCCACCAGCTGTCGCGCGAGGCGGTGATGTCATTCATGGGTGTGTTACCAGAGCGAGGCCAGCCAGAGCAGGGCGGCCATGCCCAGTCCGGCCAGCAGGGTCAGCAG
Organism: Stenotrophomonas sp. YJH_SMC_91; assembly: GCF_059368495.1. Lineage (NCBI taxonomy): Bacteria > Pseudomonadati > Pseudomonadota > Gammaproteobacteria > Lysobacterales > Lysobacteraceae > Stenotrophomonas > Stenotrophomonas sp. YJH_SMC_91. Next base: position 381,718 of record NZ_JCAFRT010000002.1, on the reverse strand, counting down.
CGATACCCAGGCCGGTGTCGCCAGCCCGGACAGCGAGCGGTCCGGTTGCTGCCGATAGTCGCGGCGCAGCAGCCAGGCCAGGGCATCGGGCTTGAGGAAGGCGCCGCTGCCGAAGCGCGCGGCGAGCGCCGGATGGCGGTCGCGCACGTGCACCAGGGTCAGCGGCCAGAAGATCACGAAGGCACTGAACCCGGCCACTGCAACGCCGACGAAACAGAGGGCGAAGAACAGGGTCATGGGGGCAGTACCTCCGTGGTCGTATGGGGCTTAGAAGTCCGCGCTGCCCGGGGCGCGCGGGTAGGGGATCGCATCGCGGATGTTGGACAGCCCGCAGACGTAAACCACCAGGCGCTCGAAGCCCAGGCCGAAGCCGGCGTGCGGCACCGAGCCATAGCGGCGGAAATCGCGGTACCAGCTGTAGTGTTCGCGATCCAGGCCGAACTGGGCCATGCGCGCGTCCAGCACGTCCAGGCGCTCTTCGCGCTGGCTGCCGCCGATGATCTCGCCGATGCCCGGGGCCAGCACGTCCATCGCGGCAACGGTCTTGCCGTCGTCGTTCAGGCGCATGTAGAAGGCCTTGATGTGCTCCGGATAGTTGGTCACCACCACCGGGCGGCCGACGTGTTCCTCGGTCAGCCAGCGCTCGTGCTCGGTCTGCAGGTCCAGGCCCCATTCGACCGGGAAGTCGAACTTCCTGCCGGACTTCTGCAGCAGGCTGACCGCGTCGGTGTAGTCGATGCGCTCGAACGGTGCGTTGATGAAGTCTTCCAGCTTGGTGATCGCGTTCTTGTCCACGCGCTCGGCGATGAAGGCCAGGTCGTCGCTGCGCTCGTTCAGCACCGCACGGAACAGGTACTTCAGGAACTCTTCGGCCAGGCGTGCGTCTTCGGCCAGGTCGGCGAAGGCGATTTCCGGCTCGATCATCCAGAACTCCGCCAGGTGGCGGGTGGTGTGGCTATTCTCGGCGCGGAAGGTCGGGCCGAAGGTGTAGACCTTGCTCAGCGCCAGGCAGTAGGCCTCGACGTTCAGCTGGCCGGACACGGTCAGGAAGGTTTCCTTGCCGAAGAAGTCGCGGCTGAAATCGATCGCGCCCTTCTCATCGCGCGGCAGGTTCACCATGTCCAGGGTGGACACGCGGAACATCTGGCCGGCGCCTTCGGCGTCGGAGGTGGTGATGATCGGGGTGCTGATCCAGTTGAAGCCGTTCTCGTGGAAGAAACGGTGCACGGCCTGGGCCAGGCAGTTGCGGATGCGGGTGACCGCGCCGAACAGGTTGGTGCGCGGGCGCAGGTGCGCCACTTCGCGCAGGAACTCCGGCGACATCGGCTTGGGCTGGATCGGGTAGGTGAGCGGGTCTTCGACCCAGCCGACCACTTCCACTGCACTGGCCTGGATCTCGAACGACTGGCCCTTGCCCTGCGACTTCACCAGGGTGCCGGTGGCGATGACCGAGCAGCCGCTGGTCAGACGCTTGATCTCGTCGAAGTTGGCCAGGCTGTCGCCGGCCACGACCTGGATCGGGGCGAAGCAGGAGCCGTCGCTCACATTCACGAAGGCCAGATTCGCTGAACCGCGCACCGTGCGCACCCATCCGCGTACCGTGACTTCGCCGCCTTCCGGGATCTTCCCGGCAAGCGCATGTTCAACGCTGACCACCGTCATGACTTGAATCCTCTGCTGATCGACTCGATCTGTGAACACGGGAGTTTACCGGTTGCAGCGTTCTGCTTGCGAGGCATTTTTCGCGGCAACGGCTCCTTATAATGTCCCCGTACCTCTGGAGTAGCCCCATGGCCGTCAGCCTGACCCCCATTGCCTTCGAGCGCGTGCAGCGCTTTGTCGCCCAGACCCCCGGTGCGCTGGGCCTGCGTTTCGGCGTGACCAAGACCGGTTGCTCCGGTTGGGGCCACATCACCGACCTGGCACGCGACGAGCGCGAGGGCGATACCGTGTTCGAGCAGGATGGCGTGAAGATCTATGTCGACGCCAAGAGCCTGGCGCTGGTGGACGGCACCGTGATCGACTTCGGCAAGCACGGCCTGAGCGAGACCTTCACGTTCAGCAACCCCAATGCCACCGCCGAGTGTGGCTGCGGCGAGAGCTTCACCACCGACGCCGACAAGGCCTGACGGCCCGGCGCGTCCCGGTAGCTGCCGACCTTGGTCGGCACGCGGGGCGCGGCAGGGACCCCACGGATGGAACGACCGGCTTTTACCTATCACCCCAACGCCTACGCCCTCTCCTTCGAAGAGGTCGACGGAATCTGTGACTGCTGCGGCCAGCCGCGCACACTGCGCTACCGCGGGCCGTTCTACACCCGTCTGCGTCCGGATTACCTTTGCCCCTGGTGTATCGCCGACGGCAGGGCGGTGGCCAGCTACGAGGGTGAATTCACCGGCTGGAGTGATATCGAAGGGGTCTCGCCAGACCCGGCCGACCCGCCGCCGAGCATCGCCCGTGAGCTGCTGCTGGAGATCTGCGAGCGCACCCCGGGCTACCCGTCCTGGCAGCAATCGGTCTGGCTGAGCCATTGTGAACGGCCCTGCGCCTTCCTCGGTTTCGCCGGCAGCGACGATCTGCTGCCCATCCTCGACCAGGTCCGGCCCGATGTGGCGGAGGTCAATCCACGCGACGCCGACTGGGTGCTGGCGCACCTGAGCCGGGACGGGATGATGGTCGGCTGCCTGTTCCAGTGCCTGGAATGCGGCCAGCATCGCCTTCACGTCGACCTGGGGTGAATCCAGGCGGATTCTTGGGCTGTGCGGGGCTCCGGTAGCGGCCAGCCTGGGTCGGCATGGGGGCTGCGCCCCCGGTTCAGGTTGCCCTGTGACCCGCCGGTTGCCCGGCACCCCCATCTGCGCCATAATGCGCGGCTTCCTGCCTCCCGGCGGGAATCCTTGCCCCACCGCGGTCTCAACGGCGGGGGGCTGTCCGGCCGCAAGGCCACATCCGAAAGGTAGAAAAAAACATGAGTCGTCATTACGAAATCGTGTTCATGGTCCACCCGGACCAGAGCGAGCAGGTCCCGGCCATGATCGAGCGCTACAAGTCGCTGGTCGAGAACGGCAACGGCACCATCCACCGTCTGGAAGACTGGGGCCGCCGCCAGCTGGCGTACCCGATCCAGAACCTGGTGAAGGCCCACTACGTGCTGATGAACATCGAAGCCGACCAGGCCGTTCTGAACGAACTGACCGAGAGCTTCCGCTTCAACGACGCCGTGCTGCGCAACCTGGTCATCAAGCGTGACGAGGCTGACACCGAGCAGTCGCTGATCATGAAGAGCAAGGACGAGAAGGGTGACAAGCCGGAGCGCGGTGAGCGCCGTCGTCGTGACGACGAAGAAGGCGAGTCCAACAACACCGCTGACAACGAAGCCGGCGACGACGCCGCTTCCGCCGCCTAAGGAGCCTTCCCATGTCCAAGTTCTTCCGTCGCCGCAAGTTCTGCAAGTTCACTGCTGAAGGTGTGAAGGAGATCGACTACAAGGATCTCAACACCCTGCGCCAGTACCTGACCGAGAACGGCAAGATCGTGCCGAGCCGCGTCACCGGTACCAAGTCGAAGTACCAGCGCCAGCTGGCGACCGCCGTCAAGCGCGCTCGCTTCCTGGCCCTGATCCCGTACACCGACAACCACGACGTCTGATGCCAGCGGGGCGGCCCGGCGCCGCCCCCGCTGTGCCAGCTATTCGGACAGCCTTTGTTGCGGGGCATCGCCTCGCTAACGAATAACTTATCTGGAGCAATACCATGCAGCTGATCCTCCTGCAGAAAGTCACCAACCTCGGCAACCTGGGCGACCTGGTCGACGTGAAGCCGGGCTACGGCCGTAACTTCCTCGTGCCGCAGGGCAAGGCCGTGCCGGCCACCGAGAGCAACAAGGCCGAGTTCGAAGCCAAGCGCGCCGAATACGAAGCCAAGGCCCAGGCCATCCACGCTGACGCCGAAGGCCGCAAGGCCAAGCTGGAAGGCGCGAGCGTGACCATCGCCGCCAACGCTTCGACCGAAGGCAAGCTGTACGGCTCGGTTGGCCCGCGCGACATCGCCGAGGCCTTCACCGCCGCCGGCCTGCCGCTGGAAAAGAGCGAAGTCATCCTGGGCGAAGGCGCCTTCCGCAACATCGGCGAATACGACGTGCTGGTTCACCTGCACGCCGACGTCGAGACCACCGTCAAGGTCGTCGTCGTCGCCGAAGCCTGATCCCACGCCGCAAGGCCTGGCATCACCGCAGAACGGGCGCCCGCAAGGGTGCCCGTTTTGTTTTGTGGGAACGTTGGACATGTGGAGTCGAGCCATGCTCGACTGGCTGCTCAGGTCGTCTGGATGACGAATCGACCGCAATCCATCGAAGGTGAGGAAATGTTGCGATCAAGCAACAGATAGCCCATTCCGCCGACCAGGATTCCTCGATGCGTCGGTGCGGCCCGGTTCAATCGGGAACCGTTGATCTGGAGGATGAATTCCCGTCCATCAGTGCAATCGTCCTGAAGCCAAGCGGGAATTCCGCCAATCTTGGCGATTCCGTTCTCGACGTCATCCGGGATGGAGGCTGTGGCAGTGGTGATCAGGCGTGGGTCAAAAGGGGGCGCTGCGCTGTCTGCGCCGGGTTCGTGGGGCGCGTAAGCGATGACACGTCCGCCAGTCAGTAGAGCGGTTTCGATGTAGGCATCATCAAGAACGTCATAAGGCGTGAAGATCGACACGCAGAGGTGAGCTCTGATTGCGATCTTCGGGTTGTGCGTTTGAATAAAGGGAGCAGGTAGGCTCGCAAGATGAAGCATTGGCTTCCCCTTGGCGTCGCAAGGCCAAGGAGTATCGGGGGGCAGGTATGGGGCGCCTCCCAAGAAAGCGCATCCCGGAGCTTGGCCATGATTTTCGAATACAAGTTCTCTATACATGGATGAGTCCGATGGCGTTGAGGGCCGAGCCAGCGATGACCTGTTCTTGTCCGGTCTGATGAGTCATGGCCGGCCGAGGTCGAGCAACTGACTTGGCCTGTCTCTCAAGTGGTTTGGATGACAAATCGACCGCAGTCCATCGAAGGTGAAGGAATGTTGCGATCAAGCAACAGATAGCCCATCCCACCGATCAGGATTCCTTGATGTGTCGGGGCTGCCCTATCAAGATCGAAGTCGTCGAACTGAAGAACGAACACCTGGTCTTCCGATTCGTCATCCTGCAGCCAGTAAGGCCGTCCACCAATTTTCGAAGTTCCGTGAGGTGTTTCGCCCTCACTCAGCGCCATCCCGGCACAAATGCGGAGTCGCCCAATCGGCGCGCAGGGAGAGTCTCTTGGTTCATGCCCAGACCAGTGAACGACCACGCGACCGCCCTGGTCCATGGCTTCTTCGAATCTCTGCTCGCCCGAGGTGATGTATGGCGTGAAGACCGAAATGCTCAGCCCAGGCGCGATGTACAGTCCGGCGACGTGGCTTCGAATGAATGCGGCTGGAAAACTGGCCAGGTGCAGCAGTGCGTGTCCATGGATGCTGGTTGGCCAAGGGGTACGGGCATCCAGCCAAGCGGTCCCGCCGAGCACGGGAGCGGTCATCGCGTCGTCGGCGGGGGTAAATAAAAGCGGTCGATGCATCCCCCCATCCTGCACGGCTTCTGATGTGCAGGGCTGTGACTCGGTCCAACAATCAATAAATATCAATGACTTGGGATTTGATCGGTGGCTTGGAAATCCGTCGCCCCAGGCGCAAAGCGACATCTGGACCCATTTCAAGCGCGCTCCGAGCCGGTCATCCCGCCCGTGGAACATTCGCGCCGTTATACTCATTCCATTGTGTCACCCTTGGCTTCATTGAATTCTTTTGAAATCAATGGCTTGAGGTGCTGGCTGACCTGACATCCACAATGCGGGCGCCCCCAGGGCGCCTGTTGGAACCCAATCACGCCATGCGTCTTTCCACGATCAAGCTCTCCGGCTTCAAGTCGTTCGTCGATCCGACCACCCTGCACCTGCCGACCAACATGACCGGCGTGGTGGGGCCCAATGGCTGCGGCAAGTCGAACATCATCGACGCCGTGCGCTGGGTCATGGGCGAGAGTTCGGCCAGCCGCCTGCGTGGCGACTCGCTGACCGACGTGATCTTCTCCGGGTCCAATGCCCGCAAGCCGGTGTCGCAGGCCACGGTCGAGCTGATCTTCGACAACTCCGACCACACGATTTCCGGCGAGTACGCCTCGTTCAACGAGATCTCGGTCAAGCGCACGGTCAGCCGCGACGGCACCAGCAACTATTACCTCAACGGCACCAAGTGCCGTCGCCGCGACATCACCGATCTGTTCCTCGGCACCGGTCTGGGCCCGCGCAGCTACTCGATCATCGAGCAGGGCATGATCAGCCAGATCATCGAGGCGCGCCCGGAAGACCTGCGCGTATACCTGGAAGAGGCAGCCGGCATCTCCAAGTACAAGGAGCGCCGCAAGGAGACCGAGACCCGCATCCGCCACACCCGTGAGAACCTGGACCGGCTGGGTGACCTGCGCGACGAGATCAGCAAGCAGCTCGAACACCTCAAGCGCCAGGCCAAGCAGGCCGAGCAGTACCAGGCCCTGCAGGAAGAGCGCCGGATCAAGGATGCCGAGTGGAAGGCGCTGGAATTCCGTGGCCTCGATGGGCGCCTGTCGAAGCTGCGCGAAGGCCTCTCGCAGGAAGAGACCAAGCTGCAGCAGCTGATCGCCGATCAGCGCGACGCAGAGGCCCGCATCGAAACCTCGCGAGTGCGTCGCGAAGAGGCCGCCGATGCGCTCAACACCGCGCAGGCGGCGGTCTATCAGGTCGGCAGCACCCTGGCCCGCCTGGAGCAGCAGATCCAGCACCAGCGCGAGCTGTCGCAGCGCCTGCACAAGGCGCGCGACGAAACCCAGCAGGCCCTGGCCGAACTGGGGCAGCACATCAGTGGCGACGAGGCCAAGCTGAGGGTGCTGCGGGAGGCGGTAGAGGCCGCCACCCCGCAGCTGGAAGAACTGCAGGAAGAAAACGAGATAAAGCAGGAAAGCCTGCGCGAGGCTGAAGACCGGCTGGCCAGCTGGCAGCAGCGTTGGGAACAGCACACCTCGCAGAGTTCGGAAGCCTCGCGCGCCGGCGACGTCGAGCGCACGCGCGTGGACTACCTGGACAAACAGATCCTCGATGCCGACCGGCGTCGTGAAGCCCTGGCCGCCGAGCGCGCCGGGCTGGACGTGGATGCGCTGGAAGAAGCCTTCGAGCAGCTGCACCTGCAGCACGACACGCAGAAGACCGCGCTGGATGAACTGAGCGAAGACGTCGAGCTGCGCAAGCAGGGCGTGGCGGCGGTGCAGGAACAGCAGCGCAATGGCCAGAACGAACTGGCCGAACTGCGCAAGCAGGCCAATGGCCTGCGCGGTCGCCTGGCTTCGCTGGAAACCCTGCAGCAGGCCGCGCTGGGCCAGGAGCAGGGTGCTGCCGTGGCCTGGCTGAAGGCGCGTGGGCTGGACTCGGCGGCGCGTGTCGGCGAACGCCTGGATGTCGATGCCGGTTGGGAAAACGCGGTGGAAAGCGCGCTCGGCCAGTTGATCGAAGGCGTGCTGGTCGATGACCCGGCCAGCTTGGTCGACGCGCTGGGCGAACTGGGCGAGGGCCACATTGCGCTGGTCGCCAACGATGGCGCGGACCTGAAGGTCGCGCCGACCTCGCTGGCTGCACGCGTGCGTGGCCCGGCAGCGATCCGGCGCCTGCTGGCGCACCTGCACGGTGCCAGGGATCTGTCCGAGGCCAAGGTGCTGCAGGCCAGCCTTCCGGAAGGCGATTCGATCATCACCCAGAGTGGCGAGCGCCTGGGCCAGGGCTGGCTGCGCGTATCGCGCTCCGGTGCCGCCGCGCAGGGCGCGCTGTTGCGCGAACGTGAGATCCAGGAACTGCGTGAGCAGATCGAGCAGCTGCAGGACCGCGAGGCCGAACTGGAAGAACAGCTGGCCGGCTTCCGAGAGCAGCTGCAGGCTGCCGAACAGCAGCGCGAAGACGCGCAGCGTGCGCTGTACCAGGCCCATCGCGCGGTGTCCGAACTGGCCGGCCAGCTGCAGGGCCAGCAGGGCAAGGTGGAGGCAGCGCGCACGCGCATCGATCGCATCGAAGGCGAGCTGAAGCAGCTGCAGGAAACCATTGAAGCCAACAACGAACAAGCGCGTGAAGCGCGCTCGCGGTTGGAGAACGCGGTCAGCAGCATGGGCGACCTGGAATCGACCCGGCAACGGCTGGAGGGCGAGCGCCGCCAGTTGACCGAGGCGCGCGACCTGGCTCGCGACGCCGCCCGTGCGGTACGCGAGCGCGCGCACTCGCTGGCCCTGACCCTGGAATCGCAGCGTGCGCAGCTGGCCTCGTTGAGCCAGGCGCTGGAGCGCATGGGCACCCAGCGCGGGCAGCTGGATTCGCGCCTGGGCGAACTGCATTCGCAGCTGGATGAAGGCGATTCGCCGGTCGAATCGCTGCAGGCCGAGCACCAGAACGCGCTGGAAGAGCGCGTGCGCGCCGATCGCGTGCTGACCGAGGCGCGCACGCTGCTGGACGGCATCGACGCCGAGCTGCGCAACTACGAACAGACCCGCCACCAGCGTGACGAGCAGGCGCTGGCCCAGCGCGAGCGCATTTCGCAGCGCAAGCTGGACCAGCAGGCGCTGGTGCTCAGCGCGGAGACCCTGCAGGCGGCGGTGGAGAAGGCCGGGTTCGTGCTGCAGGACGTACTCAACGCACTGCCCGAGGATGCCCGCCTGGGCGATTGGGAGCAGGCCGTGCACCAGATCGATGGCCGCATGCGCCGGCTGGAGCCGGTCAACCTGGCTGCGATTCACGAGTACGGCGAGGCCTCGCAGCGCTCGGACTACCTGGATTCGCAGCACGCCGACCTGACCACAGCGCTGGAAACCCTGGAAGATGCCATCCGCAAGATCGACCGCGAGACCCGCGGCCGCTTCAAGGACACTTTCGACCGTGTCAACGCCGGCGTGCAGGCGCTGTACCCGCGCCTGTTCGGTGGCGGCCACGCCTACCTGGAATTGACCGGTGAAGACCTGCTCGACACCGGCGTGACCATCATGGCGCGCCCGCCGGGCAAGCGCGTGTCCAGCATCTCGCTGCTGTCCGGCGGCGAAAAGGCGATGACCGCAGTAGCGCTGGTGTTCGCCATCTTCCAGTTGAATCCGGCACCGTTCTGCCTGCTGGACGAGGTGGACGCACCGCTGGATGAAGCCAACGTCGGTCGCCTGGCCAACATGGTCAAGGAAATGAGCGAGAAGGTGCAGTTCCTGTTCGTCAGCCACAACAAGGCGACGATGGAAGCTGCGCACCAGCTGTCGGGCGTGACCATGCGCGAACCGGGCGTCAGCCGCCTGGTCAGCGTGGACCTGGAAGAAGCCGCACGATTGGCGGGCGCGGCCTGACGTGCCATCCTAATTACCTGAATGAACTAGCCGGAGAACCTATCGAATGTCCGACACGGCACTGTTGCGCATCGGCATCCTGGCCGCCGGCCTGCTGTTGATCGCTGCGATCTTCCTGTTTGGCCGTCCGAAGAAGAAGCCCCAGGGGCGTCGCGTGGAAAGCGCGGAACCGACCGGCGGCGAGCGTCGCGAGCCGGTGCTGGGCGATGATGGCGTCACTGTGGCCGATGGCCGCGTAGAGCCGGGCATGGGCTCGGAAGGCGAGCAGGCCGAGCTTGGCCTGGCCGACACCGACGCCGGCGCGGCCAGCGACCTTGGCAAGCGCGCCACCCAGGACTTCGACAAGATCGTGTCGCTGTTCGTGGCCGCTCGCGCCGGCGAACAGCTGCGTGGCGAAGACATCGTGGTGGCGGCGGAGAAGACCGGCCTGGTGTTCGGCCACATGAACGTGTTCCACCGCCTGGTGGAAGGCCACCCCGAGCGCGGCCCGATCTTCTCGATGGCCAGCATCATGAAGCCGGGCAGCTTCGACATGGCCAACATCCGCGCCATGGAGACCCCGGCCATCGCCTTCTTCCTGACCCTGCCGGCGCCGCTGACCGCGCTGGATGCCTGGGAGAAGATGCTGCCCACCGTGCAGCGCATGGCCGAGCTGCTCGACGGCGTGGTGCTGGACGACAGCCGCAACGCTCTCGGCCGGCAGCGCATCGCGCACATCCGTGACGAACTGCGTGCCTATGATCGCCAGCACCAGGCGCCGCCGCTGACCAAGACCCCGCGCTGGTGAGCGCCCTGGTGTGCCGACCAGCGGTCGGCACCCACAACAGTAGATCCACGCCATGCGTGGATGGGGCGAACCAAGGTTCGCCCCCACCAACAGGGTCAGGCCGGTACGCCGGCGACCTTGGCAAATGCCCCGCGGAACGCGGCCATCTCGTCCTCGGTGCCGACGGTCACGCGCACGCGCTGCGGCCAGATCGGCCAGCTGCGGCCGATGATCACGCCGTTGTCTGCCATCGCCTTGGCAAAGGCGGCACCGTCGCGCTGCACATCCACCACGAAGCAGTTCGCTTCCGACGGCACGCAGCTGAAACCACGCTTGCCCAGCCACGCGATGGTGGCCTGCCGCACCTTGGCATTCTGCAGGCGCCGCTGCGCGATCAACTGAGGATCCTGCAGGCTGGCCAGTGCCGCGGCCAGTGCTGGCACGGGTAGCGGGTTGTCGCCCAGGCTGGCCAGTTCGCGCAGGCGGTCGGGATGCGCGGCCGCCACGCCCAGGCGCAGGCCGGCCATGCCATAAAGCTTGGAGAACGTGCGCAACACGATCAGGTCATCGCGCTGCGCCACCTGCGCGATCAGGCTCGGCTGCTCGCTGTACTGCAGGTAGGCCTCGTCGACCAGTACGCGGGTGGACGCAGGCTTGTGGGCCAGCAGCCAGGCGAGCTCATCCGGCGGGCTGATCGAGCCGGTCGGGTTGTTCGGGTTGCACACATACAGCAGGCCGGTCGAGCGCGCGTGTGCGGCGGCCACCATCGCGCGCAGGTCATGTGCGCCGTCGTCGTGCAATGGCACTTTCTGCACGTGCGCACCGTGTGCGGCCGCGACCTCGCCCAGCGTCTCGAAGGTCGGATCGGCGACTACCAGTCCCGCCTGCGGGCCGGTCCACAGCACGGCGGCACGGTTCAGCGGTTCGCTGGAACCCGGATAGAGCCGCACGTGATCGGCCGGAATGCGCGCCTGTTCGATGAAGGCGTCGCGCACCTGACCGGCCAGTGCGAAACGGTAGCGGCCGCAACCGGCGATGCTGTCGCGTGCCGCCTGCTGGGCTGCGGGCGAGGGGCCGTAGGGGCATTCGTTGAAATTCAGCAGCACCGCACCTTCGGCGGGGCCCGGGGCGACGGCTGTCGCGGGTTGGGCATGGCCGGGCCGCGGCAGCCCGCTGCCGGCGACGGCGAGGCCGGCTCCGGCCAGTTGCAGGAAGCGTCGACGGGAAGCGGGCAGGGTCACGGGCAGGATTCCGAAGGGCAGACCGTCGCACGCTAGCGCCGGCGAGGGTGGGCGGCAAGCTGCTTTTTGTGGCGTCGCGCCATGCAGATGTGCCAACCAAGGTTGGCACCTGCCGGAACGAGGGAGAAGGTTGGCACCTGCCGGAGCGGGGAGTGCCCGTCGAGCACGCTCGACGCTGCAAAGGCGGAGGCGTTACAGGGCCTGACGGCTGGGCGCGGTAGAATCCCCGGCCATCCCAGAACCACCGGATTCCGATGAGCCCCAGCCCCGCCGAACGCGCCGAAGACCTTCGCCGGCAGATCGCCCAGGCCAACCGCGCCTATCACGAGCTGGACGCGCCGGAGATCCCCGACGTCGACTACGACCGGATGGTGCGTGAGCTGGAAGCGCTGGAGCGCGAGCACCCGGAACTGGCCCGTGCCGACAGCCCGACCCAGCAGGTCGGTGCGCGCCCCTCTGGCCGCTTCCCGGAAGTGCGCCACGCGGTACCGATGTTGTCGCTGTCCAATGCCTTCAGCGACGAGGAAGTGGCCGATTTCGTGCGTCGCATCGATGAGCGCCTGGGGCGTCGCAGCCTGCGGTTCTCGGCCGAGCCGAAGATGGACGGCCTGGCGATCAGCCTGCGCTACGAGGATGGTCATTTCGTGCTTGGCGCGACCCGTGGCGATGGCAGTACCGGCGAGGACGTGACCGCCAACCTGCGCGAAATCGGTGACATTCCCAAGCGCCTGCACGGCAAGGACTGGCCGGATGTGCTGGAGGTGCGCGGCGAGGTCTACATGGCCCGCGCCGACTTCGAGGCCTACAACGAACGTGCGCGCCTGCAGGGCGGCAAGGTGCTGGCCAATCCGCGCAACGCGGCGGCCGGTTCGCTGCGCCAGCTCGACCCGAAGATCAGTGCGCAGCGCAGGCTGAGTTTCTTCGCCTACGGCACCGGCGAAGTGCAGGGCGGCGAGCTGCCGGACACCCATTCGGGCACCCTGGCCCAGCTCGGCGCCTGGGGCTTCCCGGTCAGTGAGCTGTGCAAAGTGGTGGAGGGCACCGACGGCCTGCTCGGTTACTACCGCACTATCGGTGAACGCCGCGACGGCCTGCCGTTTGATATCGATGGCGTGGTCTACAAGCTGGATGACCGTGCGGGTCAGCAGGCGATGGGCTTCGTCTCCCGTGCGCCGCGATGGGCCATCGCGCACAAGTTCCCCGCGCAGGAACAGAGCACCACGGTGGAGGCGATCGAGATCCAGATCGGCCGCACCGGTGCTGCCACGCCGGTCGCGCGACTGGCGCCGGTGGCTGTGGCTGGCGTGATCGTGTCCAACGCCACCCTGCACAACGCCGACCAGATCGCGCGCCTCGATGTGCGCGTCGGCGACAGCGTGATCGTGCGCCGCGCTGGCGACGTGATTCCCGAGGTGGTCAGCGTCATTCTCGACCGCCGCCCGCAGGGCACCACGCCGTGGCAGATGCCGACGCGCTGCCCGGTGTGCGGCTCGGAGATCGTGCGTGAGGAGGGGGCGGCGGCGTGGCGTTGTTCGGGCGAACTGTCCTGCCCGGCGCAGCGCAAGGAAGCCATTGCCCATTTCGCCTCGCGCCGCGCCATGGACATCGACGGTCTCGGCGACAAGTACATCGAAACCCTGGTGGACGCGGGCATCGTCAAGAGCGTGGCCGACCTGTACCGGCTCAGCCGCGATACGCTGCTGCACTTGAAGCTGGTGCTGGACGCCGAGGAGCCGTCGGCGCTGGCAGCGGCGCTGAAGCTGCACCTTCCCGCCGAGGGCAGTGGTGCGGTGCTCAATGCGGTGCTCAAGCTGGACGGCAACGATCCGGGCTGGCGCGCGCAGGCGCTGGCGCAGCCGGCCAGCTTCGAATGGAACACGAAGAAGATCGCCACCAAGTGGGCCGACAACCTGATCGCAGCGATCGACGCCAGTCGCGCGGCCACGCTGGAGCGCCTGCTGTTCGCGCTCGGCATCGAGCATGTGGGCGAGAGCACGGCCAAGGCGCTGGCGCAGTGGTTCGGTGACCTGGAGCTGATCCGCCACCTGCCGTGGCCGTTGTTCAAGCGTGTGCCGGACATCGGTGGCGAAGTGGCGCGTTCGCTTGGCCACTTCTTCGAGCAGCAGGGCAACCAGCAGGCCATCGATGACCTGCTGCAGGTCGGCCAGGTGCGCATCAGCGACGTGCATGCGCCCAGTGCCAAGCTGCGCGACGGGCTGGATCTGGCGCAGTTGCTGGTCGAGTCGGAGATCCCCGGCATCACCCGTCTGCGCGCCGAAAAGCTGGTGGCTGCGCTTCCCGGCGCACAGGCGGTGCTCGATGCCGAGCATGGCCAGTTCGTCAACGCCGGCCTGCCCGATGACACCGCGCGCGGTCTGGCCGAATGGCTGGACGCTGATGGCCACGGTGCGATGCTGTTGGCCGCCGAGAACGCGATGCGGGAGATCCTGGCCAAGGCGCCGGCGCTGGCCGAGATCGTGGCGGGTCCGCTGGATGGGCAGACCGTGGTGCTGACCGGCACCCTGGCCCAGCTCACCCGCGATGCCGCCAAGGAACGCCTGGAAGCGCTGGGTGCCAAGGTCTCCGGCAGTGTGTCGAAGAAGACCAGCTTCGTGGTGGCCGGTACCGAGGCCGGCTCCAAGCTGGACAAGGCACAGTCGCTGGGCGTGCCGGTGTGGGATGAGGACCGCCTGCTGGCCTATCTTGCCGAACACGAATGATGACGCCGCCGGGTGCCCGGCACCCGGCATGAAGCACAAAGGAATACCGATGCAGACTGCCCCACTGGATTTCCGCCTGGCCACCCGTGCCGACGAAGAACTGTTGATCGCGTTGATGCGCGAGTTCTATGCCGAAGACAGGATCGACTTCGACGACGCGCGCGTGCGTCGCGGCGTGGATGCGCTGCTGGCCGACCCACGCAACGGCGAAGTGCTGTTGTGGCTGGACGAGGCGGGCGAGGTGGTCGGTTACGCAGTGATCGCGATGGGCTTCAGCCTGGAACAGGGCGGCCACTTCATGCTGCTGGACGAGCTGTACCTGAGCCATCGTGCGCGTGGTCGCGGCCGCGGCAAGCAGGCGCTGGCCATCTGCGAACAGCGGGCACGGGGCCGCGGCGTAAGCCGCCTGCGCCTGGAAGTGAACCACCACAACGAGCTGGCCCGTCGCCTCTATCTGGCGAGCGGTTACATCGATGACACCCGCGATCTGCTGACCCTGCCGCTGGACCACCCGCGCCCGGAGGGCATCCTGTGAGCGAGGCCCTGCTGCGCGCGCTGCAGCAGCGCGCCGCGCTCAATGCGCTGGTCCGCCGCTTCTTCGCCGAACGCGATGTGCTGGAAGTGGAAACGCCGATCCTGTCGGTGGCCGGCAACACCGAGCCGAACATCGACAGCTTCCATACCGATTTCACCGGCCATGTCGATGCCGGCGGACGCCGCCGCTGGCTGCGCACCTCGCCGGAGTATCCGCTCAAGCGCCTGTTGGCGGCGGGCGTGGGTGACTGTTACGAACTGGGCCGGGTGTTCCGCAATGGCGAGGCGGGCGGCCGCCACAACCCGGAATTCACCATGCTGGAGTGGTACCGGGTTGGCTGGGATCATCATCGCCTGGTGCAGGAGACCGCCGAGCTGGTCGGCCAGGCGCTGGCGCTGGTCGGGCGTAGTGCGACCCTGCGCGTGCTGAGCTACCGCGAGCTGTTCCAGCAGCATGTGGGCGTTGACCCGTTCAAGGCCGATGAGGCTGCATTGCGGGCCGCGCTGGGTGATGTGCACATCGATCCGGTCGGTTTGACCCGCGATGACTGGCTGGACCTGTTGATGACCCATCGCATCCAGCCGCAGTTTGATGACACAGTGATGACCGTGGTCCATGACTGGCCGGCCAGCCAGGCGGCGCTTGCGCGCATCCGTGCCGGTACACCACCCCTGGCCGAGCGTTTCGAGTTGTACCTGGGCGCGGTGGAGCTGGCCAACGGCTATCACGAACTGAACGACGCCCACGAGCAGCGCGCGCGCTTCCAGCGTGACCTGCAGCGACGCCATGAACGTGGCCAGGTGCAGCCGGCGCTGGACGAGGCGCTGCTGGCCGCGCTGCCATCGATGCCGGCGTGCGCGGGCGTGGCGGTGGGGGTCGATCGCCTCCTGATGGCGATGAACCGCACGCCGCGCATCGCCGACGTGCTGGCCTACGACTTTGCCCACGCATGAGCGACCTGCGTTCCTGAACGTCAAAGACTGAACGGAATTCCGCGATTCCGCGCTTGCTTCGGTAAGCAGGATGATGCTCTTATCACGGCAGATGCCGGACACTGGCACGCAGTTCATCCATTCCTGCTGGGGAAGGCTTTGGTCAAGTGGTTTGCGGTTGTCGCTGCACCGGTTTACTCCATCGCGCTCTGGGGTGCCTGGTTGCCGTCATCGGCATCTGCGCAGCAGGCCGGCTACGACGGTGAAGTGGTGACCTGCGAATCACGCGACATGGGCTGGGTGCATTGCGATATCGATGTCAGCAACGGCGTCGACCTGGTGCGCCAGCTTTCCAACAGCAGCTGCATCCGTGGCAGCGAATGGGGCACCGACCGCAGTGGCGTGTGGGTCACGCTGGGCTGCCGCGCCGAGTTCCGCGCACGCCGCGCTGCGGGTGGCGCACCGGTAGCCAGCGAGGGCAAGCGCCTGGTCCGTCGCGTGGTGCGTTGTGAATCCAATGGTCGCCCGCAGAGCTGCCCGGTGCGCCTGGATGGCGCGCCAGTGCGCCTGCTGCGCCAGCTGTCGGCGCTGCCATGCCGCGAAGGGCAGGGCTGGGGCTACAAGCGCAATGAAGTCTGGACCAGCCGCGGTTGCCAGGGGGATTTCGAAGTGGCTGACGAGGACGGCCGATTCGTTGACGTACCACGCCGGCTGACCTGTGAATCGAAGTCGAAGAAGCGCCGTTTCTGCGGCGCGAGCATTTCGGTCGGCGCCGTCGTCACCGAACAGTTGTCCAGCACCCCGTGCGAGGAAGGCAACACCTGGGGCTGGAACCGCAACGGCATCTGGGTGGACGGTGGCTGCCGCGCCGAGTTCTCGGTGAATTGAGCCCGGGCGGGCTCCAACCCCGGGGGGCGTGGCCCTACAATGGGCCCATGAACACTGCCTCCGACATCGACTACGCCCGTTACGACCATATCCGCCCGATCCTGTGGACCGGCGATGCTCTGCAACTGCTGGACCAGCGCAAGCTGCCGTTCGTGGTCGAGCATGTGGTCTGCCATGACAGTGACGAAGTGGCTGCGGCCATCCACGCGTTGACCGTGCGCGGTGCGCCGGCCATCGGCATCGCCGCCGCCTGGGGCGTGGTGCTGGCCGCACGTGACGTGCAGGCCGCAGACGGTGCGCACGCGCTGCAGCAGCTGGAACCGGCGCTGCAGCGTCTGAACGCCTCGCGTCCGACCGCCGTCAACCTGGCCTGGGCGCTGGCGCGCATGCGCCGTTGCTTGAATGCCGCCGGTGCTGACTGGAAGGCGAAGCTGGAGGCCGAAGCGCAGGCCATCGCCGAGGAAGACCTGGCCGCCAATCGCCACATGGGCGCGCTGGGCGCAGGCCTGATCGAAGCCGGCAGCGGCGTGCTGACCCACTGCAACACCGGCTCGCTGGCCACCGCCGGCTTCGGCACCGCGCTGGGCGTGATCCGCGCCGGCATGGCCCAGCACCGCATTGCCCGCGTGTTCGCTGGCGAGACCCGTCCGTGGCTGCAGGGCGCGCGCCTGACCGTGTGGGAGCTGCAGCAGGATGGCATTGACGCCACGCTGATCGCCGATTCGGCCGCCTCGCACCTGATGAAGACCGGCGCTGTGCAGTGGGTGATCGTCGGTGCCGACCGCATCTGCGCCAACGGCGATACCGCCAACAAGATCGGGACCTACCAGCTGGCCATCGCCGCCCGCCATCACGGCGTGAAGTTCATGGTCGTGGCGCCGTCCTCGACGGTGGACATGGAGACCGTGGACGGCAGCCAGATCGAGATCGAGCAGCGCGATCCGGGCGAGCTGTACGGCGTGGGTGGCACCCGCACGGTGGCAGAGGGCATCGCTGCCTGGAACCCGGTGTTCGACGTCACCCCGGGCGAGCTGATCGACGCCATCGTGACCGAGCGCGGCGTGATCCTGAACCCGACCCCGGAGAACATGCGCGCCGCCTTCGGCGGCTGACGCGCGGGGGAGGGGCCGCGTGACCTCCGCCCCCGGTGGGGCCGGCCGCGGGCCGGCAACCCCCTAAGTTCCTGATTTGTGCAGGTAAAATACCCGTAAAGGGAGGCGGAAAACGGCCTGTTGTGGTAATATCCGCAGGTTGAATCGAGGTTCCGGCACGACCCCCTCCCGCAGGGTGCTGCGCCGGACTGGACCGCTACCAGACAACGGAACCCGAATGGCAGAAACCGCCAAGGAAATCATCCAGGTCAACCTGGAAGACGAGATGCGCAAGAGCTACCTCGATTACGCCATGAGCGTGATCGTGGGCCGCGCGCTCCCGGATGCGCGCGACGGCCTCAAGCCGGTGCATCGCCGCGTGCTGTTCGCGATGAATGAACTCAACGCGCACAGCAACAAGCCCTACTTCAAGTCGGCGCGTATCGTCGGTGACGTCATCGGTAAGTACCACCCGCATGGCGATCAGTCGGTGTACGACACGCTGGTGCGCCTGGCACAGCCGTTCTCGCTGCGTTACATGCTGGTCGATGGCCAGGGTAACTTCGGCTCCATCGATGGCGACTCCGCCGCGGCAATGCGATACACCGAAGCGCGCATGTCGCGCCTGGCGCATGAGCTGATGGCGGACATCGACAAGGAAACCGTCGATTTCCAGCCCAACTACGACGAAAAGGAACTGGAGCCGACGGTCATGCCGACCCGGTTCCCGAACCTGCTGGTCAACGGTTCGGCCGGTATCGCGGTGGGCATGGCGACCAACATCCCGCCGCACAACCTGAGCGAATCGATCAACGCCTGCATCGCGCTGATCGACAACCCGGAAATCGACGTCGACGGCCTGATGGAGTACATCCCGGGCCCGGATTTCCCGACCGCCGGCATCATCAACGGCACCGCCGGCATCGTCGCCGGCTACCGCACCGGCCGTGGCCGCGTGCGCATCCGTGCCAAGGCCGATATCGAAGTGGCCGACAACGGCCGCGAATCGATCATCGTCACTGAAATTCCTTACCAGGTGAACAAGGCGCGTCTGATCGAGAAGATCGCCGAGCTGGTCAAGGAAAAGAAGATCGAAGGCATCAGCGAGCTGCGCGATGAGTCCGACAAGGACGGCATGCGCATCTACATCGAGATCAAGCGCGGTGAATCTGCCGAGGTTGTGCTGAACAACCTGTACCAGCAGACGCAGATGGAATCGGTGTTCGGCATCAACATGGTGGCGCTGGTCGATGGCCGCCCGCAGTTGATGAACCTCAAGCAGATGCTGGAGGCGTTCGTCCGCCACCGTCGCGAAGTGGTCACCCGCCGTACCGTGTTCGAGCTGCGCAAGGCGCGCGCCCGTGCCCACGTGCTGGAAGGCCTGACCGTCGCGCTGGCCAACATCGACGAGATGATCGAACTGATCAAGACCTCGCCGAACCCGAACGAAGCACGCGAGCGCATGCTGGCCCGCGTGTGGGAGCCGGGCCTGGTCGGTGCGATGCTGGGTGCCGCCGGCGCCGAAGCCTCGCGCCCGGAAGACCTGCCCAAGGGCGTGGGCCTGATCGAGGGCGGCTACCAGCTGACCGAGATCCAGGCCACCCAGATCCTGGAAATGCGCCTGCACCGCCTGACCGGGCTGGAGCAGGACCGCCTGACCGATGAGTACAAGCAGCTGCTGGAAGTGATCGCCGGGCTGATCCACATCCTGGAAGATCCCGACCGCCTGCTGCAGGTGATCCGCGAAGAGCTGGTCAGTGTGAAGGCCGAATTCGGCGACGAGCGTCGTACCGAGATCCGTCACAGCGAAGAAGACCTGGACATCCTCGACCTGATCGCGCCGGAAGACGTGGTGGTCACCGTGTCGCATGCCGGTTACGTGAAGCGCCAGCCGGTGAGCGTGTACCGCGCGCAGCGCCGTGGTGGTCGTGGCCGTAGTGCGGCGGCGACCAAGGAAGAGGATTTCATCGAACAGCTGTGGCTGGTCAACACGCATGACACGCTGCTGACCTTCACCAGTTCGGGCAAGGTGTTCTGGCTGCCGGTCTACCAGCTGCCGGAAGCGGGCTCCAACGCCCGCGGCCGTCCGATCATCAACTGGATCCCGCTGGAACCGGGTGAACGCGTGCAGGCCGTACTGCCGGTGCGCGATTACGCCGATGGCCAGTTCGTGTTCTTCGCCACCAAGAACGGTACGGTCAAGAAGACCCCGCTGGGTGAGTTCGCCTTCCGTCTGGCGCGCGGCAAGATCGCGATCAATCTCGATGAGGGCGACGCGCTGGTCGGCGTCGGCCTGACCGACGGCCAGCGCGACATCCTGCTGTTCGCCTCCAACGGCAAGACCGTGCGCTTCGGCGAGGACAAGGTCCGCTCGATGGGCCGTACCGCCACCGGCGTGCGGGGCATCAAGATGCCGGCCGGCGAGGAAGTGGTCAGCCTGATCGTGGCCGAAAGTGCCGGTGGCATCGAGGACGAGAACGAGGACGACAGCGGTGTCGAGGAAGCCGCCGGCAATGGCGATGCGGTGATCGAAGGCGCCGACGACGCCAGCGTTCAGTACATCCTCACCGCAACCGAGAACGGCTATGGCAAGCGCACCCCGCTGCCGGATTATCCGCGCAAGGGCCGTGGCACCCAGGGCGTGATCGGCATCCAGACCACCGAGCGCAATGGCAAGCTGGTCGCCGCGGTGCTGATGGGCTCCAGCGACGAAGTCCTGCTGATCTCCGATGGTGGCACCCTGGTGCGTACCCGTGGCTCGGAAATCAGCCGCGTCGGCCGCAACACCCAGGGCGTGACCCTGATCCGCCTCTCCAAGGACGAGAAGCTGCAGGCGGTGGAGCGCATGGATGCCTCGATCGACGAGGACGAGGACGAGGTGGCTGCCGCCGCCCCGGCCACGACCGACGGCGCCCCGGCTGCTGCCAGCAGCGAGGACGCCGCGCAGGAGTGATCCTGCCGCGAGCCTGAGGTACCCGACGACGCCGGCCCTGTGCCGGCGTCGTCGTATCCGGGTGCCAGGCATACGCGCGCGCTTCACGCAGGCGGTGGGATAACGGCGCATGCTGCCCCCGGAGATCGACGATGTCCGCCACGCCGCAGTCCGCTCCTGCTCCCGTCCGCGCCTCCCGGCATCCCCTCGTCACCGTGCTGTCACTGCTGCTGGTCGTGCTCGGCCTGGTCATCGGCGGGCTCGGTGGGTGGCTGCTCCGCCTGGGTGGCTCGGCGTACTACGCCATCGCCGGGCTCGGCCTGCTGGCCAGCGGAACCCTGTTGTTCGGCAACCGCCGCAGCGGCGCGCTGCTGTATGCGCTGGTGTTCATCGGCACGCTGCTGTGGACCTGGTGGGAATCGGGCAGCGACTACTGGCGCTGGGTGCCGCGGCTCGGGCTGGTGACTGCGCTCGGCATCGTGCTGGCGCTGCTGGCGCCAACGCTTCGCGAGCCGGTTTCAAAACGCCTGTCGCGCAGCGTGGCGGGCGTGCTGATGCTGGTGTTCGTGGCCGCCTTCGGCCTGGCCTTTGCCCCGCATGGGGAAGTGGACGGGCACCTGCCGTTCCCGGAAGGCGCAGTCAGCGCCGGACTGGAACCTACGCGCGATACCACGGGCCTGCAGCCGGCTGACCAGCCCGCCGAGGGCGACTGGCCGGCGTGGGGCCGCAGCAATGCCGGCACCCGCTATTCGCCGCTGCAGCAGATCACCCCGGCCAATGTGGCCACGTTGCAACCGGCCTGGCAGTTCCGTACCGGGGATATGCCGAAGAAGCGCTGGGGTGCCGAAACCACGCCGCTGAAGATCGGCGACCGCCTGTACCTGTGCACCGCACGCAACCGCCTGATCGCGCTTGATGCTGCCAGCGGCAAGGAACTGTGGCGGTTCGATCCAAAGGTGAAGGATGCCTCGATTCCCTATACCGCTGCTTGTCGTGGTGTGAGCTATTACGAGCAGCCCAGCACGCCGACCCTTGCCGATGCAGCATTGGCCGATGTTGCCGCTGATCTGGCGTTGCCGGAACCTCCTCCCAGCGTCACCCGCAGCGCTGCACCGGGCAGTCGACCGGCGTGCTGGGCGCGCATCATTGAAGGCACGCTGGACGGTCGCATCATCGCGGTGGACGCGGACAGCGGCCGCCCCTGCGCGAATTTCGGCAACAACGGGCAGGTCGACATCACCCTGGGCATGGGCGAGGTGCCACCGGGTTACGTGTCGATCAACTCGCCGCCGGCCATCGTGCGCGGCGTGATCGTGACCGGCCACCAGGTGCTGGACGGGCAGCGCCGCGATGCGCCGTCGGGCGTGATCCAGGCGTACGACGCCATCACCGGCAAGCTGCGCTGGGCGTGGGACATGGACCAGCCCGAGCGCAGCGGCCTGCCGCCGCGCGAGCAGACCTACACGCGCGGCACGCCCAACATGTGGACCACCGCCACCGGTGATGAAGCGCTGGGCCTGGTCTACCTGCCGCTGGGCAATGCCGCGGGCGACTACTGGAGCGGCTCGCGCACGGAAAACCAGAACCGCTATTCCACCTCGCTGGTGGCGATCGACGTGGCCACCGGCAAGCCGGTCTGGCATTTCCAGGCGGTGCGCAAGGATGTGTGGGACTACGACCTGGGTTCGCAGGCCAGCCTGATCGACTACCCGACGGCGGCGGGCAAGGTGCCGGCGATCCTGCTGCCGACCAAGCAGGGTGACATGTACATCCTCGATCGCCGCAACGGCCAGCTCCTGACTGCCGCCGAAGAGCGCAAGGTGCCGGTCGGCGGCGTCGAACCCGAGCAGCGTTCTCCCACCCAGCTGTTTTCGCTGTACCACACGCTGCGCCGCGAACATGACCTGACCGAGCGTGACATGTGGGGCATCACCCCGATTGACCAGCTGGTCTGCCGCATCCAGTTCCGCAAGGCGTACTACGAAGGGTTCTACACGCCGCCGAGCAGCGAGCGACATTCCATCGAGTACCCCGGCTACAACGGCGGCTCGGACTGGGGCAGCGTGTCCATCGATACGCGCCGCGGCGTGATCGTGGCCAACTACAACGACATGCCCAACTACAACCGGCTGGTGCCACGCGCGGAGGCCGACCGGCTGGGCTGGCTGCCGCGCGAGAAGGTCCGGTTCGACAAGGGCGGTGCCGAAGGCGCGGGCGACCCGCAGGTGGGTACGCCCTACGCCATCCAGGTCAACGCCGGCTGGCGGCTGCCGTTCACCGGCCTGCTGTGCAAGCAGCCGCCCTATGGCGGTATCCGTGCCATCGACCTGCGCACCGGCAAGCTGCTGTGGGACCGACCGTTTGGCAGTGCGCGCGGCAACGGACCGTTCGGCATCCGTTCCGGCCTGCCGATCGAGATCGGGACGCCGAACAACGGCGGTTCGGTAGTGACCGCCAGCGGCCTGATCTTCATCGCCGCCGCCACCGATGATCTGCTGCGTGCCATCGATCTGAAGACCGGCAAGGAGCTTTGGCATGCCAAGCTGCCTGCCGGCGGCCAGGCCAACCCGATGGTGTACGAGCAGGGCGGGCGCCAGTACGTGGTGATCATGGCCGGCGGCCACCATTTCATGGAAACCCCGAACGGCGATTACGTGATGGCGTTTGCGTTGCCCAGGTAGGGCCGACGGGGTAGAACCGGCTGGGTAGAGCCGACTGGGTAGAGGTAGAGCCGACTGGGTAGAGTCGGCTGGGTAGAGTCGACTGTTAGTCGACTGCTCTTCTCCCCCATGCTGGAAAGCCCGCGCTTCGCGCGATAGTCGACTAACAGTCGACTCTACCCAGGCGACTCCACATCCCCGGACGCTGCATCGAGATGGTCCCTGATCCTGACGTTGGCAGTGAACCGATGTCGAGCATCCATCCTGGCGGGCATTCTCGAACTCATGCCCAGCCCTCAACTGCTTGCCGGCCGCCGATCCATAGTCGGCAACGTCTACGCCATCACCATGGTGTGCCGGAACCGCCATCGCGTTTTCGATAGCCCTGCCAATGCCGACCTTGCCATGCAGCTCCTCGGATCGATGGATCGGGAAGGCCTGACTGCATCGTTTGCCTGGGTGATCATGCCGGATCACATCCACTGGCTGGCTCAACTTCGTGGCCATTCGCTGGGCTACTGCGTGCAGCGCTTCAAGGCGCGCAGCAGCTTTCTAATCAACCGGCGGCGAAGGAGCCAGGGTGCAATCTGGCAGGCGGGTTATCACGATCATGCGATCCGCAGTGACGCGTCGCTGCACAGGCACGCTTGCTACATTCTGGCAAATCCCGTTCGAGCCGGTCTTGCCGCGCAGATCGGTGACCATCCGTACGGATGGTGCCGCTGGCCGTTGAGCGAGCTTGAGTCGGCAGGCGAACGCGCATGGTGATGGAACCGACCGGGCAGAGTCAGCCGGGCAGAGTCAGCCGGGCAGAGTCAGCCGGGCAGAGTCGACCGGGTAGAGTCGACCCGGTAGAGTCGACTGTTAGTCGACTGCCTTAATCAATGCCGCCGAAGAGCCCGCACTGCGTGCGTTAGTCGACTAACAGTCGACTCTACCAGTCGCCGCTACGCGTTAGGTGCCGGCACCCGCACCATCTTCGTCATCAAGTGTTCCACCACACCCGCCGGGTCGGTCGTGCGGCCCACATGCGTGCTCGACATCTGCACGACCGAACTGCGCTTGGCGGTAAGGAAGTGGAAGCGGGCACGCGCGGGCAGTTGCGCGATCGGCCCGGCGTTGGCGTCGCCACGGCAGATGGCCACGATCGCATCCAGCCACGGTTGCAGCGCCTCCTGGTCCAGCGCCGGCGCGAAGGCACGCAGGCGCGCAGGATCGATCTCGATGGCCGCTTCCAGATGGCGCGCGCCAGGGCAGGAGACGATCACCCCGACGTTGATGAACTCCTCGCGTTCCACCCGCGGTACCACGCGGATGACCGCATAGTCATACGTGTGCAGCGTGGGCACGGATGGCCTCCTGCACGAACACCGCACGCACTTTCAGGCGGTGCTTGAGATAATCGATGTAACCCTGGCGGTAGGCTTGGGGGCTGTCGAACGCCGGCTCGTTGACCAGCCAGCTGTCCGGCACCAGGCCGACGATGCGTTCGATCTCGGCATCGGTCAGGCGCGCGGCCAGCTCGGCATCCACCTCGGCGATGCGACTGGCGAACGACAGCAGCACATGGTCGCGGATCAACACGAACGGCTTTTCGCAGGCATCGCCGGCGTTGGCCCAGTCGTGATGGAAGTACATGGCCGCACCGTGATCGATCAGGTACAGCTTTCGATGCCACACCATCAGGTTCGGGTTGCGCGTGGTGCGATCGACATTGCTGGTGAACGCATCGAACCAGACGATGCGCGAGGCCAGGTCGGCATCCACCGGCATTGCCGCCGGATCGTAATTGATCGCACCGGGCAGGTAGTCCAGGCCCAGGTTCAGGCCTTCGCTGGCGCGGATCAGCTCCTGGATTTCCGGGTCGGGCTCGGTGCGGGCGAACTCGCGGTCCAGCTCGACGAACAGGATTTCCGGAATCGGCAGGCCCAGCGTGCGTGCCATCTCGCCGGCGATCAGCTCGGCGATCAACGCTTTCGGGCCCTGGCCGGCGCCACGGAACTTCAGCACGGCCATGCCGTCGTCGTCGGTCTCGACCACGGCCGGCAGGGAGCCACCTTCCCGCAAGGGCGTGATGTAGCGGAGGGCATGTACGGTGCGCATGCGTGCATTCTAGCGTGGGTGCAGGCGCAACCCTCTGACCGGCGAGGACCGATTTCGGCCTTCACCTGTCCCTTCCGCCTGCGATGGCAGCATCCTGCTACAGGAACCCTTGGGTTCATGGGCGTACTGGCACTCTCGATGCAGAGGCTCCAGGCTGGGTACCTGCTCGGCTGCCAGCGACGCGCACTGCGAAGCGGAAACCTCATCCACGATGTCCTGCAGGCTACGGAGGTGCACCGATGAGCGACGAATTCACTCCCATTCTGCCGACCTTGGACGATGCCAAGGCGGAAGAAATGATCGGCAAGGTCGTACTGGTCGGGGTTACCCGCTATGGCGGCGACGGTCAGGTAAAGGGGCTGGAGCAGTACGCCGGCACGGTGCTGCGCATCAGCGCCGACGAGGGCGTGGTGCTGGCCGACGAGAATGATGGCCACGAGCGCTACCTGCCACCGATGCTGGACCAGTACCAACCAGCCGAACCCGGCGAGTACCGCATGCGCACCAGCGGCATGATCGTGGTCGACCCCGACTACCTGGCCACCTGGGACCTGCACGCGCAGCAGTAGTGCCAGGCCATGCCTGGCAGGTGCCGGCAGTTCCCCGGCACCTCCCGGAGCCGCACTTTGCCCCATCCGGCCACTAGTCCTTCCGGCCCATTCACGACAACCCCTGCGGTGCTAGATTCGGGTCCATGCCCGATTCCGGGCGCCCATTCACACCCCAGGGGATAAGGATGCTCATCCGTCGAACCTCTCTGGCGGCGGCTGTTGCCGTTGCCACCGTCGGCCTGCTGGCCGCTGGACCGGCTTTCGCTGATTACGCGAAGCCGCCGGAACACCTGCTCAAGGTGCTGAAGGCGCCGCCGCCGCCGGCGCCGAACGTGGCCCCGGGCGGCCAGCGCCTGCTGCTGACCACCGCGCAGACCTACCCGTCGATCAGCCGCGTCGCCCAGCCGTACCTGAAGCTGGCCGGCGTGCGCCTGGAGCCGAAGAACCGCAGCCGCCATGACACGCCCGGTGGCTACGGCATTCCGGCCTGCGTGGCCGACTTCACCCTGGTCGACATCGGCAGCGGCAAGGAGACCAAGGTCAACCTGCCGCAGGGCTGTGCCACCGGTGCGCTGTGGTCGGCCGATGGCAGCCACTTCGCCTTCCAGAATGCGGTCGATACCAGCGTGCAGCTGTGGGTAGGCGATGCGGCCACCGGGCAGGTGAAGCAGGTGCCGAATGTGCAGCTGAACCCGATCTTCGGCTACACCGTGCAGTGGCTGGGCGGCAGCCAGAACCTGCTGGTGAAACTGGTACCGGCCAACCAGGGCCCGGCACCTTCCAACGGCGGCGTACCGACCGGCCCGGATGCACAGGAGTCGCTGGGCAGCAGTGGCGAGAGCAGCACCTACGAGGCCCGCGACACGCTGACCAGCGTGCACGACGAGAAGCTGTTCGCTTATTACGGTGCCTCGCAGCTGGCCGTGGTCGATACCGCCGCCAACAGCGTGCGTCCGGTCGGGCAGCCGGCGCTGTTCAACGAAGTCAGCGCCGCACCCGATGGCGTGCACGTGCTGACCGAATCGATCAAGGCGCCGTACTCGCATGCGGTGACCTACCAGCGCTTCGCCAACGACGTGGCCGTGCTGGACATCGCCAGCGGCAAATCCACGCCGATTGCCAGCCTGCCGCTGGCCGATCGCGTACCGGTGCATGGCGTGCCGGAAGGCCCGCGTGGCTTCGACTGGCGTGCCACCGATCCAGCCACCCTGGTCTATGCCGAGGCACTGGACAAGGGCGACTGGAAGGTCAACGTGCCGCACCGCGACCGCGTGCTGATGCTGAAGGCCCCGTTCAACGGCAAGCCGACCGAAATCACCCGTACCGCGCAGCGATTTGAGGGCTTCGCGTGGACCGCCGATCCGGCCGTGGCGTTCCAGTACGAGAACGACGAGAACCGCCACTGGATGCAGACCCGCATCGTCGATGTGGACCAGCCGAAGAAGGAAGGCCGCCTGCTGTGGGACATGTCCAGCGACGAGCTGTATGGCAACCCCGGCAACCTGGTCTTTACCCGCCTGCCGAATGGCGCGCAGGTGGTGCGCCGTGAGGGCAACCATGTGTTCCTCAGCGGCCGTGGCGCGTCGCCGCAGGGCGACCGTCCGTTCCTGGACCGCCTGGACCTGGGCACCCGGAAGAGCGAGCGCCTGTTCCGCAGCAGTGCCGACGCCTACGAACAGTTCCTCGGTTTCAGCAGCACGCCGGGGCGCTACCTGACCTGGCACCAGTCGGTGATCGATCCGCCGAATGCCTTCATCCGCCAGCAGGGTGAGGCAGTGGCTGATGCGAAGGCCGGCGAGGCGCAGTTCGCGTCCACCGCGACCGCGCTGACCAAGCTGGTCGACCCGACCCCGGAGGTGCGCCAGATCAAGAAGCAGCTGGTGACCTACAAGCGTGCCGATGGCGTGGACCTGTCGTTCACCCTGTACACGCCGCCGGGCTACAAGGAAGGCCAGCGCGTGCCGGCGATCCTGTATGCGTACCCGGCCGACTTCGCCAATGCCGCGCAGGCCGGCCAGGTGTCCGGTTCGCAGCAGACCTTCACCCGTCTGCAGCCGTACCGCCTGATGCTGCTGGCCGGCTACGCGATCATCGACAACGCCTCGTTCCCTATCGTCGGGGACCCGAAGAACGCGTACGACACTTATCTGGAGCAGTTGGAAGCCGATGCCAAGGCGGCGGTGGACAAGGCCGTGGACATGGGCGTGGTCGACCGCAACCGCATCGGCGTGACCGGTCACAGCCACGGTGGCCTGATGACCGCCAACCTGATCGCGCACACCAAGCTGTTCAAGGCCGGCGTGGCGACCAGTGGTTCGTACAACAAGACCTTCACCCCGTTCGGCTTCCAGAACGAACGCCGCTCGGTCTGGCAGGCGCAGGACGTGTACCTGAAGGCCTCGCCGTTCTTCTATGCCGACAAGATCAAGCTGCCGCTGCTGCTGGTCCACGGCGAGGACGACGCCAACCCGGGCACCGAGCCGTTCCAGTCGCGCAAGCTGTACCAGGCGATCCGCGGCAACGGTGGTACCACCCGCCTGGTGATGCTGCCGAACGAGCCGCACTGGTACACCGCGCTGGAGTCGAACGAGCAGCTGGTATCGGAAATGCTGAACTGGTTCGACACCTACGTGAAGAATGCCAAGTGAAGGAACAGGAAGGCCACCTCCGGGTGGCCTTCCTAGATCCTGCTGTAGCGCCAAGCCCACGCT
The DNA here is from genome assembly GCF_059368495.1 of Stenotrophomonas sp. YJH_SMC_91. Lineage (NCBI taxonomy): Bacteria > Pseudomonadati > Pseudomonadota > Gammaproteobacteria > Lysobacterales > Lysobacteraceae > Stenotrophomonas > Stenotrophomonas sp. YJH_SMC_91. Next base: position 353,181 of record NZ_JCAFRT010000002.1, on the reverse strand, counting down.
CGGCTGTAACCAGCCGCACGTGCTCTGCAATCAACTGTGGAGACTCGGTAACGACGTGTTACCGGCACATTCGCATGCCACGCAGATGGGCTAGGCTGACCCTGTGAGTTCGTCCCGGGTCGGTGCAATGAAAGCCATCGTTCTTGCTGCAACGTTGTCGTTGGTCCTGGTTTCAAACGCCCATGCCCAGTCGCTGCCCACCGAGCTGGCGCAGCTGGGGATCATCGCCGGCATGCCCTACGCCAAGGCCAAGCGCCTGCTGGATGCTGCGGGATGGCAGGTGAAGCCGGCGCAGGGCGCGCCGGAATCGCTGGAGGGCTTTCCGGAAGTGGGGTGCCAGAAGGGCGGGAAGCAGTGCGCGACGACCTTCGAGAAGGGTGAACAGCAGATTGCGGTGCGGCTGGGCACTACCCTGGCAGGGCAGCCGTTCGTGCAGAGCGCTGATTGAGCACCCGAGCTCACGCCAGCGGCAGGCGGTCCTGCGCACGCGCCAACCGGTCATGCAGTTCGCGCACGTGCTCGGCCTTGGCATGGATGCGCGTGGTATCACCGAAACTGCGCAGGTAGGCGCACGCGGCGAAGCCGGCACTCTTCTTTTCGTACTCGGCAATCCAGGCCAGGCGATCCGGGTTGTTGGCCTGCTCGGCTGACCACGCGGCCACCGGCGGACGGATGCGGTACCTCAGGCCAACGCGCCACGGCTTTGGTGTCAGGCGCGCACGGAAGCAGTGCTGCAGCCGGCACATGCGCGCGTACAGGGTGTCGGCGCCCAGCGTTCTGAAGAACGCCTGAAGCTGCTCGTCTTCGGGCAGGAACGTGGCGTGCATGGCCAGCACGCGCAATCCAGCCGGCGTGCGGTACGTACGCAGATGCCAGTCCGGATGCTGTTCGCTGAAGGCCGCGACCCGCTGCAGGGCTACGCCTTCGGCGCCACCGGCCGCGGCCAGGCGCCGCTTGCGCTGCATCAGCATCGCCGTGTTGACCAGCAGCACCGCTGCCACCCCCAGCACCAGTCCCACCAGCCAGTGCCAGAGCAGAGTGCCGATGACGGCGCCAGCGAACAGCAGCACTGCGGCGATGATTGCAGGCATCACGCAACCGGCAGGTGGCTGCGCATGATCTATGTCGGCGAACAGCACGTCCGGGGTGTTCAGGCACAGCGCACCGTAGCTGTTGCGTGTAATGATGACATCGCCGTCGCGCTGCACGATCTGCTCGCGGATCGGCACGCCCTCCACGCCGTAGTTGCTGCGCACTTCGCGTCGCGGAAGCGCCTGCCCGGCGAGGATGGCATTGAGGGCTTCGTTGGCGCGGCGATCGGCGTGCACCTGCGCCTCGGCAGGGCCTTCGTCGGACCAGCCGAAGCGGCGCACGACCACCGGCCGGCCACGGAAACGGGCCTGCAGGCGGGCTTCGGCCCAGTACGCGGGAACGATCATCATCGTGCGGTGCTCCATCTTCCATGGCAGGTGCCGAAGCGAGTCTGGCACAGCGCCGGTGCGCCCGCATCCGCCTGCTGCAGTGGGCCGGGCGGAGTGATAGATTGCGCGCTTCGCATGCACTCCACCAAGGACGGAGCGATGTTCATGATCCTGCGCGGCCTGTTGGCCCTGGCCTGTGCCGGGGCGGTAGGCGTGGCCACCGCAGCGGTACCGGCAGGGCCGCAGATCCTCACCGAGGATGTCAGCCGTTTCTATGCACTTTATGACAGCGCTGGCGGCAAGCCCAGCGTTGCGCAGCTGCGTGGATACCTGGCCGAGGGGTCGGCCGGCCTGGCCGAACTGGCCAAGGCGCGCCGGGTCACTCCCGAAGGCATTGCCGAGTCCATCGCCAGCCAGCCCGAGCTGTATGCACAGGGACGAAACTGCCTGGCCGAACTGCCCGCGGTGAAGCAACGCCTGACGCAGGTGTTTTCCAACCTGCAGGCGATCTACCCGCAGACCCGGTTCCCGCCGGTGACCATCGCGGTGGGCCGCGGCCGGCCGGTCGGGCTGACCTCAAAAAGCGGTGTGATCATTGGTCTGGAAGCGCTGTGCGCGGCCGACTTCATGAGTGCCAATGTGCAGGATCGCTTCGTGCATGTGATCGCACACGAATACGTGCACATCCAGCAGACCGGCCTGATCGACTTCGAGCCGGGTGACCCGCGTGCCACGGTGCTGCGTGTGTCGTTGGGCGAAGGCATCGCCGAATTCATCACCGAGCTGATTTCCGGCAACGTCGGCAATGGGCGTCACGCGGCCTGGACCCGTGGCCGGGAAGTGCATATCGAAAGCGCGTTCGCGCTGGATCTGGACAGCACCGATCTGTCGCCGTGGCTGTACAACTACAAGCCGGGCTCGCAGGAACCCTACGACCTGGGGTACTGGGTGGGTTACCGCATCGCCAAGGCCTATTACCTGCAGGCCAAGGACAAGCGTGATGCGGTCCGTGCGCTGATCCAGCAGGACAACCCGAAGACGATCCTGGCCGCCAGCGGCTGGACGCCGGGCATGTGGATGCCGGCGAAAGTCACGGGTGTGGCGGCGCGTACGGCTGCACGCTGAGCACGGGGCAGGGCGTTAGACTGCGGAAGTTGATTTCAGGAGTACCCGCATGCGTGGACCTGTTGAGCTTGCCGCTGCAACCGTCGTGACGTTGGGCCTCGCGTTGGCTTCTCCGCCGGGTGCCGCCGAAGCCGTCGCAGTCAATCCGCTGCTGCAGACGCCCATCGACCAGTTGCGCCCCGACGAGGTTCGTTTCATGCAGCAGCGCCTGGCCGATTTTCCGGAGCTGCAGCGCTATCGTGATGCCAACGCGCAACTGCCTGCGGCCGTGCCGGGCCAGCCGCGCGTGGTGTTCTTCGGCGACTCGATCACCGAAGGCTGGGGTGCGGAAGGCAGCGCTGGATTCTTTCCCGGCAAGGGCTGGCTCAACCGTGGCATCAGTGGCCAGACCACGGCGCAGATGCTGGTGCGCTTCCCGCAGGACGTGCTGGCACTGAAGCCACAGGTTGTGGTGATCCTGGCCGGCACCAACGACATTGCCGGCAACACCGGCTCGTCCACGCAGGCGATGATCGAGGACAACCTGCACGCGATGGTGGACCTGGCGCGTGCACATGGCATCGCCGTGGTGCTGGCATCGGTGCTGCCGGTCAGCGATTACCCGTGGCTGCCGGGAACAGCGCCAGCGCCGAAGGTGCGTGCATTGAACACGGCATTGAAGCGCTATGCCGATGCGCAGCAGCTGGTCTATCTGGACTACTACACGCCGATGGCCAATGCCGCCGGAGGACTCGATCCGCAGCTGGCCGAGGATGGCGTGCATCCCACGGCGAAGGGCTATGCGGTGATGGCGCCGTTGGCCGAGGCGGCGGTCAAGCGCGCGCTGCAGCAGAAGTAGCTTCTGCGGGCAGACTCGCCAGCAACCACTCACAGAAACTGATCACCAGCGGATCGGCCGCGCTGTCCTCATGCACCAGCCAGCTCCAGCGCGGGCCGCGCACGCGTGCCTCATCCAGCGGCTGCAGCAGCCCCTGATCGCAGGCGCGGGCCGCCAGCAGCTCGCTGACCAGGGCGATACCCAGCCCTTGGCAGGCAGCATCCAGCAGCTGCCCGGGTTCGGAGAAGTTCATGCCTTCGCGGCGCTGGCCGACATCGGCGCCGCCCTGTACCTGCCACTGGCTCCAGTCCATTTCGCGCTCGCCATGCAGGGTGAGGCGTTCGTGCACCGGCGTGGCGAGCAGGGCCGGATGGCAGGCCGGAAAGAGGCGATCCTGCAGCAGCACGCGATGCTGGCACTGCGCCTGTGAGTCGAGGTCATCGCGTACCGCCACGTCCAGCGTCTGCGTGGTCATATCCGGTGCCTCCTCGCTGGTCAGCAGCCACAGGTCGGCGTCGGGATGCAGGCGGTGGAAGCTGGCCAGGCGCGGCACCAGCCAATGCCGGGCAAAGGCTGGACTGGTGTTGACGATCAGTTGATTCGGCTTGCGGTACTGATCGAGCCGGCGGATGCCGCTGGCCAGCTGCCGCAGCAGGGACTGGGTGGTTTCCAGCAGGTCGATGCCGGCGTCGGTGAGGGTGACGCTGCGGCCCTGCCGGAAGAACAACGGCTGCTGCAGCGAGGCTTCCAGGCCCCGGATCTGCTGGCTGATGGCCGACTGGGTCAGATGCAGTTCCTCGGCCGCCCTGTGGAAACTACCCAGGCGGGCGGCGGCCTCGAAACCACGCAGCGCGTTCAGCGGTGGCCAATGCTTCAGCATTTCAGATAAGTAAAACTGTTCAATTGGTGGCTGAATCTATCGTTTGTGCTTATCGATACGCAAGCGCAGCATAGGTCCATCCCACACCGGCCCTGGAGCCCGTCATGAGCAGCCGTCGTCACTTCCTCACCCAGCTGGCGGGCGCCGCTGGCCTTGGCGGCCTGGCCGCCCTCGGCCTGGCGGGGCTGCCCGCGCGCGTATCCGCAGCGGGGCCAGCAGCGGGCGTCTGGCGCATGCCGGACGAGCACGGCCCGCAGGAGCGCGTTTTCCTGGCCTTCGCCGCGCAGCCTCGGGTCTGGGGCGCGCAGGCCGATGCGGTGAACACCGCTGTGGCCCGGCTGGCCCGCACCATCGCCCGCCACCAGCCGGTCAGCGTGCTGTGCCGCCCGGCGCAGCGGAAGCTGGCGCAGGATCGCTGCGGCCGCGACAACATCGAGTTCCTCGAGGTGCCGCTGGATGACATCTGGGTGCGCGACTACGGCGGTTGTTTCGTCACCGATGGCAAGGGCGGGCTGGGCCTGGTTGATTTCAACTTCAACGGCTGGGGCGGCAAGCAGAGCGCACGGAACGATGGTGCGGTGGCGCCGTGGCTGGCGCAGGTGACCGGTGCCACGCTGCTGGAAAGCGATCTGGTGGGCGAGGGTGGCGGCATCGAAGTCGATGGCCATGGCACGGCCATCCTCACCGAAAGCTGCTGGGTGAACCGCAATCGCAATCCCGGCTGGTCGCGCGCGGATATCGAGGCCGAGCTGATGCACCACCTCGGCCTGCGCAAGGTGATCTGGCTGCCCGGCATCGCCGGCGAGGACATCACTGACGCACACGTGGATTTCTATGCGCGCTTCGTGCGTCCGGGCGTGGTGATCGCCAATCTGGACGACGATCCGGAGTCCTACGACTACGATCTGACCCGCGAGCACCTGGAGATTCTGCGCGGCGCCACCGATGCCGATGGCCGTCGTCTGCAGGTGCACACGCTGCCGCCGCCGCTGGACGGGCGCGACAACGTGCATACCCGCGACAACGATGATCTGGCGATGGGCTACATCAACTACCTGCCGATCAACGGCGCGGTGGTCGCGCCGCAGTTCGGTGACGACGCAGCCGATGGCTACTGCCGTGAACTACTGGAAGACATGTATCCCGGTCGTGTGATCGAACAGGTGGACATCGATGCGATCGCCGGTGGCGGTGGCGGCATCCATTGCTTGACCAAGAACATGCCGAAGGTAGGCTGAGGTGCCTCAGGCGTCGTCCTGCTTCAACGCCGCATCGGCCGCCAGCAGCGCCTCGGCGGCTGCACTGAGCGGCGGCGACGGCGGGGCAACCACACCGATCGCTTCCATCATCTTCGGCATGCCCAGGAACTGGCGCGCGCGACGGTCGTAGATGCCGGTGACCAGCAGCGCACGGGTGGCGATCTTCTGCTCGGGCCCGATCAGCACGCGCTGCTCCATGATGCCGCGCGAGCCGATCCAGCCGACCAGGCGTGTTTCCAGGGTGAAGCGCTGGAACGGCTTCAGTTCACGGCGGAACTGGATGGTGCCAGCGCCGACGATCGGTGCCCACTTCTCGCGCAGCGCCACCCGGCCCAGGCCCATCCGCAGTATCAGGTCCAGCCGGCCCAGATCGAAGATGTTCCAGTAGCGGCCGTTGGTCATGTGCAGGTTGCTGTCCAGGTCGTTGGGCAGTACCCGGAACTGCAGCCGCGAGACCCCGAACGGCGCCTCCAGCTTCGGCCGGAACAGGCTGCACAGCAGCAGGTGGAGCAGGCGGAACCAGAGATTCATGGTTATGACGACTGTTATAGAATCGCCGATACGCTAATTTATGACGACTGTCCTGGCAAGGAGCCTGCCGTGAGCCCGCGCCCCTCTGATGCGCCACAACGCGTGATTGATGCTGCGGCACAGATGCTGGCGCGCGTGGGTCTCAATGCCACCAGCATCCGTGAGGTGACCAAGCTGGCCGAGGCGCCGCTGGGTTCCACCTATCACCACTTTCCCGGCGGCAAGCAGGAGCTGCTGGCGCGCGCCACCCACATGGCTGGTGACAAGGTGGAGGCGCTCCTCGTTGAGTTGTTGAAGGGCGGGGCCGTGCAGGGCCTGCAGCAGTTCCTGGCGATGTGGCGCGAGCGCCTGCTGCGGTCCGGGTTCCGCGCGGGTTGTCCGGTGCTGGCCGTTGCCGTCGAAGAGCCGGTCGAGGCGGTTACCAGCCAACCGCGCGTGGCCGCCGCAGAGGTGTTCGTGCGCTGGCAGGGGCATCTGGCCGCAGCCTTCATTGCCGACGGCCACGAACCTGCGGCGGCGGATGGACTGGCCAGCCTGGTGATCGCCAGCGTGGAAGGCGCCGTGGCGATGTGCCGCGCACTGCAGGACATCGCTCCGTTTGATCGGGTAGCAGCGCAGTTGCTGAAGGCGGCCGCGCCTCCTTGATCCGGCTATACGTGTGCGGAAGACGCGCAGCAGGTCATCGGAAGATCATCAGGTAGCCCCAGCCGAGCACGATGGGCAGGAAGGCAGCGATGGCCGACGCGCCAAGCCAACGCAGGTAGCTGCGGGAGGCGGGGCATCCCTGCCGCTTGAGGGCCCAGGCATGCGTCGGGAGCACCAGCAACGCCTGCACCGCAAAGGTGGCCACGGCGGCAAGCCATGCCACCAGGACGCCGAGGCAGCCATCGCTGAAGCAGCGGCTACCAAACCACGAACCCCAACCGGCGAGGCCGATCATTGGAACGAACATCACGAGCGCGGTGGCGCGGGTGAACTGGGAGGCGTGCATGCCGTGGCGCATAGCTCTTCTGGTGGAAAATCATAATCCAGCCGCCGGCGCGCGGGTACAAGGCCGGCGCCAGTGCGGCCTGTGGGTGATGGACCCACGGCCCCATCGCGCTAGAATCCGTCCACCACCGCCTACGCGTGCCCGGCAAGGATGTCCGCATGCAGTATCAGGTTTCTGAGGTCCCTGGCCGCAATGCCACGCGCCCGCTGGCGGCGGCATGAAGAACTCGCGCCATTTTTCAATCAGTGCATTGAAGTTGCCCAGGAGCCGCGGCAGTGAAGTCGTGCGTGCGGCTGGCCGCGCACGCGGTGGCCATGATCGTCGCGTTGACCGGCGCCACCGTTTTCCATGCCTCGGGTCTGCAGTGGGCGGCCGCTGTCGATGCAATGCCGCTGCGCTACCCGATGGCGGTAGTGCTGGCCGGGTAGTACTGCAATTCCGGGCGATTTCCTCTGTGCTTCACTTTTTCCAGGATCTTCATGCGACAGCGCATTGCAAGGAAACGCGTCCTGGCCACAACGGTCGTTCTATTGATGGTTGCAGTCGTAGCGCTGATGGTCAGCGTGCGCCCGCAGTGGCGGCGGGAAGTCGGCCCGCCTCCGATCAATCTGGGAACGGCACGGATGCAGGCCGAAGTGATGGCAGAGCTCATCGACCTGCGACCGACACCGCCAGGAAAGCCGCCGGTTCCACCGATTCCAATGAGAGGAGTCTCCTCCCCGATGCTGGCCGGTAACAGTGGGTTCGCGACCGCAGCGGTGCGGTTGGAAGACGTCGCGCCAGCACACTTCGAGCCGCGCGGCTGGGAGCCCGACATTCCATTCGCTGTGATGGAATGGACTGCGCCTTCCTGCGGTGAAGGATATCCCGCCCCGGTCTGCCAGGTTCGTCACAGCGTCGTCGAGTGGCGCGATGATGACAGTGCGGCGTCCTTTCAACTGCAGCAGCATCTGGAGTCGATGCTGCAGGTTGCGAACCGCCGGGCTTCACGGGTACCCGGTCTCGCGTTCGAGCTTGCACACGTGCGGGCGCAACGGATGACGTGGGACGAGCTTCAGCAACGGCGCGCGCGCGGTATCGAGGGATGCACGGGTGGCCCGGGCAATCCGGATCTGGGCGTTGTCTATCTGCAGCGTCCTGTGTTCAGCCTGGATGGGAACTGGGCAATGGCATCGGTCGCCTCGGATCTGTGCAGTGGAGGAACGGCGATGCGTGTCCTCTACCTTCTGCATCGCAGGAAGGGCGGCTGGGAGCGTGTTCGAGTGGAGCCTGTCCGCCATATGAGCTTTGGACAGGGCCTGTGGCCCGCGTTGCCGGAGTCGTGATGATAGATACCTCGTTCAAGCCACACCGTGACTGCCAACAACGGATCGCCTGGCGACGCATTGCATCGCTGGCGGCGGCGCTGTCGGCCTTGGCGCTCATGGCCGGGATCTGCAGCCTGCGCCCGAGGTGGCAGCAGGAGATCGGTCGGCTACCGATCAACCTGGGAACAGCGCAGATGCAGGCGGAGGCGATGGCGCTGGCGATCCGGCAGAGCCCCCCATTCCCCCCTCCACCCCCGCCAGTGCCGCAGCCAACGCCAGTTCTGCCATCGTCGCTGAGCGAGGTGCCCAGCGCACCGCAGACACCGTCCACGCGCGTTGATCAATGGCGCCCGCAGGAACAGCCGCAGTTGACCGACCCGGTGGGGGAGGACATCTACGTGATGGAGCAGACCTTGCCCTATTGCTGGCCGGGCAGCAGTGCCTCCATCTGCCAGGAGGTGGACGACCTGGTCCTGCCGCTGGACGACCGGTGGCCGCCGGACATCCATGCGCTGCGGTTGCAGCTGCAGGCGGACCTGGTTCCCGTCAATCGCCGGTCCACGCCAGTGCCTGCGGCCGCATTGGCCGGTGCGCAGCGGATGGACGGCGCGGGGCTTCGAGCGCTGCGGGAGCAAGGGTGCGGGGCAACGGTGCATGGGCCGACTCGGACATACGACCACGTCGCCTATCTGACCCGGCCTGTTTTCAGCGTCGATGGGCAGTGGGCTATGATTGCGGTCGCCTGGGATTCGTGTTCCGACGATTTCGTCTACCGGGAGCTTGTCGTGCTGCATCGGGAACAAGAACGCTGGATGGCCGAACCCCCGGAACGGGGTCTGGGCGGCGTATGGGACGGCCGCATACTGCGGCCCTGGACGTACAACCACTGACGAGGAAGAGCGCATGGATGTCGCTGCACGCAGGAACAGGACGTTGTTTCGTTGGATCATGGTGACGCTGCTGGCAGTATTGATGCCGTTTGCGGCACTGGCGCAGCCCGCAGCCGGGGAGGCCGATGGCGCCGAAGCCGCCACTGCCGCGGAAGAGGCGCGATGCCGCGCCTGCACCTACGAGCGTATCGGGCACAAGGTCGATATCGGGCTGGTTGCACTGGTGTCGCTGCTGGTGGTGGGCCTGCTGGTAGCGGCGTCCCGCGAGTGGGGCACCACCTCGCAGCGCTGGACCTGCCGCACGCTGGCTCTGTTGCTGGTGGGTGTCGGTGTGGCATTGCTGTGGTGGGCTGGCAGCGTCGTCTACCTGGGCTACAACCCGTGGCAGGAAATGGCCGCCCCTGTCGATGGTTCGCTTACCTCGACACTGCTCAATACCTCACCGAAGTGGCTGGCGGCGCTGGCGTTGATTGGTTTCGCACCTTCCATCTGGAAGCGCAGCAAGCGCCTGCCGGCCTGGCGTATCGGCTGATCCTGGAACGACGGCGCCGGATCACACCCGGCGCCGCCTGCGGTCATCAGTCAAAGCGCCAGCGCACGCCCGCATAGACGCCACGCCCATCGCCCGGGGTCGAGCGCGCGACATCCTTGCCGGCGTCGTCGTAGCCCGGCGTGACCGTGGCGGCGTAGTGGCGGTTGCCGAGGTTGCGCATCTCCGCCCAGGCCTGCCAGCGGCCACCGGGTGCGTCGTAGCCGATGCGGCTGCCGAAGATCACATGGCTGTCAGCCCAGTAGCTGTTGGCGTAGTCGACGGCGATGCGCGAGGCGTATTCGGTATTGAGCGCGGCGTACAGGCCGGATGCATGATCGAAGCGCAGCTCGGCCTGGTAGGCGTGGCGCGGCAGGCCGGGCAGGCGGTTGCTGCCGAAACGCGCGTCGTGGCGATAGCGGAAATCGCTGAAGGTATACGCCTGGCGCAGCGACAGGCGGCCCGGTGCAGCCTGCCACAGCGTGCTGTCCAATCCGGCCTCGATGCCGCGGTGAACGGTGGGGCTGGCGTTGTTCTCGGCGATGAACAGGTTCGGCACCGGTTGCAGTTCGACGCTCAGCAGTTCGTGGTTCACGTGTGCGTAGTAGCCGGTCAGTTCCCAGCGGCCCAGCGCCGCGTCACCGCGCGCGCCCAGTTCCAGCGTGGTGGCGGTCTGGTTCTGCATCGGCACCGGCGCGCGCTGGCGGTCGCTGGACGGGCCATTGCCTGGACCGAAGTACTGGTTCGAGCCCCAGATCATCGACCAGGGGTGCGGCGCCTCCACCGAGCGGCTGAGGTTGCCGAACCACTGGGTCTGGGCGCTGTGCTGCCAGGTGAAGCCCAGTCGCGGCGCATAGTCCCAGTCGTGGTCGCGCAGGCGGCCACCGCTGCTTGGCCAGGTCACCTGCACATCGCGGCGGGTTTTGATCAGCGCCAGCCCGGTCTGCATGCGCAGGCGGTCATTGAAGGTGAGGGTATTGCTGACGTGCAGCGTGCTGTCGGTGCCGTGGTGCCGGAAGTCACGCGTGCGCGTACCCGCGGCATAGCCGTTGCTGGCAAAGCGCAGCGACTCGCGCACATCGGCGTCCAGATCGTGGGTGACGCGCAGGCCGACCGTGGTCTCGCTGTCCAGGCCGAACAGCCGGTGGCGGCGGCGGTAGTCCAGCGTGGCGTTGAGGTTGGCGTAGTCCAGCTGCTGCCGGTACAGGCTCTCGTTCAAGTCCATCGGGTACTTGTGATAGACCAGCCCGGCCTGGAACGAGGAGTCCTCATCGATCTGCAGCGTGGTGACGTTGCCCACCCAGGTGCTGCCCGGCTGCGGGCGACGCGCATCGATGGCCAGGTTGGCCGCATTCGCGGCACGCGGATCGTTGCGGATCTGATCGCGGGTCAGGCGGCCGGGCGTTTCATGATTGGTTTCGCGATAGCGCACAAAGAAGCGCGTCTGCAGGTCGGGCGTGATCTGCCATCCCACATTCGCCATCGCACCCTTGCCGTCGCCGCGCGCATGACGCTGGTAACCGTCGAATTCGGTATCGGTGTAGGCCAGGAAGTAGTCGACATCACCACTGACGCCGCCCCAGCTGATGCCGCGCTTCTGGTAGCCACGGCTGCCGGCTTCGTAGTGCAGCTGCACGCCCGCCGAATCACGACCGCTGCGGCTGACGTAGTCGATGGCACCGCCCAGCGCCAGCGCCCCGCGCTCGAAGCCGTTGGCGCCGCGCAGGACTTCCACGCGCGACAGCCACAGCGGTTCCAGCAGCTCGTAGGGCGTGCCGCCCGGGCCGGTCAGTGGCAGGCCGTCGATCGACACCGCAATACCCGAGGCGTGCGCGCCCGGACCCCGGTTGATGCCCGAGCCACGGATCGAGATCTTGGTGCCCTCATTACCCGGCGACTGCGCGCTGATACCCGGCTGGTAGGCCAGCACATCGGCGCTGGTGGACAGTCGGCTGTCGGCCTTGGCCATGTCGATCAGGTTGCTGGCGCCGGGCACGCGCTTCAGCGCCTCGCGCGCCTGCGCGCTGGCATCGGCGGCAGCGGTGACCTGTACGGCATCCAGCGTGGTGGCCTGTGGGGCGGCAGCGGCGGTGGAAGAGAGGCCGAGGGAAACGGCCAGGAACAGCAGCGAGGGGGTGGGGCGGTACGACGAGAGCGACATGCGGGAATGCTGTAAACCACCAAAGTGGCGCGCAAGTTAACAGGTCGGCGGCGTCACGTCACCCATCGCTCGCGTATGGCCGCCCGCAACATCCATGTAGAGCCGAGTCCATGCTCGGCTATCGCGCGCAGCGCGGGTCTCCTGAGATCGCAACGAAGAGCAGCCGAGCATGGGCTCGGCTCTGCAGCAGGGTTTAGGGCGAGGGCTTCGCCAGCGCCTTGGCCTTCGCGTACAGCGCCTTGGCAATCTCTGCATCGCCCAATGCCGCATGGAACTCGGCCAGGCTGTCCCACGCGTTGGCCGAATCCGGATACAGCTCGGCGTTGAGCGCGAACACTTTCAGTGCCTTGCTGGCACCCAGACTCTCGCGGATGGCATAGCCATCGGCATTGATCGCACGTTCCAGTTCATCGGTGGGAACGCCATTGCTGACGCGCAGCCAGCTACGCATTCGCGGTTTCGCATCGGTGCTGTCATCCACCGCATAGGCGATCAGCCGCTCGGACAGCACAGCGTGCGGAAACTCCCCGGGCGCAACCACCGCCATCGTGCTCTCCACCAGCGTGCTGGACCAGACATTGCGGGCGCTGCCGTTGGTCAGGTACACGAACACCCAGTAGCCGCTGGCCAGCGTGCCCTTGTAGGCCAATCGCGCACGTACACGGGTGCCACCATCGTGGCCGACCTGGGTGTAGCCGTTGCTTCGGGTGGTGTCCCAACCGGTGGAGAAGAAATTGCTGCCGCCACCGACCAGCTTCTGCGGCTGCCAGAGCTTTTCCAGGGTCGCCGTGCGCACCAGCTTGCCGGTGGCCAGTGCCTGCAGGAAGCGGTTCATGTCGCCCACGGTGGTCTGCAGGTCGGCATGGCCCCAGCCGTAGTCCGGCCAAGGGTCTTCATTGGCCGGCTGCAGTTGGCCGTCCTTGCCGATGTACGGCACCGCCGCGCGCCGGGCCGGCACGCTGGCACCGCCCCACGAGGTGCTGGCCATCTTCAATGGCTGCAGGATGCGTTCGCGCGCGATGGCCGGGTAGGGCTTGCGGTAGTGCGCTTGCAGCAACGCCGTCAGCACCAGGTAGTTGGCCTGGGTGTACTGCACGCGGCTGCCGGTGGCGAACTGCATCGGTGTCGCGCCGGCTACCTTCAGTGCAGCGCCAAGGACAGGGGCTACACCAGGGTAGCCCTTGCTGACCCAACGGTTGTCGACACGATCGTAGTACTCGCCGATACCCGAGCTGTGGTTGAGGAAATCGCGCACGTGGATTGCCTGCCATGCTGCAGGCAGGTCCGGCACATAGCGGCTGGCCGGTGCATCCAGATCCACCTTGCCCTGGTCGACCAATTGCATCACCAGCGTGCTGGTCAGCAGCTTGGCCATCGACTGGGCGGCGAAGATCGTATCGACAGTGGCAGGCGCATGGGCAGCGGGATCACGTTCACCGCTGGCGCCCTGGTACAGCACCTGGCCGTTGTGGGCGACCAGTACCGCCTGGCCGGCGATGCCGTAGCGCTCGCGGTTGGTCTGCAGCTGGGTGCTGAGCTGCTTGGAAAGATCGCCGGCAGTTTCAAGCGCCGAAACGGGTGGGATCGCAAACAGCGTGCAGAGCAATGCAACGGCCAGGGTGCGGTACATCGCGGTGATCCATCAGCGGTGATGGCGCATGTTGGTCACGTCGGAAGAGCGGGTCAAGGGCACCGATTCCCGCATCAGGGAGAGCCGGCCAGCGGCCGGCACTACCATACGTTTCCGGTAGTGCCGGCCGCTGGCCGGCACCCCTGCGATCAGCCGAGGATGCCCGGCAGATCCAGCCCCTTTTCCTTCGCGCAGTCGATCGCGATGTCATACCCCGCATCGGCATGGCGCATCACGCCGGTGGCCGGGTCGTTCCACAGCACGCGGCCAATCCGCTTGGCCGCTGCCTCGGTGCCGTCGCAGACGATCACCATGCCGGCGTGCTGCGAGAAGCCCATGCCGACGCCACCACCGTGATGCAGCGACACCCAGGTCGCGCCGCTGGCGGTGTTGAGCAGGGCGTTCAGCAGCGGCCAGTCGGACACCGCATCGGAGCCGTCGGCCATCGCTTCGGTTTCGCGGTTCGGCGAGGCGACGCTGCCACTGTCCAGGTGGTCGCGACCGATCACCACCGGCGCCTTCAGTTCGCCGTTGGCGACCATCTCGTTGAACGCCAGGCCGAGTCGATCGCGATCACCCAGGCCGACCCAGCAGATGCGCGCCGGCAGGCCCTGGAACTTGATCTTCTCGGCCGCCATGTCCAGCCAGCGGTGCAGGTGCGGGTTGTCCGGAATCAGTTCCTTCACCTTGGCATCGGTCTTGGCGATGTCTTCCGGGTCGCCGCTCAGTGCGGCCCAGCGGAACGGGCCGATGCCGCGGCAGAACAACGGGCGGATGTAGGCCGGCACGAAACCCGGGAAATCGAAGGCATTGGCCACGCCTTCTTCCAGCGCCATCTGCCGCAGGTTGTTGCCGTAATCCACGGTGGGCACGCCCAGCGCATGGAAGCCGAGCATGGCGCGGATGTGGTTGGCCATCGATGCACGCGCGGCCTTCTCCACTTCCTTGGGGGCGGAAGCGCGCTTCTCATCCCACTGTTCGACCGTCCAGCCCTGCGGCAGGTAGCCGTTCACCGGGTCGTGCGCGGAGGTCTGGTCGGTCAGCAGGTCCGGCTTCACGCCGCGCTTGAGCAGTTCGGCCAGCACATCGGCAACGTTGCCGAGCAGGCCCACCGACTTCGGCGTACCGGCCTTGCACGATTCATCGATCAGGCGCAGCGCTTCGTCCAGATTGTCGGTCCAGGTGTCGAGGTAGCCGGTGCGCAGGCGCATGTCGATGCTGCTCTTGCGGCACTCGACGGCCAGGCAGGAGGCACCGGCCATCACGGCAGCCAGCGGCTGTGCACCACCCATGCCGCCGAGGCCACCGGTGAACAGCCACTTCCCGGTCAGGTCGCCGCCGAAATGCTGGCGCCCCATTTCCACGAAGGTCTCGTAGGTGCCCTGCACGATGCCCTGCGCACCGATGTAGATCCAGCTGCCGGCGGTCATCTGGCCGTACATGGCCAGGCCCTTCTTATCCAGCTCGTTGAAGTGGTCCCAGTTGGCCCAGCGCGGCACCAGGTTGGAATTGGCGATCAGCACGCGCGGTGCATCGGCGTGGGTGCGGAACACGCCCACCGGCTTGCCCGATTGCACCAGCAGGGTCTGGTCATCGTCCAGGCGCTTGAGCGTTTCGACGATGGCGTCGAAGCTTTCCCAGTCGCGTGCGGCGCGGCCGATGCCGCCATACACCACCAGTTCCTGCGGGCGCTCGGCCACGTCCGGGTGCAGGTTGTTCATCAGCATGCGCAGCGGTGCTTCGGTCAGCCAGCTCTTGGCATTGAGCGTGGTGCCGGTCGGCGCGGCGATGGTGCGGGACGGGTCGTTGCGGGTCATGCGGCGCTCCGGTTCGTAGCGAATTCAAGGCAGGCGTTGAGCACCTGCGCCAGGGTGTGGCGCAGTGGTGCGGCGTGGTCGGGGTCGAGCGGGGTGGGCCAGCTGTGTTCGTCCACCTGGTCCGGCAGGGGTTCGTGCATGTAGCCGCGGCAGGCCAGTTCCATCTGCAGGCTGTGCACGCCGCCGGCGATGTTGCTGTAGTGGCGGGTGATCCAGCCGCCCTTGAAGCGGCCGTTGCGCACCTGGCTCATGCCGCTGATCTTCAGCAGGTTTTCCACCACGTCGCTCAGGGCGTTGTCGCAGGAGGTGTCCGGTGCGCCGGACGGACCGGCAGTCCCCAGGTTGAACTGCGGCAGTTCGCCCTCGAACAGGTGCGGGATATGCGAGCGGATCGAGTGCGCGTCGTACACCACCACGGTGCCGTGGCGTGCACGCAGGCGCGTGATCTGCGAAGCCAGCGCATCGTGGTAAGGCAGGAAATACGTGTCGCGACGACGGGCGATTTCTGCTTCGTCCGGTTCGCGCCCGGCGTGGTACAGCGGCTGGTTGTCGAAGGTGGTCAGCGGACACAGGCCGGTGGTGTTCTGGCCCGGGTACAGCGACACGCCGCTGGGATCGCGGTTGAGGTCGATCACCGAACGCGAGATCGCCGAGCGCACCGTGGTCGCGCCCATGCCGCGCACGAAGTCGTACAGCTCGTGCACCCACCAGTCGGCATCGCGGCGGGCCAGCCACGGCGAGTGGTAGTCGCCGATCAGGTCGTGCGGCAGCTCGCTGCCGGTATGCGGGAAGCTGACGATGAGGGGGGCATCGCCCTCGTGCACCGTCAACCATTCAGGAAGGGTCGTCATGCCTGCGGTTCCACAGTCGGCAACAGATCGCCCAGGCCCTGCGCCAGCGCGCCACTGCGCACAAGATTCGTGGCGGTCACCATGTCGGGGTGGAAATAGCGGTCTTCTTCCAGCGTCGGCACCTGCGCACGCAGGGTGGCGCGCACCGTTTCCAGCGCGGCGCTGGAGCGCAGCGGCGCATGGAAATCACAGCCCTGCGCGGCGGCCAGCAGCTCGATGCCGATCACGTTGGCGGCGTTCTCGGCCATCTGCATCAGCCGGCGCGCGCCATGCGCGGCCATCGACACATGGTCTTCCTGGTTGGCCGAGGTCGGAATCGAATCAACGCTGGCCGGGTAGGCGCGCTGCTTGTTTTCCGAGACCAGCGCGGCGGCGGTCACCTGCGGAATCATGAAGCCGGAATTCAGGCCCGGGCGCGGGGTCAGGAACGCCGGCAGGCCGGACAGGGCCGGGTCCACCAGCATCGCCAGGCGGCGCTCGCTGATCGAACCGATCTCGCACACCGCCATCGCCAGCATGTCGGCGGCGAAGGCCACCGGCTCGGCGTGGAAGTTGCCACCGGACAGCGCTTCGCCGGTGTCGGTGAACACCAGCGGATTGTCGGACACGCCGTTGGCTTCAATTTCCAGCGTGGTCGCGGCCTGGCGCAGGATGTCCAGCGCCGCGCCCATCACCTGCGGCTGGCAGCGCAGGCAGTACGGGTCCTGCACGCGCACGTCGTTGTCGCGATGCGACTCGCGGATGTCCGAGCCCTGCATCAGCGCGCGCAGGGTGGCGGCGGTGGCGATCTGCCCGCGCTGGCCGCGGATCGCGTGGATGCGCGGGTCGAAGGGCGTGTCGGAACCCTTGGCAGCTTCCACCGACAGCGCGCCGGTGACCAGTGCGGCCTGGAACACGGTCTCGATCTCGAACAGGCCCGCCAGCGCATAGGCGGTGGAGAACTGGGTGCCGTTGAGCAGCGCCAGGCCTTCCTTCGCGCCCAGTTCGATCGGCTGCAGGCCGGCACGTGCCAGTGCGTCGGCTGCCGGTAGGCGCTCGTCACCGATGAAGGCTTCGCCAACGCCCAGCATCACGCTGGCCAGGTGCGAGAGCGGCGCCAGATCGCCCGAGGCACCCACCGAACCCTGTGCGGGCACCACCGGCAGCACGCCCTTGACCAGCATCGCTTCCAGCAGTAGCAGGGTTTCCTCGCGAATGCCCGAAGCCCCCTGCGCCAGGCTGACCAGCTTCAGCGCCATCATCAGGCGCACCACGCTGGCCGGCATCGGCTCGCCCACGCCAGCGGCATGCGAGAGCACGATGTTCCGCTGCAGGGTGGCTAGATCTTCGCGCTCGATGCGCACGCTGGCCAGCTTGCCGAAGCCGGTATTGATGCCATACACCGGCGCGCCCTTGGCGACGATGGCGGCCACCGCCGCCGCACTGGCGCGCACCACCGGCAGCGCGGCCGGGTCCAGTGCAAGCGGCGCACCGCGATAGACCTGCCGCCACTGGGCGAGAGTGACACGGCCGGGGCGAAGAACCAGGGTGTTGCTCATGTGTTGCTCCAGGAGGCAGGCAGGTCGGGCTGTCCGCGCACCACGCGCGCGTGCAGCGGGTTGAATCCAATGCGATAGACCAGGTCGGCGGGGCCATCGATGTCCCAGATCGCCAGGTCGCAGTCCAGGCCCACGGCGAGGCGGCCGATGCGATCGCTGCGTCCGAGCGCGCGCGCCGCTTCACGGGTGAAGCCGGCGATGCACTCATCGACGGTCAGGCGGAACAGGGTGGCGCCCATGTTCATCGCCAGCAGCGGGCTGGTCAGCGGCGAAGTGCCCGGATTGCTGTCGGTGGCCAGCGCCAGCGGCACGCCGGCCGCACGCAGCGCAGCGATCGGCGGCAGGGTGGTATCGCGGGTGAAATAGAAGGCACCGGGCAACAGCACGGCGACGGTGCCGGCGGCGGCCATCGCGGCGATGCCGGCATCGTCCAGATGTTCGATATGGTCGGCCGAGAGGGCACCGAAGCTGGCGGCCAGTTCGGCGCCATGCTGGTTGCTCAGCTGCTCGGCATGAATCTTCACCGCCAGCCCGTTGGCGCGCGCCGCTTCGAAGACCTGCCGCGCCTGCGCCGGCGAGAAGGCGATGTTCTCGCAGAATACGTCCACCGCTTCGGCCAGGCCTTCGGCGGCGATGGCCGGAATCATCACGTTGCACACCTCGTCGGTGTATTCCTGCGCCTCGCGGCCTGGCGGAATCGCGTGTGCGCCGAGGAATGTGGTCACCACGTTGACCCGGCACTCCTCGCCCAGCGCACGCGCTACCTGCAGCTGCTTGCGTTCGTCGGGCAGGGTCAGGCCGTAGCCGGACTTGATCTCGATCGTGGTCACGCCTTCGGCACGCATCGCCAGCAGGCGCGGCCGGCTTTCGCTGGCCAGCTGTTCCGGGGTGGCAGCACGGGTGGCGCGCACGGTGGAGACGATGCCGCCGCCGGCACGGGCGATCTCGGCATAGCTGACGCCCTGCAGGCGCTGCTCGAATTCGTTGGCGCGGTTGCCGGCGTAGACCAGGTGGGTGTGGCAGTCGATCAGGCCGGGCGAGATCCAGCGGCCTTCGCCATCGATGCGGGTGGTCGGCTGCAGGTGGGCGTCGCTGCCGGCCGGGCCAACATGGACGATGCGGCCGCCAGCGCAGGCCAGTACGCCATCGCGGATGACACCCAGCCCCTCGCCATCGAGGGTCATCAGGTGGACGTTGGACCAGAGGGTATCGACGTGCATGGCATCCACAACGCGGCTGTGCTTATATGTCTATACAATATAGGCGTCCATTTCGGGTTGTCCAGCCATGTCCGATTCGCGTTCCCCGCTCTGTTTCCATGCCGCCCACGCCCTTCTGGCCGACGGCTGGGCCCGCGATGTCCGCCTGCAGGTGCAGGACGGCCGCATCACGGCGATCCACATGGGGCAGGGCGCCCAGCACGGCGACACCCGCGTCGACATCCTGGTGCCGGGCCTGCCCAACCTGCACAGCCACGCCTTCCAGCGCGGCATGGCTGGGCTGACCGAGATCGGCGGCGGCGACGGTGACAGCTTCTGGAGCTGGCGTGAGCTGATGTACCGCTTCCTGGCCCATCTGCGCCCGGACGCGGTGCAGGCCATCGCCGCGCAGGCCTACATGGAAATGCTGGAAAGCGGCTTCACCCGCGTCGGCGAATTCCATTACCTGCACCACGACGCCGATGGTCGCGCCTATGCCAACCGCGCTGAGATGAGTGCGCGGATTGCTGCCGCCGCCGATCAGACCGGTATCGGCCTGACCCTGCTGCCGGTGTTCTATGCGCATGCCGATTTCGGTGGCGCGCCGCCGAATCCGGCGCAGCGTCGCCTGATCCACGATGTGGATGGTTTCGCGCAGCTGCTGGACGCCGCCAAGCCGGCACTGGCCGCGCTGCCGGATGCGGTGCTCGGCATCGCGCCGCACAGCCTGCGTGCGGTAACCGGCGAGGAATTGAGTGCGTTGCTGCCGCTGACCGACGGCCCGGTGCACATCCATATCGCCGAGCAGGTGCGTGAAGTCGAGGCCTGCCTGGCCTGGAGCGGCCAGCGTCCGGTGCAGTGGCTCTACGACCATGCACCGGTGGATGCGCGCTGGTGCCTGGTGCACGCCACCCACATCACCGACGATGAGCGCGCCGCCATTGTGGCCAGCCAGGCAGTGGCCGGCCTGTGCCCGATCACCGAAGCCAATCTGGGCGACGGCCTGTTCCCGATGCAGGCGTTCGCGCGCGAGGGCGGGCGCTTCGGTGTCGGCTCCGATTCCAATGTGCTGATCGATGCGGCCGAAGAACTGCGCCTGCTCGAATACGGCCAGCGCCTGACCCTGCGCGGTCGCAACGTACTGGCCCCGGATGCCACCCGCAGCACCGGCCGCTTCCTGTTCGAAGGCGCACTGCACGGTGGTGCACAGGCGCTGGGCGTGGCCGCTGGCCTGCAGGTGGGCGCCAGTGCCGACCTGGTCGAACTGGATGCCGGGCACCCGGCGCTGCAGGCGCGACAGGATGACGCATGGCTTGACAGCTGGGTGTTCGCCGCACGTAATGGCGCGCTGCGATCGGTCTGGCGCCATGGCCGCCAATGCGTGGCCGAGGGCCGCCACCTGCAGCGCGAGGCGATCACCACCGCCTTTACCGCCGCCCTGCGTGGCGTGCTGGGCTGATCGCCTCCCGTTACCGAGACCCCATTACGTGAAGGCCAGCAAGTCCGCCACGCTCAACCAGCGTATCCGCAGCGATCTGGAAAGCCGCATCCTCAGCGGAGAATGGGCGCCGGGCTTTCGTATTCCGTACGAACACGAGCTGATGGAGCAGTACGGCTGCTCGCGGATGACGGTGAACAAGGTGCTGACCGCGTTGGCCGAGAGCGGCATGATCGAGCGTCGCCGCCGTGCCGGTTCGTTCGTCGCGCGGCAGCCCCCGCACCTGGAGCAGGTGGCGCTGGAGATTCCCGATATCGCGATGGAGGTTGGCTCGCGCGGCCACCAGTACGCCTATCGCCTGCTGCAGCGCGACCTGCGCCTTGCCGATGCCGGCAATGCCGGTGAAGTCGAGCTGGCCGGACAGGAAAACCTGCTGGCGATGCGCTGCCTGCACCTGGCCGATGGTCGCCCGCTGGCGCTGGAGCACCGCCTGATCAGCCCGGTGGGGGTGCCGGAGGTGTTGGAGGTCGACTTCAGCACTACCGCACCGGGCAGCTGGCTGCTGCAGAACGTGTCGTGGACCCGTGCCCAGCACCGCATCAGCGCCTGGGGGGCAGATACCGCCACCGCCAAGCTGCTGGAGGTGAAGCCCGGTACCGCCTGCCTGGTGATCGAGCGCTTGACCTGGCGTGGCGAACAGCCGATCACCCGCGTGCGCCAGGTGTTCCTCGGCGACGCCTGGGACCTGGTGGCGCGCTTCGCGCCGGGCGCGCGATAGGGATTCCATCCACGCATGGCGTGGATCTACTGGGCCGGAACGACTGTCGCCTTGGACTCTGTCGGGGCGTGTGTGCGATGTGTATCGTCCCTGCATGAAGAGCAGGGACCTCATCCGGGATCTGGAAGCGGCATGTTGGATCTGTCGTCGGATCCGCGGATCCCATCATGTATTCGTGCACCCGCAGCACCCTCACATCATCACCGTTCCTCAGCCAAGGAAGGATCTGGGGAAGGGCTGGTACAGGCGTTGCGGAAGCTCGCAGGACTGACGTAGAAGGGCCCATGCGATATCCAGTCTTGATCGAGGCAGGCGATGAGCGCACCGCGTGGGGTGTGGTCGTTCCAGATCTGCCGGGGTGCTTCTCGGCGGCCGACACGCTTGATGATGCGCTCAGCGCTGCCGAGCAAGCTGCACTCGCCTGGATTGATGCGGCCCTGGATGAGGGGCGCTCGATTCCGACACCTTCCGCGCCACAGAAGATCGCCGCCGAGGCATCCAAGGACATCCGTTGGATTCTTGCGTACATCTGCATTGATCCGGCTCTGCTGGACGATACCATCGAGCGGGTCAATATCAGCCTGCCACGCCGGATCCTGGCGAGGCTGGATGCGCAGGCCAGAGCGGCGGGTGAATCGCGCTCCAGTTACATCGCCCATCTCGCGGCATTGGGCTGAGCTGGCGCCATGTGGAGCCGAGCCGATGCTCGGCTGCTGTTCGCGTGTGGCTCAACTCTGCAAAGGCATCCACGCGTGGCGTGGATCTACCAAGGGGTCGCGCATCGGGGTTCAGTAAATCCACGCCACGCGTGGATGCGGCCCCATCAGTACGTGGCGCACTGCCGCCAGCGCACCGGCTCATCCACGCCGGGGCGGGCGTTGAGCTGGATGCGCACGTTGCGCAGGGCGGGGTAGTGCAGCACTTCCTCGCAGACCTGCGGCCAGACCTTTTCCAGCTCGCCCGTGCGGTTGATCGCCAGCGTCTGCCGGGTCAGCCAGACCCCGCTGGCGATACCGGGCTTGCCGGCCAAGGCGCGGGACAGATCGGCCTGGAAGCGCTCCAGCGTGGCGGCATCCGGGTTGGGGTTGCTGCGCGCGTCGGCTGAGGGCGCGGCCGGTGCAGGCGCAGCGGCCGGCGGCGTGGTGGCGGGGGCCGGTGCCGGTTCGGGCGCCGCTCCAACCGCAGGCGCAACCGGCGCGGGGGGGGCCGCCACCTCGGCAACAGGCGCGGTGTCCTGCACATGCAAGCCTTGCAGGCTCAATCCCACCAGCAGGCCCAGCGTGACCGCGCCGAGCGCGGCAATGGCGATCCGGCGCAGGGCTTCATGGCGGGCGCTGGCACGCACACGGGTTTCGATTTCCGCCGGCAGGTAGGGCTGCAGCAGCGGCCACAGGCGTGGACCGTCCAGCACCTCGACCGCCTGCTTCTCGGCAGCGCTGCGCCCGTCGCGTTCCATCCGGCCTTCGGTCAGCAGCACGCCGCCCTTGGCGCCGGCCAGGCGCGCAGCAGCCCCCAGCTCGTTCACTGCGGCGGTGCCGATACGGTAGGCAAGGCCATGCTTGCAGGACACCAGCCACTGGTTGGGGCCGTCGCTGAGCAGGAAGTCGCTGCTCGGCTCGCGGGATTCCTCCGCCGGATCATTCAGTTCACGCAGGCCGCGCTGTTCGCGCAGCATGCGCTTGACCAGTACCGAGAACTCGCGCCAGTGCATGCCGGCCAGCGCTTGCAGGCCGAGTTGCATCTCCTTCTGCCGCCGCTTGATCCACCACAGATAGACAACAGCCAGGGAACAGGTAAGCAGGGCCGACAGCAGGGCCAGGATCCAAGGGAGCATGCAGGAGGTGCGCGGAAGGGGCGAATGCGGAAGACGACAGTGTAAAGGTCGCACTATCCGGCTGGGTCAGGACGTTCCTGACAGGAAGCGTGATGGAACGCTCAGATCGGCATACGGCGAGCACGAAAAACCCGCCAATCCTGAAGCCGTGAGGGGAGGGAACAAACGGCAGCCGAAGCGATTGGCGGGTTGCTCGCGATTGTCAATCAAATTTTATTGCATTGCAACAATGGCCGGTCAGGGCACGCTGCCTGGCGACTGATGGCTGCCCGGGGCGGGAGCATCGGTGCCCGAGGCCGCACGGTTTTCCAGCTTGGCCAGCCGCGCGTGCAGGGCGTCGATACGGGCTTCCAGCGCGGTCACCTCGTCCGCAGTTGGGACATGCAGGCGCTTGAGCACGCCCTGCACCTGGTCATCGAAGGCCTTTTCGACCTTGTTCCAGGTGCCAGAGGCCTTCTCGCGGGCCTCATCCAGTGAGGATTCCACGTTGTCGCGCCAGCCCGGGCCCTGTTCGCCGTGGCGTTCACGGCGGCGGGCCTCCCAGGCTTCGCCTTCCTTCACCAGGCCGTCGAAGAAGCGGCTGCCTTCGGCCTGTGCACGGCCCAGGGCGCCCAGGCCGGCCAGCCAGACCTGCTGCGCCGAGTCACTCAGCTTGCGCGAGAAGCGCTCGGCCTGGTCACCGAACGAGGCGTCGTCGTTGCGGCGGTCATCGTTTTCGTACTGGTTCATCGCACTTCCCGTGGGAGTTGGGCCTGCCCCGAGAGTAGCGCGCACTGGCGTTGCACGGCCGTGACGGCCGCCGCCGGGGTTCAGCCCAGCTTTTCCTTCAGGACGCGCTGGATCTCGCCCTCGACCATGCCCTTCATCGCCGACAGCAGGAAGCCCAGCTTGGCGGTCACGCGCACGGCGCCCGGCTGCAGTTCGATCGCACCGTCCACGCCGCTGCCAGAGAAGTTCAGCACGTCGGCGGCCCAGGACGACTTCAGGCCGAAGCGCTCGGACAGCTTGGCGGCGACCTGTTCGATCGCGGCGCGTGCCTGTGCGTCGGGCAGGGCGTGGGCGTGGCGGACATCGATGGTGGACATGCAGGCTCCTGGCGCAGGGCGGGGATGATCAATGAGGGCGAGCATTGTGCGCATCGAGGGCCGTCGCGCCAAGCACTCATCGCAGGTTCTTCTTCGTTGGCGGCCAACCTGCTAGGCTGCGCCGCGTGCAGAACCTGCTTGTTCACTTCAGTCAACAACAACAGCCCGACCAGCCGCTGCGGCCCGGGGTGCAACGCATCGTGCGCCAGGCCAACGGCAGCGTGCGGCTCGGCGACGCCGGCCACGGCGCCCTGCTGCTGGCGCAGTTCTGCATGGACGATCGCGGCCTGTGGCTGCAGGTCGGCAACGGTATCCGTGGCATCCACGTGAATGGTCGGCCGGTGCGCCGCATGGCGCTGCTGCGTGCAGGCGATGCGGTCTATGTGGACGGCGTGGAGATGGTGCTGCAGGGCGAGGTCGAGAGCCTGCTGCAGGCACCCGCGCCGAAGAACGACGATGGCACCGATGAGCAGCAGCGCCTGCTGCGCGGTGTCGGCGGCCTGCATCATGGCCGCAGCTATACGCTGTCGCGGGCACGGTTGATCGGCCGCGGCAGCGACGCCGACATCGCCATCGACGATCCGGCCTTCGCCGAACAGCACGCCCGCGTGGAAGTGCACGGTGATCGTGTGCTGCTGCGCGACCTCGGCAGTGCCGACGGCACCCGGGTCAACGGCGTAGCCGTGCGCCACTGCTGGCTGCAGGCCGGCGACCAGGTGGTGTTCGATGGCCAGCATCGTTTCGTGCTGGAAGTGCCGCATGATCCACGTCGGCGGCCGTTGCCGGCCGAGGACGAGTCCGGCGAGGACGCGGAACAGGCGCCGGTGCTGCCTGTGACGCCGCGCAGAGTCCGGCGCTGGCCGTGGCTGCTGGCCAGCGCCTTGTTGCTGGCGGCAGTGCTCAGCCTGCTGCTCTGGTTCGGCGCGCGCTGACGGTCGCGCGGTGACGGTAGTGCCGGCCGCTGGCCGGCAACCGCCGCCCCGAATCCATGAGGTTGCCGGCCAGCGGCCGGCACTACCCGGTCGCGTCGCCAATGGATTCCAATGAAACCAAATTTCCCTTGCGCCACAAGGCCGCAAGGCTGGTGCACTGCGGCATACTAGGGGTCTTGCCCCACAGGTGTGACATGACGCGCGCGTTCAACTTCAGTGCCGGCCCTGCGACCTTGCCGGAATCGGTCCTGCGCCAGGCGCAGGCGGAAATGCTGGACTGGCACGGGTCCGGCGCTTCGATCGTGGAAATGAGCCATCGGGGCGCGGAATTCATGTCCGTGGCTGCCGAAGCCGAGGCCGACCTGCGTCGCCTGCTCGACATCCCCGACGACTATGCGGTGCTGTTCCTGTCCGGTGGCGCCACCACCCAGCAGGCGCTGATCCCGCTCAACTTCGCCGCCCCGGGCCAGCGTGCCGATTACGTGGTCAGTGGCCACTGGGGCAAGACGGCAGTCAAGCAGGCCGGTGTCTACGTCGACGTCAACATCGCCGCCAGCAGCGAGGCCCACGGCTACCGCGAACTGCCGGCGCGTGCCGACTGGCAGCTGTCGCGCGATGCCGCCTACGTGCACATCACCGCCAACGAGACCATCCACGGCGTCGAATTCCGTGATGTGCCCGATACCGGCAACGTCCCGCTGATCGCCGACTTCAGCTCGTCCATGGCCAGCGAGCCGCTGGACGTGCGCCGCTACGGTGTGATCTACGCCGGCGCGCAGAAGAACCTCGGGCCCGTCGGCATTGCGGTGATGATCATCCGCCGCGACCTGCTTGAGCGTGGTGGCCAGCCGCGCGCGGACATCTTCGATTACCGCTCGCACGTCGCGCGCGATTCGATGCTCAACACGCCGCCGACCTGGAACTGGTACCTGGCCGGCCTGGTGTTCAAGTGGATGCTGGCCGAAGGGGGCGTGACCGAGTTCGCCAAGCGCAACGCCGCCAAGGCCGCGCTGGTGTACGGCGCCATCGACGGCTCCGGCGGCTTCTACCGCAATGAGGTCGCACATGCGGCCCGTTCGCGCATGAACATTCCGTTCTTCCTGCCCGATGCCGAGCTTGACGCCCGCTTCGTCGCTGAAGCCAAGGCCGCTGGCCTGCTGGCGCTGAAGGGCCACAAGGTGGTCGGCGGCATCCGGGCTTCGCTGTACAACGCCATGCCGCTGGCCGGGGCCGAGGCGCTGGTCGCCTTCATGGCCGATTTCCAGCAGCGTCACGGCTGAGCAATGAACGGCGCGCACCGTCGGGTGCGTGCCCCGCAACAGGGAATTCCGATGGCAAGCAGCAAATCCAGCAAGAAGGCGCCGAAGAAGGCCGAACCGGCCAAGGACAGCGCCTCCACCAAGGCCAAGGGCAAGAGCACGTCCAAGGCTGCGTCGAACCCGGCGCCCACCCTGGCGCCGCTGGCGCTGGCCGATGTGCGTTCGAAGATCGACCAGATCGACCGCGACATCCAGAGCCTGATCGCCGAGCGCGCACGTTTCGCCCACCAGGTCGGCAAGGCCAAGGGCAAGCTGGCCGCTGCCGTCGACTACTACCGCCCCGAGCGCGAAGCGCAGGTGCTGCGCATGGTGGTCGATCGCAATGAAGGCCCGCTCAGCGATGAGCTGCTGGTGCACGTCTACCGCGAGATCATGTCGGCCTGCCTGGCCCAGCAGGAGCCGCTGAAGATCGGCTACCTCGGCCCGGAAGGCACCTTCAGCCAGCAGGCGGTGCTCAAGCACTTCGGCCGCTCCGCGCTGGGCCTGCCGATGGCCAGCATCGAGGAAGTGTTCCAGGAAGTGGA
The DNA here is from genome assembly GCF_059368495.1 of Stenotrophomonas sp. YJH_SMC_91. Lineage (NCBI taxonomy): Bacteria > Pseudomonadati > Pseudomonadota > Gammaproteobacteria > Lysobacterales > Lysobacteraceae > Stenotrophomonas > Stenotrophomonas sp. YJH_SMC_91. Next base: position 326,325 of record NZ_JCAFRT010000002.1, on the reverse strand, counting down.
AGCGGGCAACGCCGATTTCGGCGTGGTGCCGGTGGAGAATTCGGGGCAGGGCACCATCCAGATCACCCTGGACATGTTCCTGACCTCCAACCTGAAGATCTGTGGCGAAGTGGAACTGCGCGTGCAGCAGTACCTGATGTCGCGCAGCGGCCGCATCGAGGACATCGAGCGCATCTACGCACACCCGCAGTCGTTCATGCAGACCTCGGCGTGGCTGCGCGCCAACCTGCCGAAGGCCGAGAAGATTCCGGTGTCGAGCAATGCCGAAGGTGCGCGCCGTGCGCGCAACGCCGATGACGCAGCGGCCATCGGTGGCGAGAGCGCCGGCCACGTGTACGGCCTGAAGAAGGTGGTCACCAAGCCGATCCAGAACGATGCCGACAACACCACCCGCTTCCTGGTGGTGGGCCGCAACATCTTCCCGACCTCCGGCCACGACCGCACCTCGGTGCTGGTGTTCATCCATGACAAGCCCGGTGCGCTGTTCGACGTGCTCAGCCCGTTCGCCCGCCACGGCATCAGCATGAACCGCATCGAGTCGCGGCCGTCGCACCACGGCAAGTGGGAGTACGGCTTCTTCATCGACCTGGCCGGCCACATCGACGACGCGCCGATGCAGGCCGCACTGGCCGAACTGGAAGCGCACTCGGCGCAGATCAAGGTGCTGGGCTCCTATCCGGTGGCCGTGCCCTGAGTGCTGCTGCGGCGGCCATGGCCGCCGCTCCCCTGATGCATCGCCGGCGCTGCCGGTGTTTACGGAATGATCGAACGATGAGCAACGCGCAACACTGGATCGCCCGCAAGGGCCAGCCGCTGCAGGGCAGCCTGACCATTCCCGGCGACAAGTCGGTCTCGCACCGCTCGGTGATGTTCGCCGCGCTGGCCGATGGCACCTCGCATATCGAAGGTTTCCTGGAAGGCGAAGATACCCGCGCTACCGCGCGCATCTTCAGCCAGCTGGGCGTGCGCATCGAAACCCCCAGCCCGTCGCAGCGCATCGTGCACGGCGTCGGCATCGACGGCCTGAAGGCGCCGGATGCGCCGCTGGACTGCGGCAACGCCGGTACCGGCATGCGCCTGCTGGCCGGCCTGCTGGCGGGCCAGGCGTTCGACTGCACGCTGATCGGCGACGAGTCGCTGTCGGGCCGACCGATGCGCCGCGTCACCGGCCCGCTGTCGCAGATGGGCGCGAAGATCGACACCCAGGATGACGGCACGCCGCCGCTGCACGTGCATGGCGGCCAGACGCTGCATGGCATCGACTTCGCCTCGCCGGTGGCCAGCGCGCAGATCAAGTCGGCGGTGTTGCTGGCAGGCCTGTACGCACAGGGCGAAACCAGCGTTGTCGAGCCGCACCCGACCCGCGACTACACCGAACGCATGCTGTCCGCGTTCGGCGTGGACATCGAATTCTCGCCGGGCAAGGCGCGCCTGCGCGGCGGCCAACGCCTTCGTGCCACGGATATCGTGGTGCCGGCCGACTTCTCGTCTGCGGCGTTCTATCTGGTGGCTGCCAGCATCATTCCGGGCTCCGAGCTGCGCCTGAAACAGGTCGGCCTGAACCCGCGCCGCACCGGTCTGTTGCACGCGCTGCGCCTGATGGGTGCCGACATCACCGAAGAGAATCCGGCCGAGCAGGGCGGTGAACCGGTGGCGGACCTGGTGGCGCGCTATGCCCCGCTGAAGGGTGCACGCATTCCGGAAGAACTGGTGCCGGACATGATCGACGAGTTCCCGGCGCTGTTCGTGGCGGCAGCTGCTGCAGAAGGTCAGACCGTGGTGACCGGCGCCGCCGAGCTGCGGGTGAAGGAATCCGATCGTCTCGCAGCGATGGCCACCGGCCTGCGCGCGCTGGGCATGCAGGTGGACGAAACCGACGACGGTGCCACCCTGCATGGTGGCGTGCGCCTGGGCAGCGGCACCATCGAAAGCCACGGCGACCACCGCATCGCCATGGCGTTCGCCATTGCCGGCCAGATCAGTGACGGCGAAGTGCGCATCAACGATATCGCCAACGTCGCCACGTCCTTCCCGGACTTCGACGGCCTGGCCCGCAGCGCCGGATTCAACCTGGCCTGATCGTCACCGCATCCGCCGGGTCATGCCCGGCGGATCGCATTGCCCGGCAGGTGCCAACCTTGGTTGGCTCGCTCACATCTCCCGGTAGGTGCCAACCTTGGTTGGCACGCTTTCCCGCATAAAAGGACGGAGGCCGAAGCCTCCGTCTAAACATCACGAACCCCTCGTCCGCGATCAACGCTGCTCGGTACGGAAATCCACCGGGACCCGCACTACGCTTGCTACTGCGCGGCCGTCATGCACCGCCGGCTGGAACTTCCAGTTCTGCACGGTATTGAGCACCGCACGATCCAGATCGCGACTGCGCTCGCCGCTGCGCGAGACGATCGCAGCGCTGGCGACATTGCCGCGGGTATCGACATTCAGGCTGGCGATCACGCTGCCCTGCACGCCGCTACGCAGCGCGGCGGCGGGGTAGGTGGGCATGCGGTTGCTGGCCAGCGGGCGGGCTTCACGATTGCGCACTACCGGCGCGGCCTTCCGCGAAGCAGTAGCCGGGGTTGCCTGGCGCGCGGCAGGGGCCGCTGCATCCGTCACCGCGGGCTGCTCAGGGGCCGGCAGCATGCGCTCACCGATCGGCGCCGGTGCCACGTCTTCCTGGTTCGAATGACGCAGCCAGAGCAGGGCGCCGGCAAACATCGCCACGATCAGCGCGATCCACATCCAGAGCGACGTGGGCTTGTGCTGCGCGCTTGAATCCTGCGGCAGCTGCGGCGAATGAAGGTCTTCATGGGTGGTGGCGGTCATCGCAAACTCCTTCCGTCAATGGACGACGTGGGCAGTGTTGCCCGAGCCACGGACGGGAAGTGTCAGCGTTGCGTCAACGCCACCGGCAGGGTTCAGTTTGCCTGCCGGGAAGTGTTCAGTTACTGCGTCTTGAAGTCGAACGGCACTTCAATGCTGCCGGGTACGGCCTGGCCGTTGCTCTGCGCCGGAGTGAAGCGCCAGCGGCGCACAGCGTCGGTGGCGGCACGGTCGAGCTCGCGTGAACCGCTGCGCTGGATCACCGTGGCGTTGTTCGGATAGCCGGTGGCGTCCACGTCCACGCGTACCACCACCGTACCGGTTTCACCGGCGCGCAGGGCGGCGGCGGGATAGGACGGTGGCGGCGACTGTCCGGCAATCGGCATCGGCTGGCTGTTGCCGGTGGCCGCCGGCGCAGGGCCCGGTGCAGCCGGGGCCGCTTCAGCCACGGGCGCGGGCGGCGGCGGGGCCGTTTCCACCAGCTTCGGCGCTTCTTCCTCCACCGGTGCCGGCTTGGCATCGGGCATGTCGCTGGAACCGGCGGCAGCGGCCAGTGGTTCCGGCAGGGGCTCGATCTGGGCGGTTTCCTGCGGGGTCTGGGCAGCCGGATCGGCGCGGAAGAACTCCTTGTCGCGGCCGGTCAGCCAGACCAGCACGAACAGCAGTACGCCCACGCCGAAGGCGATGCCGGCGATCTTCAGGGCGTTGCGCGGGATATGCACAGTGAACGACTTGGCGGACGACGAGCGGGGTGCAGACATGGACCGGACCAGTACGGAATGGCTCGATTCTGCCACGGCGGGAATGAACCGGGCGGCAGAAATCCGTATAACAAGCGATAATCCCATCCCTGATACCCACCACGACACCTGCCATGCTTGATCCAGCCCTGCTCCGCCACCAGCCCGCCGACCTCGCCGAACGCCTGCGCACCAGCCGCGGCTTCGAGCTCGACGTGTCTGCCCTGGAGTCCCTGGAGGCTGATCGCAAGCGCATCCAGGTGCGGACCCAGGAGTTGCAGAGCCTGCGCAACAGCCGTTCCAAGGCCATCGGCCAGGCCAAGGCCAAGGGCGAGGACGTCTCGGCCATCATGGCCGAGGTCGCAGCCTTCGCCGACGAGCTGAAGGCCTCGGAAGTGGCGCTGGACGAGCTGCGCGAGAAGATCGAAGCGATCTCGATGGGCATCCCGAACCTGCCGGCCGATGACGTGCCGGCCGGTGCCGACGAGAACGACAACGTCGAGCAGTCGCGCTGGGGAACCCCGCGCCAGTTCGACTTCAAGGTGCTCGACCACGTCGAACTGGGCGCCCGCAACGGCTGGCTGGACGGCGAGACCGCGGCCAAGCTGTCCGGCTCGCGCTTCACCGTGCTGCGCGGCCCGATCGCGCGCCTGCACCGTGCGCTGGCCCAGTTCATGGTCGACCTGCACACTGGCGAGCACGGCTATGAGGAAACCAACGTGCCGCTGCTGGTCAACGCCGATTCGCTGCGCGGCACCAGCCAGCTGCCGAAGTTCGAGGACGACCTGTTCAAGACGGCCGTGGGCGATTCCACGCGCTACCTGATCCCGACCTCGGAAGTGCCGCTGACCAACATCGTGCGCGACGAGATCGTCGACGCCGAACGCCTGCCGTTGCGCATGACCGCCCACTCGATGTGCTTCCGTGCCGAGGCCGGCAGCGGTGGTCGCGACGTGCGCGGCATGATCCGCCAGCACCAGTTCGAGAAGGTCGAGCTGGTCTCGATCAGCCGCCCGGAAGACAGCGATGCCGAACACCAGCGCATGACCCGCTGCGCCGAAGTGGTGCTGGAAAAGCTGGGCCTGCCGTACCGCAAGGTGCTGCTGTGCACCGGCGACATGGGCTTCTCTGCGGTGAAGACCTACGACCTGGAAGTCTGGCTGCCGTCGCAGGAGACCTACCGCGAGATCTCCTCGTGCTCGAACTGTGGTGATTTCCAGGCCCGCCGCATGCAGGCGCGCTGGCGCAACCCGGCCACCGGCAAGCCGGAACTGGCGCATACCCTGAACGGCTCGGGCGTGGCCGTCGGCCGCGCGATGATCGCGGTGATGGAGAACTACCAGAACGCCGACGGCAGCATCACCGTGCCGGAAGCCCTGCGGCCGTACATGGGCGGACTGGAAACCATCGCCTGATTCCCTGATCGGGCGGTGCTGCGGCTCCGGTGGGTGCCATGCTTGCATGGCACCGAATCCACGCATGGCGTGGATCTACTGGAGGATGTTGCAGGCGCTCGGCATGATTTCACCGATGCCCCAGCAGATCCACGCCGTGCGTGGATGAACCGCCGTGATCACTCCACAGCGCGCAACTTCTCCAACGGCACCCATCCCGGGTCGCCGGCCTCCGGCACGCACCACGCCCAGCCATTGAGCGTGCGCTGCCCACGCAGCAGCTGCCCGGGATCCACATCCAGTTCCCGCGCGCAGTAGTCCTCCGTGGCAAACGCGCCACCCTGCGCGTCGCGACCGATCACCGGCGCCGGCACGAAACCGGGGTGCTGCCCCTCGGCCTCGCACAGGAACCAGTCATCCCAGCCCTCCGGGCCTTCATGGCGTTCGCCCACTACCAGCGCCTGGCCGCGGCGCAGGGTGATCGGGTGCGGAAATTCGCTGCGGTGCGCAGTGGTCACGATGTAGTTCATGGCCCCAGCCTAACGTGCTGGTGAGCGCCGCGCATGGCACCGATCCACGCATGGCGTGGATCTACTGATGCAAAAAAAACGGCCCCGCAAAGCGGGGCCGCCAGGGTGGGCCGGGATGGGGGAGGGGATCCACGGCCCGCGTTCAGCGCCTCGACGAGGAGAGAGCGGCGCCGAACGCTGGAACGCTTATGCAGCGACGGCTTCGACCACTTCGTGCGACGGCAGGGCTGCCAGTGCACCGGCAATCGCGTCTTCGCGGTGCTGCGGCGAGTAGGCGATGCCCTCGGCGCGCACGAACTCGACCTCGTTGACGCCCATGAAGGCGAACACCTGGCGCAGGAACGGCTCCTGGAAGTCGGCCGGCGAGTCGGTGTAGATGCCGCCGCGGCTGCTGGCGATGATCACCCGCTTGCCACCGGCCAGGCCCACCGGGCCGTTCTCGGTGTACTTGAAGGTGCGGCCGGCCACGGCCACGCGGTCGATCCAGGCCTTCAGCGTGGAAGGAATGCTGAAGTTGTACATCGGCGCGCCGATCACCACGATGTCAGCCTCCAGGAACTGCTGCATCACCTGTTCAGCATCGGTCGCCTCGGCGGCATCGGTCTTGGCCAGCGAGCTGCTGCGCAGATGCGGTACCGGATTGGCGTCAAGATCGCGATAATCGACCTGCAGGCCATCGATCTGGCCCGTGAAGCGGGCGACCACGGCGGCCGACAGCTGGCGCGAGACGGAATTGTCGCCAAGCACGCTGGCGTCGAGATGCAGAAGCTTCATGGCAGTCACCTATGTTCTGGAGGGAAGGGGCGGGGTGGCCCCGCCGACGGAGAGAACGATAGGTTGTTGCAAAGGCGGAATAAAGGTGATTGAATGCCACGTATTGTTCTAGATATGGAACTCGGGCATGCATGACCTGAATGATCTGTACTACTTCGCGATGGTGGTCGACCACGGCGGATTCGCCGCCGCCGAGCGCGCCTTGGGTATCCCCAAGTCGCGACTGAGCCGCCGCATCAGCCAGCTGGAAACCGACCTGGGCGTGCGCCTGCTGCAGCGCTCCACGCGCCGTTTCGCGGTCACCGATGTCGGCACCAGCGTGCACCGCCACGCCCAGACCATGCTGGCCGAGGCACAGGCCGCGCGTGAAGTTGTCGACCGCCTCAGCGCGGAACCGCGCGGCGTGGTGCGCGCCAGCGTGCCGGTGTCGCTGGCGCAGATGCAGCTGCCCAAGCTGCTGCCCAAGTTCCTCGAGCAGTACCCGAAGGTGCGCCTGCAGCTGAACATCAGCAACCGCCGCGTGGATATCATCAACGAAGGCTACGACGTGGCCCTGCGCGTGCGCTCGCGCCTGGACGATGACGGCAGCCTGGTGATGCGCAGCTTCGGCCAGGTGCAGGAATTGCTGGTGGCCAGCCCGAAGTACCTGGACCGCGCCGGCCGGCCGAAGGATCCGGAAGAATTGACCCAGCACGTCACCCTCAGCATCAGCGAAGACGAAGCCCGCCAACGCTGGGAGCTGCACGGGCCGGAAGGCGAAGTGCGCCGGGTCGACCTGCAGCCGCGCGTGGCCGGCTTCGACTTCCCGCTGCTGCAGAGCATGGTGAAGGACGGTTTCGGCATCACCATGCTGCCGGAAACCGTGTGCGCCGACGCCGTGCGCAACGGCGAGCTGGAAGTGGTGCTGCCGGACTGGTCGCTGCCGCAGGGCGTGTGCCATGCCGTGTTCGCCTCGCGCCGCGGCCTGCTGCCGGCGGTGCGCGTGTTCATCGACTTCCTGGCCGAACATCTGCCGCCGCAACTGGAGGCCTCGCGCCTGGATTGCGGTGGCGCCTGTGAAAAGGCCAAGGAGCGGATCAAGGCCAGTGCGCTGGGCGCGCTGGCGGTGGACGCGGGCTGAGGCACCTACCCGCAACTGCACCGCCAATCTGTGAAACGGTAGCGCCGGGCCATGCCCGGCGTTGCTACTTTTCGGCCCCGGTCAGTTCCGGCCGAACAGCCGGTCCCAGAAGCTGCGCCGCGGCGGTGCGGCCGGCCTGGGCTCGGTAATGACCGGTGCTTCCAGCACCGCCATCAGCTCCGCGCTGCGTGGCTTCTTCAGGAAGCGCGCGTAGTCCAGGTAACTGGTCACCTTGCTCATGTGCAGCCGCTCGGGCATTGCCGGCAGCGCGCCGCCCTGCAGCAGTACCCGCAACGCCTCTGGGCGATCCAGACGGATCGCCTCGAACACGGCGGTGCCACCGCATCCGGGCTCGATCTGGTTGGCGCGCTGCGGCGCATCCTCCAGCAGGGCACGCAGTGCCTCCACGTCATCGCGCTCCACGGCGGCCACCAGTCGCGCCAGCGCCTCGGCCTCCGCAGCTGGCAGGTTGTCGCGATACGCCTGGTCGGCGATCTCGCGCTGGTCGCGCCCATCACCGCCTTGGATGCACAGGAAATCTGTGACCAGAGCGACCGGAATGCCGGACGTATCCAGCGCCCAGTAGCTCGGATAGACGCCGTCGCCCCAGCCGCTGGTGAATACGACCAGGCCGTGCGGTGAGTCCTCGCCCCAGGGGCGGTACTCGGCGCCTTCATCCAGGCCGTCATGGTCGATCAGCGCATCCGACCACGCGTTGTCTTCGTCGCCATCGGCCTGTTCGATCAGGGCCAGCAGCGCCCGCTGGGTGTCGGTGTCCATGAAGCAGCCGATGCCAGCGTCGACCGGATAGCCGATGAAGCTGTCTTCATCCAGGCCGGTCAGGTCCTGCGTGGTCCAGCGCGCCATCTGCCAGTGCAGGGCAGACGCAGTGAGGGCTTCGCGGGGTTTGAACCAGACCACGGCCAACGCCGGGCGGCCGCTGTGCACGATGACTTCGACCGGATGCCGGCCCAGCGGCGCGGTGTAGTCGGCCAGCGCCGGCGCCTCGGCCTGCACCAGCGGATCGCAGACAACCAGATGCCCGCTGTTGACCGGCAGGTGTCCGGCGAAGGTGCGATGCAGGGCCACTGCGGCCAGCTGGGTATCGTCCAGCAGGGTGGTGCGCAGGTTGGCCAGATCGAGGTGGGCCATGGCGGCTCCGGATGCAGTCGAGCCCTCACCGTGCCGGATGCGAGGGGCGGGGGCAAGGGTGGTCTTGGGCAAATGGCCTTCACGTGCGAGAATACGCCGCTGCCCGGGCGACCGGGACCAGATTGGAGAGGTGGCCGAGCGGTTTAAGGCACCGGTCTTGAAAACCGGCGAAGGGTCAAACCTTCCGTGGGTTCGAATCCCACTCTCTCCGCCAAGAGGTTCAGAAGAGCCCCTGGAAACAGGGGCTCTTTTGTTTTTCCGGACAGTGCGAGAAGGATCTCGTGGGCGAATGCCGTCAGTTGAGGGCTCGTGTCATCAGTCTGACTCCGGTTGTGCCGGATATTGCTGCACGAACTGGTGGGTCGATCTCGTTCGGCTATGCCCAGATTCGCTGCCAATTGTCTCAGTTGACGCTTATGGGCAATGTCATTGATGCGGGCATCGTGTAGCTTCCTCAAGAAGCTTGTTGCCCCGCCTGCCGACTGGAAGCATCGGCTGATGGTTAGCAATGGATAGCAGCACAGTTGGATCGGAGCGACGGGCAGCGCTGCATCGATATGGTCCTATGTACATGTCGAAGCCTCCGTACCCGCTGCGAAATGCTGTTGCTAGGCAAGTTCGATCGGCAATTTCAAGGAAGAGGTAAGGTCATGAGGAAGATCCGACGGGGAAGTCCGGGTACATTTCTTTCTGAAGCACGTATCAGCTGGCTTGCCGCTCGGCTGATGATTACGCTTCTCTTTGTGGCGGGCTGTGCGATGTCCCCTGCAGCGCGTGCATACACGTCTATGCAGCAGGCAATGGCTACATGCCAGGCAACACTGCCTGCATACGCTGGGCACAACTATTGCGCACCTGGATATGGGGTCGGTTGGATCGGAAACCCGCCTGGACCTCACGCTTTCATGCGTCCTGTGGGGCAGTCACGATTGCATGTGGCAGCTTGGGGGTTTGGGTGTCCTTCCGAGGAGAAGTGGAGCAGGCGCGCAGGGCGATGCGTTCAGAAAGACGGCCCACCCGAGTATCCGCTTCCCGGTCTCGAGGATCCTGAAACTGGCGAGTACGGCTCACCGAAATGCGACAGCAATTGTCTCATTGCGGGAGGCAACGGAAGCAATCCCATTGACAGCGCCACCGGCAACAAGCGGCAGCATGAAGTCGACTTTGTTGGTGCGGGCGTCTTCCCGCTGAGCCTGGAGAGGACATACAACAGCGGTCGGGCGCTTGAAGGTGATCCTCTGCCGATGGGGGCGGGTTGGACGCATTCGTACTCAGCACGCCTTTATCCGGTGACGGATGGCAACTATGTGATGTATCGGATCATTGCGCAGCGCTCAAATGGAGCGCGGCAGAGCTTCACTCGCGTTGGCGATGAGTGGCTGAGCGATGCAGATGTTGCAGGTAGGATCAGTGTTTTCATGAGTGGAGGGGCACTCAGCTCGTTCACCTATTCGCGCGGCGACGGCACCGTAGAAACCTATGATCGTGATGGTCTGCTCACATCGATCACCGATCTTGGCGGTCATCGACAGGTACTGTCCAATGCTTATGCGGATGGCATCAAGAGGCTGGAGAAGGTAACCGACCCCGAAGGGCGAAGTCTGGTCTTCACGTACAAGGATCGAATGGTCGCATCGGTTACGTTGCCAACCGGGCGTGCTATCCGATATGGCTACGCCGATGGGGATCTGGTCAGCGTTTCCTATCCGGAAGCGCCAGCCGGTGAGTCCGTCCGTCGCTACCACTACAACGAATTGGATCAGACGACTGGTGTTTCCCAGCCCCACACGTTGACGGGCATCACCGATGAAAGTGGTCAGCGCTACGCGAGCTGGGGTTACGATGGCTATCGGCGTGGTGTTTTGAGTGTCCACGGTGACTACGCGACGGGTACCATCGATAGAACCTTGCTAGCGTTCAATGACGATGGCACGACGACTGTCACCGACAGCTTGGGGAAGGTGCGCCACTATGGCTTCGATGTGAAGCATCGTGTCGCCCGGCTCGCGTCCCTCGATGAGCTGTGTCTGGGGTGTAGCAACACCGCCAGGGCCAAGACCTATGATGGGAATGGCATGGTGCAGTCATCGGTGGACTTTGCCGGTAACGAGACAACATTCAGTCACAACGCGCGCCTGCTCGAAGTCCAGCGTGTCGAAGCTGCCAACGATGCAACGGGTCTGCGGCGAACCGTGCAGACCGACTGGCATTCCAGTTTAAGGGTGCCGGTCGAGCGCCGCATTCTTGATGCGGCGAACGTATTGGTATCCAAGTCCACCTGGACCTATAACGCACGCGGGCAAGCGCTGGCTGCCACGCAGGTCGATCCGGCGACGGGCGAGACGCGAACCACGACAAGCACCTACTGCGAAGCGGACGATGTGGCTGCAGCGCGGTGCCCATTGCTTGGTCTGCTTACTCAGGTCGACGGACCCCGATTGGATGTCACTGACACGACCTCCTATGTCTACTATCCCAGCAGCGATGCGGGCTGCGCTGCGGGCTCCGGCTCATGCCTCTACAGGAAAGGCGACCTGTGGAAAGTCGTTAACGCAGCGGGTCACATCTCCGAGGTGCTTGCCTATGACGGGGCTGGAAGACCGACGTCTGTCAAAGACCCCAATGGCATCGTTACCGAGATTGCGTACCATCCACGTGGCTGGCCAGCCATTGTCAGATTTGATTCCGCATCCGGCGCCGGTGCGCGCGCGATCAGTCTCGACTACTGGCCCACAGGCCTAGTCAGGCAGGTGACACAGCCAGATGGATCATCTATTTCCTACTCCTACGACGTAGCTCACCGATTGACGGCGATTTCCGATAGCCAAGGAAACTCAATCACCTTCATCCTGGACAATGCGGGGAATCGCGTCGCGGAAGAGACGCGGGATGTAAATGGCGAACTGAAGCGAGCGCTCAGCCGGATCTACAACCAGTTCGGGCAATTGGCGACAGAGGCGGATGCCGGCGCCAATCCCACTGATTTCTCCTACGATGCCAACGGTAACATCGCTTCCACGACCGATGCTCTGGGCCGCAAGAACCGACAGCAATACGATCCATTGAATCGCCTTGTGCTGTCCCTTCAGGATGTCGGCGGTTTGAATGTGGAAGTCCGTACGCACTACAACGCCATGGATCAGGTGACCCGGGTAACTGATCCCAAGGGGCTGTCTACAACCTATTCCTACAACGGCTTCGGCGACCTGACTGGGCAAGTCAGTCCAGACAGCGGTGCCAGTCTGTACACGGTTGACTCCGGTGGTAACCGTCGGACGTTCACCGATGCCCGTGGTGTTACTGCTTCGTATCGGTACGATGCTCTGGATCGGGTGATTGGAATTGCCTACCCGGATACCAGTCTTGACGTGAGCTACAGCTATGACCTGGCGCCAGAGTCGTGCCCTGCCGACGAGCGGTTTGCAAAGGGGAGGCTCGGCGAGGTGCAGCATGCTGGCGGCAGCACGCTGTATTGCTACGGTCGGCTTGGCCAGATCACCCGGAAGGTGCAGACGATCAATGGTCTGACACGGACAGTGCGATACTCCTACAGTCCATCCGGAAACCTTGCGACATTGGTGTACCCGGACGGGAGCATTGTCGACTACGTCCGGGATGGCTTTGATCGTGTGAATCAAATTGGCCTGACCCGGCTTGGTCAGGCCCGGCAGGTCGTGGTGAAGGACGTAGCCTACGCCGCCTTCGGTCCGGCGATCGGCTGGACGTATGGCAATGGTCGGCGGCTGGATCGTTCTCTGGATCTCGACTATCGCGCACAGGCTGTGAATGATCCGACTCCCGGGGGGCTCTCCCAGAGCTACAGCTACGATCCCGTTGGCTCCATCGTGGCGCTGAAGAATGGCAGTGGCTCGCAGGTGATGGCCCGCTATGCCTATGATGCCTTGGGGCGCCTCACGCAGACTCAGGATGGGCTCACCGCAACGCCCATCGAAACCTATGCATACGATTCCACTGGTAACCGCACGTCGCTGAAGACCGCGGGTGGCGCCTCGCTCTACACCTATCCCGCGACGAGTCATCACCTGACGGCTGTGGATGGTGTGGGGCGCGATCATGATGCCTCCGGCAACACCGTTCGCGTGGAAGGCAAGGAATACGTGTACAACGACGCCAATCGCATGGCAGCGGTGAAGCAGGACGGGAATTTGCTTGAGGGCTACGCATACAATCACCTAGGGGAGCGCATTCTTCGCGTTCCGTTCGGCGGTGATAAGCAGATCACCCTCTATGACGAAGCCGGGCAATGGCTGGGCGACCACTTTGAATCAGGTCGGTCGCAGCAGGCGATCTGGCTTGAAGACTATCCAGTGGCATTGATCAGCTCTGCAGACGCTGGTTCTCCGGAGTTGGTCTACATCCAGCCCGATCACCTCGGAACGCCGCGCGTCGTGGTCGATCCTGTCCGCAACACTGCCATATGGGAATGGAGCAGCAAGAGCGAAGTATTCGGCAATCAGATGCCGAATACGGATCCAGATGGAGATGGCGTGGCATTCGACCTTTCACTTCGTTTCCCGGGGCAGCAGGCGACGGAAGCGACCGGGTTGTTCTACAACTATCAACGCGAGTATGACCCAGCAGTGGGGCGCTACTCCCAAAGCGATCCGATTGGGCTCGCTGGGGGTATTTCAACATTCAGTTATGTAAGTGCTCGGCCTGTCCAGCGCGTTGACCCAAAGGGTCTTCGCGAGCTGCAGCGCTTGGCTGGACAGCTGGCCGATACAGGGCGGAGCTCGGAGATGGATACCGCAGGCGTTGTGGCATCGAGTGCAACGGCAGCGCAGTTCATGGATCTCGGTGCGTGGCTCGATCCGACAAGCGGCAACGCGTCGCTGTTGGGGGCGCTGATGAATTCGGCGTGGTTGACCGATAAGGAACGAAGGGATCTCGAGTACCGGAAGTACAAAGAGTTGAATCAGCAGGGATATAAGCGGGATGAGGATCCATGCAGAAATCTTAGGAATAGAATCGAGTACATGAAGAAGCTTGCCTTGGCGCGGCATTCATGGGACATGCGATGGATGACGCCAAAGTACCCTGGAGGGCGCCATGCTGCGGTGAATGCCAGAGATTGGGCGGAGCTGAAGATCCTTGAAGAGAGACTTCGGAGGGAGTGCCCCGATGAGTGCAACTGATCCGGAACTGAAGAGGCTGCTTGCGAGGTTCGATGATTACCACACCTTCGAAGGCTGCGAGCTGACGTGCCCTGAAAGCCATGGGATCGATGACGATACACCGCTGCATGTAGCGGCGTTCAACAATGACGTGGAGCTGCTGAAGGGGCTGATGCCGTTCGTGACGAATATTGACGTGCTCGGAGATATTGGGCTGACGCCGATGGCGAATGCGGTGATTAATGAAGGTTTCGAGGCCGTTGTCTATCTTCTTTCCTGTGGTGCGGACCCCATGATCTTGGATGAGGTGGGCGATTCGGTGCTGGAAATAATGAAGAGGAGGCCCGTCTTCAATGAGCTGGTCGAGCAGATCGAGAGCGGGTCGCCGGGGAAGGTTCGAGGTCGATGAGGTGTGGGTAATGGAGCGCGCTCTTGACTCTGCAGTTCTCGGCGGCCTGAGAGGATCGCGGCGTCAGGATGGCGCGTGATTGCTCGTAGGTGCCATCGTGTTTCGTCGGCGACACTTCCACTGGCGCGCTAGGCTGGATCAGCTCGTTCATATCGACTGCTGATGCATTGAGCCCAACCTGCGCCTCGAACTCTCACTTGTTCTTGTGCCTCGCGCAAGCAGGTCACCGACCGCGCTGACTCGGGGACAGGTATCGTCTTTCCCCACATTCTGTTTCAGCGCATCTCAATGGGTTCCTCGCAGTATGAGCAGGTGTGCATGCTCGGCGCGATCGCGCTCCCAGGTGATGCCGGACCGGCTTGAAAGCGCTGTGGCACGCGCGAATGCAGTCATTGACATTTCGGGTGTCCGCGCGGAAGCGTATGAGCGGGGCAGTGGCTTGAGGTCACCGCCGCTCGTGGAGCTTCGCTGTGTGTTCACCATTATCTGCAGTACGGAGGTTGCATGATCCCGTAAGAAGACGTCGTGAGGACGTGCGGGGTCTTTGCGATGCCTCGCAACTCCGCCTCCATTCAGACGAAAGCTTCGGCCCAGGAGGGGCTTTTTCTTTTCCGGAGGTGCCATGGCTCAGGGCCGGCACCCTGAGTCAGGCGCATGTGGATGGAGCAGGGTGTATTCACCCAGGCCGCCCACCCCTCGGCTTGTTATGGCACAACGGGTAACTCGAGCACGACCGGAAGGCCCCATGCGGCCCATTGCGGTCCACGAACACGCCGACCTTGCACACCGGACAGCGCTCTTCGTGGATGGCTGCGCCTGAAATCGCGGTCACTTCCACTGCTCCGTCCTTCACCAGCTCGTCCAGGAACGGCGAACGCTTCCCCTGTAGGGTGAACATGGCCACCGAGCGTCGCGCACGCGTCAGCGCGACATAGAACAACCGCCGCTCTTCGCTCAGCGGGTAGGTATCACCCTCCGGCATTGCCAGGGAAAGCACCGGGTCATCCGAGCGCAGGCTCGGGAAGCTGCGGTTGATCATGCCCGGCAGAATCACGTAGTCCGCCTCGCATCCCTTCGACCGATGGACCGTGAGGAACTCCACGTCCATCGTGCTGCCGAAGGCAGTCTTCCAATCCGGTGGTACCGCGCTGCGATCGGCGCGATACCGCCCCAGGATGAATACAGTCACGCGCCCATTGCGGCCCTGCGGCACCGCGCCTGACAACAGCTGCTGATGCAGCCTGGCGAGGTACTGGCGAACGCCATCCTGCAGCTCCTCGCGACGATTCATCTGGAACGCTTGCAGCACTGGCCCCATTGCCGGTGAGGCAGAACGAACCGCCTTGGCAATCTGCGCTGGATTCCGGCTGATGAAGCGGCTGGACGCATCGCAGAGCGCCTGCGGGCAGCGGAATGTCTGCTCCAGTTTCAGCACCTGGCCATGCCCCATCCATTCGCGGAATCCGGTCATCACCGAAACGTCGGCGCCGGCGAAGCGATTGATCGACTGCCAGTCATCGCCTACTGCAAACAGGTAGCGTCCTGGTTTACTTACCAATGCTCGGCAGAGCCGGGCGCGGGCGCGCGAGGCATCCTGGAATTCGTCGGCCATCACCAGTTCGTAGGGCGATTCATAGCGGCCCTGTTCGAGCAGGTCGGCCGCCATGTTGAGCATGTCTTCGAAATCGATGCCGTGCTCGTCAGCCAGTGCGTTGTCCCAGGCCTGGAAAACAGGGCTGGCGATTTCCAGGAAGCGCCGATGCCGTTCCTTGAACTGGTCTTCGGGCATCTGTCGCAGGCGCTCCGCCATATCGTCCAGCGTCAGGCAGTTGCTCTTGGCATGGGCAATGAAGGTGCGCATCAGCCCGATCAGATCCGCGTCCGGCATGGGCTTTGCGCCCTGCTCGGGCAGCTCGCGGTCGGGGTTGGGGTCGAGTTCGACACCGGACTCGCCAAGCCTCTCCGCAAGATCCTGCAGGGCATGTCCACTGCGCAGACCAAACGAAGTGGTTTCGACAAGGGCGGTGCCGCGTGCCGCATGCTGCTGGCGCTTCCAGTGCATGCCATCGGCGTAATGGGCGAAGTGCGGCGGCGGTTGGCCATCGGCATCCAGCGCAAAGTGCTCGTGATACAGCCCGGCGTACGGGTAATAGAAGTTGGGGCGATACTGGCAGTGGGTGTCCGTCGCAGTATCGAACTCGTAGCGTCGCTCGTAGTCGTACGTCACGCCGTTGTAGAACAGCCAGTCGGCGATCACGCATTCTTCCAGGCTCTTCACCCGCTCACCCTGCAGGGTGCGGATGTAGGGCGTGCCATCGCGTTCGTAGCCATCGGCCTCCATTTCCGCGCCGAATGCCGGCAGGTCGCGCCCGAACACCAGGCGGAACATGTCCCACTGGGTGCGGAAGTGGATCGAGCGATCCTTCAGGTCGTCCACCAGTTCGGCCAGCTTGTTGAAGCCCAGCGTGGCGTCAATGGCCCATTCGGGGATGTCGGGCTTGCGGCCGGTGGCCTTGGCGATGATGGCCAGGCCCAGGGCGTGGAAGGTCCGGGCCTCAACCACGGTGTTGCCCATGCCGAGTCGATCGAAGGTTCGCTGCGCACGCTCCTCCAGTTCCTTGGCAGCATCCTTGTTGAAGGCGAGCATCACGATGCGTTCGGGCTCGACAAAGCCGCGGTCAATGGCATAAGCGGCCTTGGCGACCATCGTGGAGGTCTTGCCGGAGCCGGCCGCGGCCACGACCTGCACCCGATTGTCGAAGCAGATGACGGCGCGGGCCTGTTCCTCGGTCAGCGGCTTGCTCTCGACCCGGCCCAGGAAGTCCCTGGCCAACACCAGCTCGCGCAGGGTCATGGCCTCATTGGCTTCGGCCCAGGCAGCGGGCCAATCCAGGTTCCAGTCGCGCAGGGCGTCCAGCGCTGCGTGATGGCTGTCCGCATGCAGATCTTCATGCACGTCTTCATCGCGGAACAGCTGCTCCAGCTCAGGCGGCTGCAGGGGCAGGTCTGAGCGCTTCGCCAGCAGCGCCTGCTGTTGCTCATGGGTGATCCAGCGGCGGCCGGCACTGCCACGATCGATGAGGGCATCCGCGTCGCTCAACCAGGACTGGATCTGCTTCAGAATCGTGTCGAACAGGGCCTTGCGTCCACGCGTGGTTCGCGCAAAGAGCAGGTGCTGCAGGGCCCCCGCAAGCCGGGACGCTGGTCCGTTGGGGAGCCCGTCCACGCACAGCCCGGCAGCATCGCCGGTCTGCAGTTCGACCCGTGACCAGCAGACCCCTCGATGGACCTGCACCTGCTGATCATCATCCACGCGCAGCCGGTACTGCTGGCCGGAGACACTGAGTTCAACGTACTCGCCATCAAGCCGCAGCGACCAATGGGGCGAACGGGTCAAGCGTCGGCCCCAGCCCGAAGGGCGCCATTCCATAGACATCCAGATACTGCCCCGCAAGCCTCAGTGGGGCGTACAGCGCCCCCAGGCCCACATGATAAGGGCCCTTGAAGATGCGTGCGGCCTTGCCCGCGGGCACGCCATCACTCGTAGGCGCGCTCCTGCTTCGTCGGCGGTACTTCCACCACATCACCGCGTCGGATCAGCTCGTCCAGATCCACCGCCGAAGCGGCCAGGGCATCCTGCGCGTTGAAATCCCACTTGTCCTTGTACTCGCGTGCCAGCAGGTCGCAGACCGCTTTGGCACGCGGATAGGCATCGTCCTTGCCCTCGTTCTGCTTCAGCGCATCGCGATGGATCTGGCACAGCATGAGCTGGTGCGCATCCTCGGCGCGCTCGCGCTCCCAAGTGATGTCGGGCAGGCCCGAAAGCGCAGCGGCAAGTGCGAACGCGGTCATTGGCATGTCAGGTGTCCAGGCGGCGATGGGAATCCGAGCGTATGCGAGCGGCGTTGGCTTGAGGCCACCGCCGCCCGCGTCGTTTCACTGCGTGTTCACCATTCGCCGCAGCATGGAAACTGCATCAAATGCAGTTGATCCAGACGATCTGCTCACGCATTCACATCCACGACAATCCGCCCACGCACCTTGCCCGGGATGATCTGCTCATAGACATCCAGCACCTCGGCAAGCCCAATCAGCTGCACTGTGCTTTCAAGCTTCTGTGGATCCAGGTCGGTGGCAAGGCGATCCCAGGCGCGCTGGCGAACCTCCTGCGGCGCATTCACCGAATCCACGCCGGCAAGCGTCACGTTGCGAAGAATGAAGGGCAGCACCGAGCCATGGAGCTCATCACTCTGCGCCAGCCCGCAGGCGGCCACGGCGCCTCGGTATTTTGTCTCGGCAATGGCGTTGACGAGGGTAGGGCCACCGGCCACATCCACCACCCCGGCCCAGCGTTCGGCGCTCACCGGCCGCTCGCGCGGTTCTGAAAGCTGCGCGCGATCGATGATCTCGGCGGCGCCCAGGCTGTGCAGGTACCCGGCGTGTTCCGGGCGCCCGGTGGCGGCCACCACGCGATAGCCCAGCTTTGAGAGGATCGCCACCGCGATCGAACCGACGCCACCGTTGGCGCCGGTCACCAGTACATCGCCCTTTTCGGGCGTCAGCCCCGCATGTTCGAGGGCCAGTACGCACAGCATGGCGGTATAACCTGCGGTACCGATGGCCATGGCGTCGCGGGTGCTGAAGTTGCCGGGAATCCGGTTGAGCCATTCGCCCCGCACGCGCGCGCGCTGGGCCAGCCCGCCGTGATGTCCCATGCTCAGATCCCAGCCATTGAGCACAACGCGGTCGCCTGGCTGGAAGTCGGCTCTACTGGATTCCAGCACCACACCTGCCAGATCGATGCCGGGAATGAGCGGGAACGTCCGGATGACCGGACTCTTGCCGGTCAGGGCGAGCGCATCCTTGTAGTTCAGCGTGGAGTACTCGACGTCCACCAGGACGTCGCCGTCCATCAGATCGGCTTCATCAAAATCGACCAGCTCGGTCGAAACCTGGTTGTTCGTCTTGCGGGTGAGCAGTGCTTTGAACGTCATGCTGGGCCTCACATTCAAGGAATGGGGCCATGCTAGGCTCGCACCGTCATCGCAACAAGAACGATGAATTTCCGTAGGTACTATGGTTTTCAGGAGTATGCATGCGTAGCAGGCGTTGGGATGGCAAGAGCGGTTGCGCGGTGGAAGTCACGCTGTCGGTGATGGGCGGCGTGTGGAAGCCGATCATTCTGTTTCACCTGATGACAGGCAAGCGACGTTTCATGGAGCTGACCCGGCGTGTGCCCAACGCCACCCAGTCCATGCTGACCAGCCAGCTGCGGGAACTGGAGGCTGACGGGGTGGTGATCCGCCACGTGTACCCGGAAGTGCCGCCGAAGGTGGAGTACGAGCTTTCCGAATTCGGTCGCACGCTGGTGCCGGTGCTGCTTGCCATGCGCGAGTGGGGTGAAACCTATCGCGGCCATAAAGGCACGGACAGCAACGGCTGAGACCTGGAGTGGAGTGCCGAAGCAGTATCCGCAGTACTGCAGGCAGCGCATGTGGCGCGCTGCCTGGTTTCATGAAGGGCTGCGATGCGGTTCCTGTTCCGTGGACGCCCGGTTGCCTATAGTGGCGCTGGAACCCTGCAATGGAATGCCCATGCACGTGATGTCCCCCAGCCGGTGTCTGACGCTTGCACTTGCCGTTGCAGTGAGTGCCGGCGCCTGTGCGCGGCCACCGTCCAACGAACACGAAAGGAATCCCGCCATGTCCGGCGCAACCCCGACCGGCCGCACGATCAACGGCCACACCTATACCGATGCACCCGTGGACGTGAAGCTCGGGCCGAATACCTTCCGCATTCCAGCCAACTACCTGGACAGCCAGATCGCACCGTGGCCGGGCGAGGGCGTGACGCTGGTCATCGAGTGGCCGGACATGAAGCCGACGGCGCCGGGTGCGCGGGCGAATCCGCGTACGAATGATTTCCGGAAGGAGATTGCTGTGGCGATCGATTACATCGATCGCGCGCCAATCGAAACATCATTGGAGCGATTGTCCTCTAACCAGGCATCCACCGAGGAAGGATCGGTGGAGCGAGGGGATCCTCGGGATCGGCTCGATCTGCGCATTGCGCGGCCCGACGTCATGGGTCTGACGCCTTACGCCATCGATGAAACGAGGATGGGGGTTTTCTCGAAGGAATACGAAGCACGCTATGGAAAACCGCCCACGCGCAATCCTGCCTTTGAAGATGACTGGTACATCGCGCGCGCTCCCAACGGCGGCCTGGCCACATTCATCAAATGCGAAAGCACGGCGTTCCGGGGGGATGGCGTTCGCCTGCAGGGCGATCAGGTCATCAGTGAGCAAGGACAAGCCGCCGCGGGGTGCTTCCACTATTTCTCGGATGTGGAGAACAAGCTTTCCATCTCGCTGAACTACAAGCGGGCCTTCCTGGCGGACTGGAAGCGGATGGAAGATGCGGTGCGGGATGTTCTCGCGCGCTCCCGCGTCCGGTAGTGAATGCATTCAGGAGCAGGCTATGAGTGGATTGACGCAAGAGAATCTCAAGATTCTGGCCAGCTATGCCAAGGCCGGAAACCGCGAGTTGTACTGGAACTATCTGTCGCAGCTGCCAGATGCGGATGGCTATGGCACGCTTGCGCTGGGTGTTGTTCGCAACGACAGCCTGCCAGGCCGCGTTGCAAACAGCTACGCGCAGGATTACGCCCGTGATCAGGAGGGCAAGGGCTCCGGCTTTCCCGATGCGCAGCTGAGCGAGCGCCAATGGGAGATGTTTGGGCAGACGCTTCTGCGCCAGGACCTGGAGCGACGCCTGTACTGGATGGAGCAGGGCCGCCCAGACCTGGCACTGAATCTTCCCGGCAAGGATGTAATGCTGGCTCACGACCGTGCATTTGAACGGCATGAACTCGATCCCAACTGCTGGACGCCGCGCGTGTTGCTGCAGGCGGCTGAGCAGAAGAGCGGCCCCGCGAAGCTGGAGCAGATCTGGACCAACATGCTCAACAATGACTACGCCGGAGGCCCGCGTGTAGGCAACACCAGCGTCGATGCCATCAGCCAGATGGGATGGACGAAAGGCGGCCAGTACCTCACCCGGTTGAGCGTGCTGGAAGCCACCCAGGCCCTGGAAGGGCGCTCGGCGGTCGATCCGAACGTCATCGGTGGCAACAGCTACTACGCGATGTACTTCGAGGCGGACAGGAAATGGGCCAGCATCAGTGCGGGCGGCGGTCACATGTCGCTGCGCGAGATCACCGATCCCTCACGTATCGCCGAACTCAACGACGCGCGCGAGGTTCGTCTGGAGCGCCTGGAGAAGCGAACCCAGTTCCACCCGGACGACCCATATCGGACCATTACCCGCAGCCCGCTGACCGCAGCGGTGGACGACGTGGCGGATCCCTCACAGGCGCCGACCCGTCTGGCCGACATTGGTCCTGGCCACCGTGAGTACACATTGCTGCAGCAGGTGCGCGAAGGCGTGGCCGCGATCGATGCCAGCGCGGGACGTACCCACGATGAGAACAGCGAGCGTCTTGTGGCGAGCGTGATGGCCTTGGCCCGCCGCAACCAGCTTGAACGCGCCGATCACGTGCTGCTGAGCGCCCAGACGGCCGACGCTCCCGCAGGGCGGAACGTGTTCGTGGTGCAGGGCGAGATGACCGACCCCGCCCACCTGCGCGTTTCAATGCCCACGGATATAGCAGTACAGACGCCGGTTGCGCAGTCGTTGCAGCAGATGAATGCGATCGACCTGGATCGCCAGCAGACTGCCGGGCAACGCCAGCAGGAAATTGATGTGCAGGCGCGCGAGAACCATGCGATGCGGATGGGATGAAATCACACCGCCAGTCGCGTATGGAACCTTTTCAGTAGTAAGGCGCAGCGCCTGCCAGCCAATGCCAGCCCCCGAAATGGGGGCCGGCACGCATCACGGCAGTGCGTGACTTACGGGATGGTGCAGCCGCTGTTCCGCAGGCAACGAGCAAACGCCGGGTAACAGACCTTCTCGCCATTACCCGCCGCCAGGCACGCGTCATACGCGGTGTAGCAAGGGGTACAGCGGGACTGCGCGGAGGCACTGCCGATTCCCAGGGTCAGTGCAGCAGCCGCAATAGCAACAGACAGCTTGAATCCAATCTTCATGCTTCACTCCGTTGATAGCCCTCCTTGGGCAACGGCAACGCTACAGGCGGAGGAGATCGTGCACAAGTGACTGGAAGTGCCGACGGTTTCGGACGTGCCTGAACCAGTGCCATGCAACGACCTGCTTGCCGACAGTGAATTCAGCGCTGCAAATGCTTCCGGTCAGAAGCTGTAGGCCGCCTGCACATACACCCGCCGTGGATCTCCGGGGAAATGCCCGTTGCGTTCAATGAAGCCACTGGCCGCGTACACCTTGTCGAACAGGTTCTTGACGTTGGCCTGGAACTGCCACTGCCTCCACGTGGTCTTCCAGCTCATGTCGAACACGGTGTAGGCCTTGACGGTCTGCCCATCCAGGCTGACGCGCTCGCCGACGTGATCCGCGCCAAAACCGATGGCGGAGTTGATCGCCGGCAGGTCATAACGCGTCCACAATCCCAGCTTGTTGCGCGGCGCATTGGCGAATCGGTCACCGGAGGCGTTGGTGATGCCATTCGGGCCGGCGTCCTTCACCCGCGCATCGTTGTAGGCGTAGGTCAGGTTCAGCACCCAGCGCTCGCTGAGGTCGGCCAGAAGGTCAAGCTCCATGCCGGTACTGCGTACCAGGCCCAGCGCGGCCAACTGGTTCACGCCACCGATCACCTCGCCGGTGGCCTGCACGATGTTGCTGCGGTCGATCCGGTAGGCCGCCATGTTCAAGGTCACACGGTCGGCCAGCAGCGACTTCATGCCCACTTCCCACTGCTTGCTGCGCTCGGCATCGAACGGTCCGCCAGCGGCCGGGTTCTGGTTGGCGGCACTCTGCGGCACGAAACCACTGGCGACGTTGGCGTAGACGTTCAGGCCCTCGCGCACGGTGAACGTGCTGCCCAGCCGCCAGCTGAGATCGTTGCCATCCACACTGTTGCCAGTGATGCGATCCTCATCCTTGAAGCCATCCCAGCGCACCCCGGCCAGCACATGCCAGCGCGGGCCCAGTGCCAGTTCGTCCTGCAGGTAGCCGCCATGGCGCTTGCTGCGGGTGGATGTGCTGCGCCAAGGCAGGGCCGCCAGGTTGTAGTCGTGCCAGGTACTGGCGCCGTACACGGGATTGAACAGGTCGATGCCGCGCACCGGCCCGGCGCCACGCGCAAGGTCAGCGCTGTTCGCGGTCTGTGCGGTGAAATCCGCATCCAGCTGGTACACATCGGCGCCGAACAGCACCTTGTGCTCAACCGTGCCGGTGGCCACCCGCCAGACGGCATTGCCGTTGGCAGTGAATGCTTCGTTGTCGCGTATCTGGTTGCGCAGCTGGCGGGTCATCCACTCGGCCACGCCATCGCGGTCACGATCGATCAGGCCCATCGGCTCGTGGTACATCTGGTGTTCGTTGTTGCTGAACCAGCGGGCGGCGAAGTCCAGGTCCAGAGTGTCGCTCGGCGCGAAACGGTACTGCGCCAGCGCCACTTTGGCGCGCATGTCGAGGAAATCACTGGCCTCGTTGTGGTTCCAGCGGCGGTCGGTCAGGAACGTGCCTGCATCGTTGACCGGCACGCCACGCAGGCGGTTGCCGCCAAGGTTCTGGGTGATGTCGGTGAACTGCAGCACCAGCTCGCCGGTCTGGCCAACGTCGAAGGCCAGCGAGGCGTCGCCGATCACGCTCTCGCTGTCGGTATTCCAGCGCACGCCCTGTTCACTGTCGGCATAGAGCCCGGCGCGATAGCGTACGCTGCCGGCGGCATTCAACGGCCCGGTACCCTCGATCGATCCGGCACGGAAGTCCTTGTCGCCGAGCTGGACCTCGATGCGGCGTTCGGCGCTGGCTTTCGGCTTGCGGGTCACGTAGTTGATGACACCGCCCGCATCACCCCCGCCATACAGCGCGCCTGCCGGCCCCTTCAGCACTTCCACGCGCTCGATGTTGAACAGTTGCGGCACCGAAAATCCTGCGTACGGGTCGCCGCGCAGGCCGTCATACAGCACGTTCTCCTGGCGGAAGCCGCGCAGGGTCACCCCGGCATAGCTGAAGTAGCTGATGCCGCTGATGCTGCGATAGAGGTCGGTCACCTGGCGCGCGGCCTGGTCGTCGATCAGTTCACGCGGGATGACCTGGATCGACTGCGGGACCAGCTCCAGGGGCGTATCGGTGCGGGTGCCGACCGCGGCATCGTCTACCCGATACAGTGTCTGTGCGCGTCCGCGGACTTCGACCTTGTCCAGATCCTTGGGTGCGGCAGCGGAGGACTCAACTGCATGCGCAAGGGTCGCCACGTGCAGGGCAAGAGCCAGGCACAGGGTGCGTTGCAGGGGCATGGGCAGGGGCATTGGGGAGGGGTACGTGTCTGCAAATGAGAAAGATTAGCATTTGCGATACTTCGACGCCTATTCCCCGGATGCGCTATGGACGCGCGCCGGGGTCCGTATACGGGGTGCCCGCCAAGGCCACCAGTACCCCGGTGGCACCGCGCACGATCAGCTGCCGCATGGCCTCACGCGGGTCCTCGCCCTGCAGCTGGCTTGCCAGTCCTTTCTCATAGGCCGCCACCATCGACGCCAGCAGCATGGCCGCGCCCAGTCGCGCTTCGGCGTCATGTTCGGGCCGGCCGACAGCGTGGGCCATCAATCGCGCCAGATCGTCAGTCAACTGCGCCTGCAGCCGTCGCGCGTGCGCGACCAGTACCGGGCTCTCCGCCACGGTGCCCCAGAAGGCGACAGCGCCGGCATTGATGCGCAGCAGCGGATGGCCAGCCTCCAGCAGCTCACGAACGAGCGACTGGAAGGCCGCGAGCGGGGTCAGGCCGCTGCGCGCCATCATGCCCTCGCGCAGCAGCGTGCGCGCCTCCTCATCCCGGTCGAACACCAGGTCTTCCTTGCTGGCGAAGTAGTTGAAGACCGTCTTGCGTGAGACGCCCGCGGCTTCGGCGATCTCGGACATGGAGACGGCCTCGAAGCCGCGCCGGATGATCAGCTCGGTGGCGACGTCCGAAATCGTTTGTCGGGTCACGGCCTTGCGTTGTTCGCGGCGGCCAGGAGGCGGGGTCATGGGCGGTTCACTTGTGAAAACGTACACCGAGTGTAACATTTGATCCGCCAGAGCGCCGACCCGGCGCTCAAAAGGAATCTCGATGCTGTACGACGTCGTCATTGCCGGTGCTGGCCCGGTTGGCCTGTTCCTGTCCTGCGAACTGGCCCTGGCCGGGTGTTCGGTGCTGGTGCTGGAACAGGCCGGGTCCGCCGGTTCGCCGTTGAAGCGCCTGCCATTGGGGCTGCGCGGCCTCAACGCCCCCACGCTGGAGGCACTGGATCGGCGCGGCCTGTTGGACGCGGTCGCCGCGACGCAGGTGCTCAAGCCCGACAAGGGCGCGCCGCCGCCCGGCACCGCCCATTGGCTGGCGCAGCCGCGTGCGCTGGGTGGGCACTTCGCGGGTATTCCATTTGCACTGGACGATGTGGACCAGGCGCGCTGGAGCTGGCGCCTGCCGACACCGGCGGGCACCCAGATGGCGGTGGAGTTGCAGGCCCTGGAAGCGGTGTTTGCCGAACGTGCGGCTGCGCTGGGCGTGCGCATCGAACGCGGGCGTGCGGTACAGGCGGTGGATGCGCACGAGGCGCAGGTTGCCGTGCACACCGGCTCCGGCAGGGTCCACGGCCGCTGGCTGGTCGGTTGTGATGGGGCCCGCAGCACGGTACGCAAGCAATCGGGCTTCCTCTTCGCTGGAACCGGGCCGGAGTTCACCGGTTACACGCTGCTGGTCGAACTGGCAGATGGGTGTGTACTCACACCAGGCCGACAGTTCACCGATCACGGGATGTGCAATTTCAACCCGCCAGGCATGCTGGCGCTGGCCGATTTCGATGGTGGCGCCGGCCATCGCACGCCACTGGACCGGCACACCGCGCAAGCGTTGCTGCGGCGGGTGTCTGGCTGCGAGGCAACGATCACTGCATTGCACCTGGCCACGACATGGACCGATGCTGCGCGCCAGGCGACGGCCTATCGCAGCGGACGTGTGCTGTTGGCAGGTGATGCCGCGCACATGCATTCGCCGTTGGGCGGCCAGGGACTGAACCTCGGCATCGGCGATGCGATGAACCTCGGTTGGAAGCTGGCCGCCGTGGCGCGCGGCAAGGCCGATGAGGCGCTGCTGGACAGCTATCAGGCTGAGCGCCATCCGGTGGGCGCCAAGGTGCTGGACTGGTCGCGCGCGCAGGTTGCGCTGATGCGACCCGGGGCCGGTTCGCGCGCACTGGCAGCGATCATGGCCGACCTGGCCGACACCCGCGATGGGGCCACGTATCTGGCCGAGCGGATCTGGGGTGTTTCGCAGCAGCTGGATCTTGACGGAGACCACCCGCTGGTCGGCAGGAGCGCGCCGGACTTCCGGTTGGTCGATGGCCGCCGCCTGGGCGAACTGCTGAGAGCGGGGCAGGGGGCGCTGCTTGTTTTCGACCCGGCCTCTTCGCCGCCGCAGCATGGCCGACGCTGGCAGCCTTCCATCGCCTGCGCCGCAGATACCGGGGATGCGGCGTCGGGCCTGGGGGCGGTGCTGGTGCGCCCGGATGGCATCGTTGCCTGGGCCTGTGGCACGCAAGGGGATATGTCCGGCCTCGATTCAGCGCTTGCTTCCTGGACCGGTCCGACCCGGTGATCTGCCGGCTAATGCGCAGTCACCATCGTCTGCGAGCGACAGCTGGCCTCGGTCATCACCAAGGCCAGCTGCTTCAGTGAGTAGGGCTTGCGCAGCAGCGTGAAACCGTGGCCTGGATCGCGGGCCAGCAGTTCGCTGTAGCCACTGGTGAGAATGATCGGAAGATCGGGCAGGCGGCTGCGGATGGTGCGGGCCAGATCCAGCCCATTGGTCCCGGGCATGACCACGTCGCTGAACACCACGTGGAAACGCGCAGCGTCGCGCTCGAGCTCCGCCAGTGCTTCGTCGGCATTGCGCGCGAGTACCACGTTGTACTCAAGCTCGCGCAGCGCACCGACTGCAAATTCGGCCACATCCACATTGTCTTCCACCACCAGCACGCACAATCCGTGACCATGCAGCAATCCCGGTTGCGCGGTCGGCAGCTCGATGGAGGCGTTTGCCTGCGCCAGCGGCAGATACAGCGTGAAGCGCGTACCGACACCGGCCTGGCTCTGTACGTCCACTTCGCCCTCGGACTGCTTGACGAAGCCGAACACCTGGCTGAGGCCAAGCCCGGTGCCCGCGCCCACTCCCTTGGTGGTGAAGAATGGCTCGAAGATCCGGTCCACCACGGACGGATCGATACCGGCACCGGTGTCGCTGACGCTGATCGCAGCGAAGTTGCCTTTCATCGGCGCCGCGAACCGTACGGAAGGCACCGATGCCAGCTGTTCCACATCGATCGTCACCTTGCCGTGGCCGTCGATGGCGTCGCGCGCGTTCACCGCGATGTTGATCAGTGCGGTGTCGAGCTGGGTCCGGTCCAGCAGCACCGGCAACGGGGCGTCGGGCAGGTTCACCGACACGGAGATGCGTGCACCCAGCACTGTGGTGATGATGTCTGAAAGCGCGCGTACGCTCTCGCAGAGGTCGAATACCTGCGGCGACAGGCTCTGCCTGCGCGAGAACGCCAGAAGCTGGGCGGTCAGGCGAGTGGCGCGGTCAGCGGCGGTTTCGATCGCCTGTACATAGCGCAGGCGCGCATCTTCGGCCGGCCAGGTATGCAGCAGCATGTCCACGGAACCGGTGATGACCTGCAGCAGATTGTTGAAGTCGTGGGCAACGCCGCCGGTCAGCTGGCCGATGGCCTCCAGCTTCTGCGACTGCCGCAGCTGTTCGCGGGCGCGTACCAGTTCAAGATGGGCCTCGCGTGCCTGCTCGGTGATGGCCGCTACCTGGCGGGTGTGCCGGTCGCGTTCGATCACCCGCTCGGTCTGCTCGCTGACCATGCAGATGATGCCGGCCACGCCTCCGCAACCGGCACGCAGCGGCGAGTAGGAGAACGTCCAGAATGTCTCGCGCAACGTGCCATCACGGTCCATCATCAACGGCATGTTCTTGAAACTGCGGCTTGTGCCGCCGAAGGCGTCGTTGACAGCATCGACGACGTCGGCCCAGACGTCCGCCCAGACGTCTTCCAATCGGCTGCCCATGGCGCCGTGCAGCTTGCCGCCCAGCATCGGCAGGTAGGCATCGTTGAAGAAGAACGCCTTGTTGTCGTGGCCCCATGCGATCCACAGAGGCTCCGGAGAATCCAGGATCATCGCCAGCAGAGCGCGAAGTTCGGGAGGAGCGTTGATCGCGTCGGTGGAACGGGCCCAGTCGCTGTCCTGCAGCAGTCGGTAGGCGAGTTGATCGGGTGCCGAGACAGGAAGGGGGAAGGGATGCATGGCCGTGCGCGAAGAAAGGTGCCGCAGCTTAGCCGAGGTGATGTCATTGTGCCCTGCACAGCTCCTTTGCCCTGGCTGTCATCGGCCCTGCGCGGCGGACGAGGTGGCTCACGGGGCGCCCTCTGACTGCACCATCATCCCTGCGCCAACAGCCTGCGTCGTGGCACCGTCGTATTGCAGCCTCAGACACCAAGAAGCGAATTCACCTGCCAATCGGCAACCCGCGCATGGCTCACCGCCTGATGACTGCCGCATCCGTCGCAGCGGAACAAGGCGCCGCCCGGCAGCTGGACCAGATTGTCTTCGCTGGCCGAGCGGGTTTCAGAGCAATGCCGGCAGATGACAGTGAGCGCCGTAATGCGCTCCACCCCGCCAGACAGGTCGAACACAGCTTCAAAGGCATGGATGACAGGGTGACCAGTGGCCGGCATCGGGAAAGTCGTCGTGATGGGGAGGCCTTATCCTGCCCCCCCTATCGTGACGGGCTGGTCGTCCGCATGCATTGGAACGATCAAGATGCCCGGCGGCTCAGAGATCCTTCTTCTTGCCGCTCAGGTCGATCGGCCTGTCACTGCCCTTGCGCTCGCTCGACCACACTTCCATGCTCTTGTTGCAGCGGCTCTCGCGGGCAGCCACTTCGGGTGGCAGGTCCTTCAGATGCGGCGACTCCTGGCAGGCCTGGTGCATGGTGCTGTCGTCGTACGTGGCACAGGCGCTGAGCGTGGCCAGGGCAATGGCGGTGAGGGAGGCGCGAAGCAGGGGCTGCAGGATCATGGAGAGTCTCGGGTGGTGCCGGGCTGGCCATGGAATTCAAATCCGTGACCCCGGGCACGAGCAATCCGTCCAACCGCACTTGTTATTCTGTAACAGATGCGCGATAGTCCGGCGCCTGCTGCTGTCAGGCGACGCAGATCATCAGGATCATGCTCAGCGCCAGCATCAGCACGAATACGCGCCGGCTCAGCGCAAGGCAGGCCAGGCAGGCGGCCAGTGCCCAGGCAGCCAGCAGCGCGCAGGCCAGCAGCCACAGCCCGATCACGATCAAGGATCCGGTCGCCAGCGCCGACAACGCGATGGCCTTGTACAGAGCCACGCCCAACACGCTGCCGAGCACGCCCGCCTGCAGGGCGATGGCATCGTGATGTGCGGGGGCAGGCGCGTGGAGCATGGTGGCTGGATGGTTCCAAGCGTGAGCGGCGCGCGTACTGTGCCCGAACACACATCCACGCCATGTGTACTTCGCCGACGGCGTGATCAGTGACGGCGGCGCGACAGCAATAGCCCAATGCCCACCACGGGCACGATCCCAAGGATCGGTGCTTTGTACAACGGCCAGCCATGCAGTACGCCCGTGATCACCAGTGCCGCCGTCGCCAGCAACAGGCCCGCACCCCAAACGCGTGCGGGCCAGGCACCGAAGAAGTGGCGACGTTGCGGAGCCGCGGCAGCGTTGGCGGGCCGATCTGCGAGCGCCTCTGCCAGTGCGTCCCGGAAGGTTGGGAAATCATGCATCGATGCCCGAGTGCGCTGCAGCAGCACGCTCGGTCCATCGATCAGGATCAGATCGACATGATCGTCCAGGTTGTAGGACCGGATCTGCTTGAACGGGAGAGGAGGACGGTGCTGGAATACCAGACGATCCTGTTCCAGTACCACCCGGTCCCGTTGTGGGGAATAGACAACGAAGCCGAGAATCAGCGGCGACAGCGTGAAAATCGCTGCCGCGCCCAGTGCCGGAAGCGGCCCAAGTTCGGGTGCGACGGCAAACAGGAGTATTGCCAGTGGTCCGGCTCCGGCGGCAACGATGGCGTACTGGTGATAGCGCCTGAAGATGCGTACTTCGCTGCCGATTTTCCGCGGCCGGGCGGGGAGACGGGAGCGGGCGGTGGGTGACTTCATGGACTGCGTTCGATCACGGCTTTCCGGCAAGAAAGCGTGGCGTCGCGTTGCAATGAAGTCCATACAACTATTTCGAATCCACCCTTGCTGGACCCCTGTGTGAGTCCTCGTGCGCCTTCGCCCACGCATCTGCTCAGTCGAACTCGCCCTCGGCCGATTCCAACCGCTGCCGGTACGCCGCCCGATGCTGGTACAGGCGCTGGCACTCGGCGGACCGGTGGATCCGGCTGGCCGGTTCGTTGGCCACGGCGTCGCACATCCTTGCGATGTGGTTGTTGGACGCCAGTTCTGTCACGAAGAACACGGCGGTGATGCCGGTACCCAGCAGCACGACATAGAGCAGGCGGCTGAGCCAGCGCGTGCGCTTGCGCTCGAAGTGCTGCTGGAGGGTCAGGTCGAAGCGGATGATGCTGAGCACGATCCAGATGATCGCGACCAGGAAGCAGAGCGTGGGCAGCAGGCCTCGCCAGAGTCCTGCTTCGTACACCGACTCGCTGTAGTGAACTGCTGCCCCGGCACCTGCGATGGCGATCGCCAGCGCCCAGTTACGGCCCAGCGAGAGCAGGTCATCGAGCAGCTTCTCGCGGTTCCTGGTCGATCCTGCTGCCACGTGGGCTCCATCTCCATGCTGCGACCGGCGGCGGAACTGCCGCCGATCCTGCAGATGGTGGAGCATCGCTGCGGCGATGAGAAGACCGCGCGGCTCAGTGTGCGATGGCGCGGGCGCCGATCCAGCGCCGGTAGCGGCGGGTCCGACACTTTGCGGCCGCCTGTGCCAGCAGCAGGGCCCATACCGGTGAGACCGTGGGTGCGGTGGGGCGGCGCCGGCTCAACCGGCCCAGCTGATACTTCACTGCGGCCATGTGCGCGCTGGCCGCCAGCGGCTTGCTGCGCCAGTTGATGTCGCGCAGTGTCGGCACCGGATCGCGGCCCTGCTGCCAGTGCTGCGGCAGATCCGGCTCGATCGCCAGCGCGGTGGCGATGCCGACCATGGCCACGCCGCTGGCCAGCACCTGCTCTGCCACTTCGCGGCGGCGGATGCCGCCGGTGACCATCAGCGGCATCGTTGCCACCGTGGCGATCTCGCGCGCGAATTCGAGGAAGTACGCTTCGCGGGCCACGCTGCGTTCGTCGCGTGCGGCGCCGGTCATGGCCGGTGCTTCATAGCTGCCGCCGGACAGTTCGACCAGATCCACGCCGAGGGGCGCCAGCATCTCGACCACGTCGCGCGCGTCCTCGGGCGAGAAGCCGCCGCGCTGGAAATCGGCGGAGTTGAGCTTCACCGCCACCACGAACATGGGCGCCACCGTCGCGCGCACACCCTGCACGATCTCCAGCAGCAGGCGCGCACGGTTCTGCAGGCTGCCACCCCAGCGGTCATCGCGGCGGTTCGACAGCGGCGACAGGAACTGGCTGAGCAGGTAGCCGTGCGCGGCATGGATCTCCACGCCGCTGAAACCGGCGCGCTCGGCCAGCTCGGCACTGCGGATGAAGCGAGCGATCACGTCTTCAATATCCGCCTCGGTCATCGCCCGCGGCGGCGCGAACTGTTTGGACAGTGCGCCCATGTCCAAGGGGACCGCCGAAGGCGCCAATGCCGGCTGGCCGAGCGCGGCCGGCATCTGCCGCCCGGGGTGGTTGATCTGCATCCACATCTGCACCCCGCGCGAGCGCGCGGCGTCGGCCCAGGCGATGAAACGCTCCAGGTGGCGATCGTCCTCCAGCACCACGCCGCCGGGGCCGGTCATGGCGCGGCCATCGACCATCACGTTGCCGGTGATGATCAGTCCGGCGCCGCCGTCGGCCCAGCGCTGGTACAACTGCAGCAGCGCTTCGGAGGGGGCGTGGTCGGCGTCGGCCATGTTCTCCTCCATCGCCGCCTTGGCGATGCGGTTGCGGATGAGGGCGCCGGAAGGCAGCGCCAGGGGCGAGAACAGCGACATGGGACAGCTTCAGGACAGGGGAATGGCGCTACGCTAACCTTCAAGTTTTATTGAAGGTCAATGGGTTCCGATGTCGAGGATTCAGGCAGATGAAGATCGGTGAGCTGGCCCGCCGCACGGGCCTGGCGGCGTCACGCATCCGCTTCTATGAGGAGGCAGGGTTGCTGGTCGTCCAGCGGCAGGCCAACGGCTACCGCGACTACCCGGAGCAGGCGGTGCTGCTGCTGGAGCTGATTACCGGTGCGCAGCGCGCCGGCTTCAGCCTGGAGGAGATACGCGCCTTGCTGCCACCGGACATGGGCCAGTGGCAGCACGACGCATTGATCTCAATGCTGCAGCAGAAGGTGGCCGACATCGAGGCGCTGCAGTTGCGGCTGGCAGAGAGCCGGGCGCACCTGCTGGCCCTGATCGAGGACATCCAGGCGCGGCCGGAGGGCATCGACTGCGCGGCCAACTCGCGGCGGGTGCTGGAGCGCGTCAAGCGCGGTGAGCTGGCGCGCCCGACACTTGCGGCCGGCGATACGGCGTTGCTGCGGCCGGATCGCCGCCGCCGCGCGGGCAGCAGCTGACAATCCGGCGCGAAGGTCAGTGGCTGCCCACGCCGGCTGTCTTGCGCTTCCTGTCCAGCATCACCGCCACGCACCACAGCAGCAGGCCGCCGATGGCGGTGGCGGCACCGACATAGCCGGTGCTGGCCGGGCTGAAGCCGGCACTGATCGCCATGCCGCCCAGCCACGGCCCCAGCGCATTGGCGGTATTGAAGGCGGCATGGTTGGAGGCGGCGGCCAGGGTCTGTGCTTCGCCGGCCACGTCCATCAGGCGCGTCTGCAGCACCGCCGCCAGCGCGCCCATGGTGCCGACGGTGATGATCATCGGACCGATCGTCCACACCGACTGCGCGGCCAGCGGATACAGCAGCAGCATCACGATCGACCACAGCAGCACCACCGCGGCGGCCTTGAAGTGGAACTTGTCCACCAGCCAGCCACCGGCGATGTTGCCGATGATCGCGCCGATGCCGAACACGCCCACCGCCAGCGGCATCCACGATTCGGCCACGCCGGTGACCTGCACCAGGGTCGGTGCCAGGTAGGTGAACACGCAGAACATGCCGGCGAAGCCAACGGCGCCGATCGCCAGCGCCAGCCACACCTGGGTGGTGTTGAAGGCGCGCAGTTCGCGCATCGGCGAGGTACGAACCTCGTCCGGGTCCGGCAGCAGGAAGCGCGCGATCATCGCCACGGTGGCGATGGCCAGCACGCTGACCAGGGCAAAGGCGGTGCGCCAACTCAGCTGCTGGCCCAGCCAGGTGGTCAGCGGATTGCCGACCAGGATCGCGATCGACAGGCCCAGCAACACGCGCGACATCGCCTGGCCGCGCTGGCCGGCCGGGCTGATCGCGGCGGCCACCAGCATCGCCACGCCGAAGTAGGCGCCATGCGGGAGGCCGGCGACGAAACGCGCAATGAGCATCGTTCCGTAGTTCGGCGCCAGTGCGCTGGCCAGGTTGCCGACGGCATAGAAGCCCATCAGTGCCAGCAGCAGCTTGCGGCGAGGGAAGCTGGCGCCGACGAAGGCGAGGATCGGGGCGCCGACGACCACGCCGATGGCGTAGGCGCTGATCAGGTGGCCGACCTGGGTTTCGGAAATCGACAGGCCGCGGCTGATCTCCAGCATCAGGCCCATGCTGGCGAATTCACTGGTGCCGATGGCGAAGCCGCCCAGCGACAGGGCAAGGATGATCAGGGTGCGCTGACGGGGCGTCAGCCGCGCAGCCAGGGAAGAGTTGGGGCTCATGCGGGGCGCGATGGGGGCGGGGAGCCGGTCATTGTACTGCTGCACCGCAACAAGGGCAGCAGCACTCAGGGTAAATCAGCGTTTGATCGGTGACACGTTCGCCCACCGGCCACCGCGCGGCGCGATCAGATGCCCAGCGCTGCCCGGGCGTGCGCATACTTGCCGCGCAGGCGCCCGGCCGTCGCCGCGTCGAGCATCGCCAGGCGCTGCGGATCGGCGTTGTCATCCAGATCGGCCTGCTTCACCTTCAGTGCCAGCGGGTGGGCGGCAATGCGCGCGTAGTAGCTGTCCGCGTCGGGGGCCGCGTCGCGGTTGAGCAGGTGCACCGCCTCGCGCAGCGGGGCGGGAAAGACCTCGATCCGTGCGGCAAACGCCGGGCAGTCTTCGGCTACGTCATGCAGCCAGGCCACCACTTCGGCGTCATCGTCGCCGCGCACCGCGGCCGCCACCCGCGCCACATGGCAGATGTAAGGCTGGCCGGCCTTGTCCGTCTGGCCCGTGTGGGCCTCGGTGGCCAGCGTGCGTGCAAGTGCTACCCAGTCCATTGCAGTCTCCTTGGATATCCGCAGACAGTTTCGCGCAGAAACCGTAGCGCTTGTGCATACGCCGATGACACTGCGATGGGCATCATGGCGGGGCAGGGGACGCAGTGTTGCCCCGACAAGGAGGAATGCGATGCAGGAATTCAGGCATGTGCTGGAAACCCGTGGCCGCTATCAGCTGGTAGCAGTGTCCTACGAGCCGGTGTACGCTCCGGGCGATGTGGTCGGCCATGCGGTCGTCGCCGACGATGGGGATCGTCTGACCGACCTGGTGTCACTGGCCGAAGCGCGCCAACTGCTGTTGCAGCGGGTGCGTGAAGAGGGCGAAGAGCCCGGGCTGGAGAACGAAAACAACCTGCGGAAGAAGGCGTCGCGCTGGCGCCGCCGCTAGGCCGTCGCGCCCTCGTGCGCATCATGGAGGATTCGGGTGTTGCCCAGTAAGAAGTATCTGCTCATCGCCATCGTCACGCTGGCGACCCTGCTGCTTGGTTTCGTGTTTTCCGGCTACCTGACCCTGTTGTTCCTGGGGTTGGACACCAAGCTGTTCACCTGGAACAAGTACTACCAGTACTACCACGCCATCGGCCAACCGCAGGTTGCGCCGTTCGTGGGCAAGATCAAGTGGGCCGGCTACGTGGGCTTCGGCCTGCCGCTGCTGGTCCTGCTGGTGACCGGTCTGGTGCTGCTGCTGAAGAAGGATAAGCGCTCGCTGCATGGCGACGCGCGTTTCGCCACCGGCGCCGACCTGTCCAGGCATGGCATGTTCAAGAAGACCGGCCAGAGCATCGTGGTCGGCAGCCATGGCGGCAAACTGGTGCGGCTGGATGGCCAGCAGTTCGTGATTCTCGCGGCACCCACCCGTTCAGGCAAGGGCGTGGGCGTGGTCATCCCGAACCTGCTGGAATACGGCGAATCGCTGGTGGTGCTGGACATCAAGCAGGAGAACTTCGACCTGACCAGCGGCTGGCGCGCCAGCCAGGGCCAGGAGATCTACCTGTTCAATCCCTTCGCCGAGGATCGGCGCACGCACCGCTGGAACCCGCTCAGCTATGTCTCCGATGATCCGGCATTCCGGGTGTCGGACCTGATGAGCATCGCCGCGATGCTGTATCCGGACGGCGCCGAGGACCAGAAGTTCTGGGTCAGCCAGGCGCGCAACGCGTTCATGGCCTTCACCCTGTATCTGTTCGAAAACTGGGACGACGAGCGCAGCAGTGGCTTCCCGGGCGGCTCGGGCACGCCGACGCTGGGTTCTGTCTACCGGTTGTCATCCGGCGATGGCACCGATCTGAAGAAGTACCTCAAGGCCTTGTCGGAGCGTTCGTTCCTCAGTGGCAACGCGCGTTCGGCGTTCGCCAACATGCTGTCCCAGGCCGACGAGACCTTCGCCTCGATCCTGGGCACCTTCAAGGAACCGCTCAATCCCTGGATCAACCCGGTGCTGGACAAGGCCACCAGCAGCAACGACTTCCTGCTGACCGACGTGCGCAAGAAGAAGATGACCATCTACATCGGCATCCAGCCGAACAAGCTGGCCGAGAGCCGGCTGATCATCAACCTGTTCTTCAGCCAGCTGATCAACCTCAACACCAAGGAACTGCCCAAGTCCAACCCGGACCTGAAGTACCAGTGCCTGCTGCTGATGGACGAATTCACCTCGATCGGCAAGGTCGAGATCATCGCCTCGGCGGTGTCCTACATGGCCGGTTACAACATCCGCCTGCTGCCGATCATCCAGAGCATGTCCCAGCTCGATGCCACCTACGGCCGGGAAGTCTCGCGCACGATCATCACCAACCACGCGCTGCAGATCCTGTACGCGCCGCGCGAGCAGCAGGACGCCAACGACTATTCGGACATGCTGGGCTACACCACCATCCGCAAGAAGAACGTCACGCACGCCCGCGAGAAGACCCACAGCTTCACCGAGGAGCGGCGGGCACTGATGCTGCCGCAGGAGCTGAAGGCGATGGGGCCGGACAAGGAAGTGTTCCTGTACGAGGGCATACCGCATCCGGTGAAATGCGACAAGATCCGCTACTACAAGGATCGCTACTTCACCTCGCGGCTGCTGCCGAAAGTCGACGTTCCCATGCTTAACGTCTAATTCACGTCGTTAAATTTGTGACGTAGATTCATATTCACTGACGTGAAAACGTGAGTTGAGTCAAGAATTCGGCATTTGTTCATAGATTTTCAGACTTGTCTGACATGGAATTGACGCGTGGTTGTGCGACCCTGTGCATGCCGTTCAGAAATGTGTGATGGATGGCAGATGTTGTAGAGCAGGGTGGCCAGGAGTTTGTGCCATGAAACATGGATGGTTTCGACGTTGGTGAGGTATGCGGGTGTGTCGCCGGGAGTGTCTGGCGGCCCCGCGACTTGGTTGGCAGCCGTTGGCTGCAGGGGAGCCGGAGTGGGTGTGCTGCCAGTCAGTGCGTCGCTCCGATTCCGGCGTGCGCGACGCAGCGCCGGACGACCAGGGGACCAATGCTCGGGACTGCTTTTTCGTACGTCAAAGTGAAGCCCGTATGAATCAGGCGTTTATCGCGAAAATGTCCATCGCCGCAGTGGCGGCGTTGATGGTGGCCGGTTGCGCCACCAAGTCCGCTCCCGATTTCGGAGGCCGCTGGAAGCCGGTGAACCGCTTTGCTGCGGCAACCACCGAGATCCCGCTGTACTCCAGCTACGTCTACCAGGCCTCGCCGATGGACGGCACGCTCAAAGCCATGCTCGAGCGCTGGGCCAAGGATTCCGGACGCACGCTGGATTACCGCCTGAGCTCGGACTTCACCCTGTACGGCGCGGTTTCCAACATCGACACCACCAACGCTCAGCAGGCCGTGATCGATCTGACGGCGGCCTATGCAGCGCAGGGCATCTCCGTCTCCATCGTTGGCAACCAGATCGTTGTGCAGAGCGCTGGCTCGACGCCGACCGCGTCGGCACAGGGCGCTGATTCCAACAGCGGCACCTGAGTCCACCTCGAAATCATCGAACGTGCCGCTCCCCGCGCCTGTCGCAGGGGTGCCACGCCCATTGATGTTTCAGCAGTACGGAAGAATCCATGTTCCGCAAGAAGGATCCCGGCAATAGTCCCAAGGTCGAGCAGTCGGTCGCCAAGGCGGTCAGCTACGAGATCACCGTGGCCGACATGGCGCGTCGCAGTGAGCGCCGTGCCTGGTGGGTCGCCACCGGCTCATTGCTGATGTCGCTGGCACTGGCTGGCGGCTACTACTACATGCTGCCGCTGAAGGAGAAGGTGCCGTTCCTGGTGATGGCCGATGCCTACACGGGTACCGCTACGGTGGCGCGCCTGAGGGGCACGTTCCAGGGCGAGACGATCACCACCAACGAAGCGGTCAACCGCAGCAATGTCGCCCAGTACGTGCTGGCGCGCGAGTCGTACGACTCCGCGGTGATGGGGTTGCGCGACTGGGAGCTGGTGTTCGTCATGTCCAGTGATGCCGTGGCCGCAAGCATGAAGCAGCGCTATGCCAGCAACAATCCGCAGAATCCGTTCGTGATGTACGGCCGGGGCAAGGCGATCAGGGTCAAGATCCTCAGCATCACCCCGCTGGGCGTGCAGGCGAACGGCAGCTTCCGTGGCGCGTCCGTGCGCATCCAGCGCAGCCTGCTCGACAAGCGCAGCGGTGTGTCGACCTATCTGGACAACCAGCTGGTCACCATGCGCTTCAAGTACAACCAGAATCTGGCGCTCTCCGAACAGGACCGCGTGCTCAACCCATTGGCGTTCCAGGTCACGGAGTACCGTGTCGACAACGACTATGCGCGCGGGGTACCCGTGCCGGATGACGGTGCCATGCAGCAGCAGGCCCAGGATGCCGCGCAACAGGCACAGCTCGCCGCGCAGCAGGCGCAGGGCATGTACGTTCCGAACAATCCGGCCGCTGCCACCATGATCGATCCCGCCACCGGTCAGCCTGTCGCAGTGCCGGCCAATGGGCAGATGCAGCCGATGCAGGGTGCGCCCATGCAGGGGCAGCCGGTCCAGGGGCAGCCGATGCCGGGGCAGGGCGCGCCGGGACAGCCGGCAATGATGCCGGCACCGAACCATTCCACCGGAAATGCTGATGGAGCAAGCAACCGATGAGTAGTCGAAAAATCAGGGGAAGCGCGTGGGCGCTGCTGTCGTTGCTGTCGCTGGTGTTTTCCAGCGCGGCGATGGCACAGGCAGTTGACCACTACGAGTATGAGAAGGACCGCATCTACCCGGTTCGCACCGGCCTGGGCCTCACCACCCAGATCGAGCTGAGCCCGAACGAGAAGATCCTCGACTACAGCACCGGCTTCAGCAGCGGCTGGGAACTCACCCGTCGCGAGAACGTGTTCTATCTCAAGCCGAAGAACGTCGACGTCGACACCAACATGATGGTGCGTACCGAGACCCATTCGTACATTTTCGAGCTGAAGGTCGTTGCCACCGACTGGCGCCAGCTTGAGCAGGCCCGTCGCGCCGGCGTGCAGTACAAGATCGCATTCGTCTATCCGAATGACACTGTGTTCGGCCCTGCCCAGTCGGCGGTCGAGGAGGAGGCGCAGCCGCTGCTCAGTACCGAGCTGGCCAAGGATCGCCAATACAACTTCAACTACTCCTATTCGACCAGCAAGGCCAAGAAGATGGGATGGCTGGTCCCGGTCAACGCCTACGACGATGGCCGTTTCACCTATCTGAAACTGCCCAACTCGCCCGAGTACAAGACCGGTATCTTCCCGGCCGTATTCGGTCGCGAG
This sequence comes from Stenotrophomonas sp. YJH_SMC_91, assembly GCF_059368495.1. Taxonomy (NCBI): domain Bacteria; kingdom Pseudomonadati; phylum Pseudomonadota; class Gammaproteobacteria; order Lysobacterales; family Lysobacteraceae; genus Stenotrophomonas; species Stenotrophomonas sp. YJH_SMC_91. Next base: position 286,861 of record NZ_JCAFRT010000002.1, on the reverse strand, counting down.
AAGGAGTATGGCGAGGATTTCGTGGTCAACACCACGGTTGAGGGCAATACGCTGATCGTGCACGGGACGTACCCGTACCTGGTCATCCGCCACGGCGACTTCGTCGTCGGCCTGCGAAGGAACGTGAAGAAATGAGCCAGCAGAACACTCCCGAAAACGATCCGAATCCGTCTCCGTACGGACAGGGGCCTGCGGCTCAGGAGCCATCGGCGAACCCTTACTACGGGCACGCGCAGGCAGAGGCGGCGCCGGATCTGGATGCCAGTGCCCCACAGCTTCGCTCTGCGGAAGAGCAGCGCTTGAACCGCAAGGCGCTGTTGTTCCTCGGCGGCATCCTGGTGTTGTTGCTGGCCATGGGCTTCCTGCTGCTGCGCAAGGGCAAGGAAGACGCTGAAGAAGCCAAGGCGCCGCCGCAGGTTGCACGTTCGAGCACCCCCGACCTGCCGATCATTGCACCCTCCGCGATTCGCGAGGCTGCCCGGGAAGCCGCCGAGCCCATTCCGATGCTGCCGCCACCGCCGCAGGAAACGATGGGCCCGACGTTCATTCCTCGTGCCGAACCCGAGCGCGAGGTCGAGCGTGGCCCGAGTCTGCTGGATCGCCGCATTGCCGGTAGTGGTGGCGCAGGCGTGGGCACGGGCGACGCTGGCGGCCAGGCCGCAGCAGGGGACAACGACGATCCCTACATGCAGGCCACGTTGGCTGCGCTGCAGGCGCAGAACGGCAATGCTCCGCCGGCCAAGGTGCGCCGCGGGCCTGATGTGGAGGATGTGTCCAATGCTTCCTACATCCGGAGCCCCGACGCGCTGCTGGTGCGTGGCACCTATCTGCGTTGTGTACTCGAGACCCGCATCATCACCGATCTTGCAGGTTATACGTCGTGCCTGTTGACCGAGCCGGTCTACTCGATCAACGGCCGCAGCCTGCTGCTGCCCAAGGGGTCCAAGATCTATGGTGCGTACGGTGGCGGTCCCAAGGGCAAGCGCGTGGAAGTGATCTGGGATCGCATCACCACGCCCAATGGCATCGACGTGGCCATGTCCAGCCCGGGCGTGGATCAGCTGGGTGGTGCCGGTCATCCTGGCCAGTACAGCGCGCACTGGGGTAGTCGCATTGCGTCGGCGTTGATGATCAGCCTGATCGCCGACGCCTTCAAGTACGCCGCAGCCGAACATGGCCCAGAGTCGACGACGGTTTCCAGCAATGGTTTCGCCGTTCGTTCGCCCTATGAAAGCGCCACCGCGCGCACGATGGAGCGTCTCGCCAACGAAGCCCTCACCAGTTCGAATCGCCCGCCGACTGTCACCATCAACCAGGGCACCATCGTGAACGTCTACGTCGCCAAGGACGTTGACTTCACCAACGTGCTCAACCCGCGCCGGTAATCCGAAGAACAACCATGGACGCCGAAGTGTCACCCCTCGCCCTCGTTTCCAGCGATTTCCTGCGCTATCAGTACGAAGTGCTGGGCATCGCCGAGTACATGACATCCCCGGAAGTGACGGAAATCTGCATCAACCGTCCCGGTGAGCTGTACCTGGAAACCCGGGCCGGGTGGCAGCGGGTGGAGGTGCCGGGCCTGACCTTCGAGCGGGCCCGGCAGTTCTGCACGGCAGTGGTGAACGAGAGCAACACCGGCCAGCGCATCACCGATGCCGATCCGGTGGTGTCGCTCACGTTCCCCACCGGCCAGCGTGCGCAGTTCGTGATTCCACCTGCCTGTGATGCCGGCAAGGTTTCGATCACGATCCGCCTGCCGTCCAAGCACACCAAGTCGCTCACCCAGTACCACGAGGATGGTTTCTTCAACCAGATCCTGGAACAGGATGGCAGTCTGAGCGAGCAGGACCGCGAGCTGCTGGAACTGCGCCAGCAGCGCGAGTACGCAGAGTTCTTCCGTCGTGCGGTGATGTACCGCAAGAACATCGTGGTCTCCGGTGCGACCGGTAGCGGCAAGACCACCTTCATGAAAGCGCTGGTCAATCATATCCCGGACAACGAGCGCCTGGTCACGATCGAGGACGCACGCGAGCTGTTTCTGACCCAACCCAATGTGGTGCACCTGCTGTACTCCAAGGGCGGGCAGAGCACCAGCAATGTCAGCGCAAAGAGTTGCATGGAAGCCTGCCTGCGCATGAAGCCAGAACGCATCATCCTGGCCGAGCTGCGCGGTGACGAGGCGTTCTACTTCATCCGCAACTGCGCATCGGGCCACCCGGGCTCGATCACCAGTTGCCATGCCGGTAGCCCGGAGCAGACCTGGGATCAGCTGGCGCTGATGGTGAAGGCCTCGGCCGAGGGTTCGGGCCTGGAGTTCAACGTGATCAAGCGACTGTTGATGATGACCATCGACATCGTCGTGCATATCAAGGCGCATGCCGGCTCGCGCTACATCACCGGCATCGACTTCAATCCTGGGCGTGCCCAGGGGCAGGAGGGCTGACCAATGCTGCCAGGACTGGAAATGATGGCGTGCCCGGAAATGGCCGTCTCGATGGACGTGATGCAGCACGTCATCAACGTGGAATCGTCGCGCAACCCCTATGCCATCGGCGTGGTCGGCGGCGCCCTGGTGCGCCAGCCCAAGGCCCTCGACGAGGCGCTGGCCACCGTTCGCATGCTGGAGGAGAAGGGCTACAACTTCTCCATTGGCCTGGCCCAGGTCAACCGTTACAACCTGGGCAAGTACGGGCTGGATTCCTACGAGAAGGCCTTCCAGCAGTGCCCGAACCTGCAGGCTGGTTCGCGCATCCTCGCCGATTGCTACAAGCGCTCCGGTGGTGACTGGGGCAAGTCGTTCAGCTGCTACTACTCGGGCAACTTCGAGACCGGCTTCCGTCACGGGTACGTGCAGAAGATCTATGACTCGATCCGCCGCGGTCAGCAGGTCGCAAGCAACGGCGTCGCGCCGATTGACGTGGTCAGCCGCGGCGAGCGTCGGGTGGTCAGGGTCGAACATCATCCGCAGACGGCCTCGCCGGCCCAGGCACGCATCGTCGCCCAGGCCAGTGCGCCGGTGTACGTGCCGTCCAATGACCCGGCCCGGGCCTACACCGTTTACCCATCCACCGGTGCGATGGCCCGCGGCAGCCTGCTGAACATCGCCGACCAGGCGGTATCGCGCGTGGTGCTGGGCTCGGTCGATCGAATGATGCAGCCACAGGCACTGGGTGGAAACGACATGCCGCAGCAAGCTCCACAGCCGTATCAGCAGCCTGGTGCGGCGCAGGGCGGGGCCGCCATGCCGCAACAGCTTCCCGGGATGGCTGCCGGGGCGAACGCGCCGGTGATGCTGCGCCCGTGGAATGAGCGTAACGCGCCGGCAGCGGACACCCAGAATTTCTACAACGCACCGGCGCCCCGTGCGCCGGTGCAGCAGATTCCCGCAGGGGATGCGGCCTTCGTGTTCTGACGAAGTCGTGGTGCGACCGGTCCCCCGGCTGGTCGATTCAGTTGTGTTAGTCCATCAACAAGGAAATCAATCCATGAAGCGATTCAATCTCGACCTCGTCCAGGCCCAGCGCACGCTGAAGACCATGCTGATGGCCGTCGCATTCGCCGGTGCTGTGTTCGCTCCGCAGGCCCTGGCCGGCACTGACTTCGGTGGTACCGATGGCAAGGTCTGCGGCTTCTTCTCCAACATCAACGGTCTGCTGAACATGGCCTCGATCGCCGTGGTCACGATCGCCGTGATCTTCGCCGGTTACCAGATTGCGTTTGCCCACAAGCGCATCGGTGACGTGGCCCCGATCCTCATCGGCGGTGTGCTGATCGGCGCGGCAGGCCAGATCGCGCGCATGCTGCTCGGCAAGGAGGCTGGCAGCTGCGAAAAGGTCGGTGGTGGCGACGGCGCTGGCATGGCGTTTGAAATGATCAAGCACGCCGTCCAGTACTACAGTGCATAAGAACGTCCTGTTCCGGGGATGCACGCGCCCAGCGATGTTCCTGGGCGTTCCCTACCTGCCATTTTTCATGGTGGCGGGTGGGTTGTTGCTGCTGAGCATGTACACGAACTTCTGGTTTCTGCTGACCATCCCGGTGGCCATCTTCATCATGCGGCAGATGGCCAAGCGTGACGAGATGATCTTCCGCCTGCTGGGCCTGCGCCTGATGTTCAAGCTCAAGGTGCGCAACGTGCAGGAGCATGATGGCATGTGGGTGTTCAACCCGAATCACTACCGCAACAAGCCAGCCCCCAGGGATTGAGGGCTGGATCCGGCCAGGCGGGCGTTGAGCGCCCGCCTGGCCAACTCCGCATCTTTGTCGGCAGTACCTTTTGGAAGCAGTCGTATGTTCAACCCAGATACCTCCATCAGCGAATTCATCCCCTTGTCGTCGCACGTGGCTCCGAATGTGGTGAAGACCACGGGCGGCGACTACCTGTTGACGTGGCACCTGGAAGGGCTGCCGTTCGTGGGGCGCGAAGAATGGGAGCTTGAGCATCGGCACAACACCTTCAACCGGTTGCTGCAGACGCTGCGCGCACCGGATTTCGTCAACGTTGCCTTCTGGGTGCATGACATCCGGCGCCGTCGCACCCTGAAGGGAAAGAGCTACTACAAGCAGCGCTTCAACCAGGATGTGTCCGACCAGTACATGGGCATGCTGTCCTCCCAGCGCATCATGCAGAACGAGCTGTACCTGACGATGATCTATCGTCCGGTGGTGGCGGGAAAGCGCTTCGTGGAGAAGTCCGCGAACGTGGACAAGCTGCGCGCCGAGCAGGAGCAGGCCGTCGAGAAGCTGATGGAGCTCGCCGGCAACGTCGAAGCTGTGATCCGCGACTACGCGCCTTACCGGCTCGGTATGTACGAAGCCAAGAACGGCGTGGTGTTTTCCGAAACGCTTGAGCTGTTCGGCTACCTGATCAACCGCATCGATGAGCCGGTACCGGTGCTGTCGGCGCCTGTGAAAGACTATCTTCCGGTCAGCCGTCATATGTTCTCGGCCAAGACCGGCGATTTCGTGATCAATACGCCCAATGGCGTCAACCATTTCGGCGCGATCCTGAATATCAAGGAATATGCCGAGGGCACCTATCCGGGCATCCTCAATGGTCTGAAGTATCTGGACTACGAGTACGTCATCACCCATTCGTTCAGCCCGATGGGACGCCAGGACGCATTGAAGGTGCTGGACCGGACCAAGGGCATGATGATCTCCTCGGGCGACAAGGCGGTCAGTCAGATCGTCGAACTCGACCAGGCGATGGATCATCTGTCGTCAGGCAACTTCGTGCTGGGCGAATACCACTTCATCATCGCGGTGTATGGCGACAGCCAGGCGAAGCTGTCGCAGAACGTGGCCTCGACCCGTGCCGAGCTGTCCAACGCCGGTTTCGTGTCGACCAAGGAGGATCTGGCAGTCACCTCGTCGTTCTATTCGCAGCTGCCGGCCAACTGGCGCTTCCGCACGCGGCTGGCCAACGTCAGCTCGCTGAATTTCCTCGGCCTGTCGCCGCTGCACAACTTCGCCACCGGCAAGCAGCACAACAACCCGTGGGGCGACTGCGTGACCACGCTGCAGACCACCAACGGTCAGCCGTATTACTTCAATTTCCATGCCACCCATCCATCCGAGAATTCGCTGGGTGAGAAGGCGATAGCCAACACCATGGTGATCGGCAAGTCCGGTACCGGCAAGACCGCGCTGATCAACTTCCTGCTCAGCCAGGTTCAGAAGTACGAGCCGTCACCGACCATCTTCTTCTTCGACAAGGACCGTGGTGCGGAGATCTTCGTGCGTGCCTGCGGTGGCAATTATCTGGCCCTGGAGAACGGTGCGCCGACTGGCTTCAACCCGTTCCAGTGCGAGAACAACGAAGCGAACGTGCAGTTCCTGGCCGACCTGATCAAGGTGCTGGCCGGCAAGCGCGAGTACAGCGCCCGCGAGGAAGAGGACATCTACCGTGCGGTGGAGAGCATGCTCGATACGCCGATGCATCTGCGCAGCATGACCAACTTCCAGAAGAGCCTGCCCAACATGGGCGACGACGGCCTCTATGCGCGCATGCGCCGTTGGACTTCGGGCAATTCGCTGGGTTGGGTCTTCGACAATCCGATCGATACGGTGGATCTGAGCAAGGCCAACATCATCGGCTTCGACTACACCGACATCATCGACAATCCCGAAGTGCGCGTGCCGGTCATCAATTACCTGCTGCACCGCCTGGAATCGCTGATCGACGGTCGACCGCTGATCTATGTGATGGACGAATTCTGGAAGATCCTGGACGGCGAGGGTGGCCTGAAGGAGTTCGCGAAGAACAAGCAGAAGACCATCCGTAAGCAGAACGGCCTGGGCATCTTCGCCACGCAGAGCCCGGAAGACGCGCTGAAGAGTGATATCTCCGCTGCCCTGATCGAGCAGACCGCCACGCTCATCCTGCTGCCGAACCCGAACGCCAGCAAGAGCGACTACATGGATGGCCTGAAGTTGACCGAGGCGGAGTTCAAGGTGGTCACGGCACTGGACGAGCGCTCGCGCTGCTTCCTGGTCAAGCAGGGCCATGCTTCCAGTGTCTGCCAGCTCAACCTGCGTGGCATGGACGACATCCTGTCGGTGATCTCGGCCTCGACCGACAACATCGACATCATGCATCGGGTGCTGCAGACGGCTGCAGTCCGCAATCGGATCACCGTGGACGAACTCACGCCGGAACAGTGGCTGGAGGACTTCTACAAGAACCGAAAGGGCTCTGGTAAAGCCAAGGCCTCTGCCGAAACCGATGCGGCTTGAAAGCCCTGGATCAGACAGCGCCGAATGAAATCCATTCCCCTGGAGAAGAACATGAGCATGACATCCCGAAATCACAAGCGCCACCGCGGTCTGCGTCAGAAGCGCCTGGCAGCCATCCTGCTGGGGAGCATGGTCATGTTCTCCACCACGTCGGTTTCGGCCGGTGGTTACCCTGTCTTCGACCTCAGTAATCTCATGCAGGCACTGAAGGACTTTGCCCAAGGGAAGGCGCAAATGAAGGCTGACGGGCTGGAGTACGCGGCTCAGGTAACTCGGTGGAGAAGGACGTTCCAGGAGTACCAAAATGCGCTTGTCCAGATCCAGGGCATGATCAACAACTTCGGCTTGCCGCCAGGCGCCACATTGGAGCGGGTTCCAGACGACTATATGGTCGCCGACCTCTGCCGTACGTCGGCGGGCTTCAGCGCTGGCAGCCTGCTGAAGAAGTTTGTGCTGGATACCTCCGGTGATCTCTACGCGCAGCAGCAGCAGCTGTGCGTCAACATCCAGATGATGGAAAACCGGAAGCGCAACGAGACGGTGGATTTCATCGAGAAGACCATTCCCAGCATCAACGCGTCGTTGTCTGAGATCATGGGCTGGCGAGGCGGCGCCGATGGCAATCTTGCGGGAACTCTTTCGGCCGTGAACAGTGACTCCCTGCGTACGGCAAACGATATTTCCAAGCTGCAGCAGGAGTGGGAGGCGCGCATGCGGTCCTACGACGCCTATCAGGAGTCAATGATGGCCAATCAGCGCGTGCTGGCGCGCGTGGCATTGAAGGGCAAGCCGGGCGTCATCTCGCAGCTGGTCAAGACGGCCGCATTGGAACGCGCTTTGCACGTCGACTGACGCCGCTTGGGGCAGGTGCATAGGCACCCGCTCCACGAGGTTGTCCGGTAGGGATACATCAAGGGATTGCGGAAATGATCAGGTCGATTGCCAATTTTGATTTCAATGGCGGATTCCAGGATTTGATGGGGCACGTTGCACGTGTCCAATCGATCGGGGATTTCGTGTTCTTCAAGTTCATCTTCGACTTCCTGCGAAGCAAGATAAACAAGTTCGGCATCGACATGATGGGGGAAATGATGCAGTGGGTCGGCGGCATCGCCCTCACGCTCATGACCCTGTGGGTGCTGGTGCAGGGCTTCCGCATCGTGACCGGCCGCAGCCGGGACTCAATGATGGTGCTGGTGACCAATATGGCGCGTGCGGCGTTGATCGTCAGCGCGGCCACCACGATGGGCGCTTTCGGCACCAACCTTCAGAGCTTCCTCACCCACGACGTCAAGGCAGAAATCACGAAGGTCGTGACAGGCTCGAACGAGTCACCCGAAGCTCAGATCGACAAGAGCCTGGCATGGATGCAGGTGGCGCTTTCCAGTATCGACGCCATCCAGATCATGAATGACGGGGAGCTGCTGGAGGACAAGAAGCGGGCACTGTTCTTCATCGGCATGGGCACCGCAGGTCCAGCCATCACCGCTGGTGCGATGCTGATGCTGTATGAAATCGCCATGGCGCTGTTCATCGGCTTTGGCCCCCTGTTCATCCTCTGCCTGTTGTTCGACCAGACCAAGCAGTTGTTCCAACGTTGGCTGTTCTACGGCATCGGCACGATGTTCTCCATGGCCGTACTTGCAGCGATGGTTTCCATCGCACTGGACATGGTGGTACGTGTGGCGGCCACTTTCTGGACCACAGCGCTGGTGCAGGAATTCATCCTCAAGGAAAGCATGTCCGACGGCATGACCAGCCAGGCGATGCAGCAGGGAGGCATGGGCCTGATCCTCACCGCGTTGATCCTGACTACACCCCCAATGGCAGCGATGTTCTTCCAGGGTACCCTGGGCACCTTCATGGCATATTCGCAGATAGGCGGTGGTGCAAGTGCCTCGCCGAGTGCCGATGGTCGTCCGCCGGGCATGTCGGCTCCGCCGCCGGCGGCTCCGGAGTCGTCTTCTGGCTCAAACTCCCATGGTCAGCAGTCGGCGATGGGGAAGATGTTTGATGGAACCGGAGGCCCGGGTTCAGCGGTTCCCGGTCAGCGTGGTGCGGCAAATCCGAGTCATGGAAACTAGAGATTCAGTTGATGAACGTAAGCGCCTCTCTAAAGCATCTGTGCTTGTCCCTGATCCTACTGGGCTCTGTGCACGTCAGTTCGGCGTTCGCTGAAGGGCGCTGCCCTCCGGGTCAGTACCCGATTGGCGACCAAGGCGTTGGTGGCTGCGCACCCATACCCGGCGCGGCTCAGAGCGCCCCGCAGGAGAATCCCGGGTATTGGGTCAAGACATGGGGTGCTGTCGCCAGCTCGCCTGGAGGAGATGCAGGTTCGGCCACTGGGCATCAGGCCAAGGCTTCGGCAGAGCGCCAAGCGGTCGAGCGATGCCGGCAGGGCGGAGCTACCGACTGCACAGTCGTTTTTACCTACTACAACCAGTGCTATGCGGTTGTCCGGGCTGCACGACCGGACAATGGCATGAGATTCAACACCGGGGCGACGAAAGAACAGGCGCAGGAGCGGGCAACCAAGGACTGCAAGGATTTGGGAAGTCAGGCTTGCTCCGTTTTCCATTCTGACTGTACCAAGCCTTTCTTCCAGCAAGACTGATCGGTTGTGACATCACACGGAGATTCAAGGCAAGGGCCGACTTCAGATCTTTGCGCGGTGATTCAGCTTTCGTAATTTCTGCTCTGCTGTTTGCTGCATTACTTGTTGCCAGCAACGCCTGTGCGGAGGGCCAATGCCCTGCAGGCCAGTACCCATCGGCGATCAAGGGGTTGGCGGGTATGCCCCGGTTCCTGGAGCAGTGGGAACTGCCCGCGAACCCGGACCTGCTGGCCAGCGCCGAGGACGCCGCCGAAGCGTGGAAGTTTGCCCAGCAGTCGTGCGGCGACACCGGTGGATGGGCGTGTCAGGTTGCATACGAGGACTGTACGAAGCCGGTCTATGAGTCATTCTGACCCGTTGATCGGATTGTCGGACTGGTAGTCAGCGCAACTCGCGATGGCGGCGGAAAGCTTCATGTGTTTGGGCGCAGCTCCGTTTGTTCTCTTGGCTCCAGCATCGACAGTGGGCAACGATCGTCCGCTCAGGTCGTCCCACCTCTCACAATGGGCAAAGGAATGATTCTCCCCATGAAACGAATCCACCTCGCTTTTCTTCCGTGTCTGCTGATTGCAGGCCTGCTGCCGTTCACTGCGCTCGCCGAAGGCAACTGCCCGCAGGGCATGTATCCCATCGGTGGCCAGGGTGTACAGGGCTGTGCGCCCATTCCGGTGAGCAGCTCAGGCTCCCCGTACAACAATCGCCCCAACTGGGCGCAGACCGTGCGTGGCGTGGCGATGGATGCCCGCGGCGATACCTTCATCAGCAACTCGATGCGTTCGCGGGGCAAGGCCAAGCGTGCTTCCATGAAGGAGTGCAGGGAGTTCGGGAAAGGCGAATGTACGTTGGCGACCCTGTTCCAGGCGCAATGCGTGGCGGTCGCCCACGCGGGTCTGGGCACTGAAACCACCAGCGTCGCCACCGCCATGTCCGAACAGGGGGCGGTCATTGTCGCGATGCAGCAATGCAACGCGAAGGCGGCATGGAAGCAGCTGCCGCAGGGACAATGCGGGATCGCCAGAACGGCCTGCACGGCGGATCTGTTCATCAGGTAAGGCGCCATTCACGCTAAGCCCCGTTTTCTGTGATCAATTCCGCTTTTCGATTTCCTCGCACTTCGACGCGGCAGAACGCCTCGCGGTAAGCTCCCCACGCGTCATGAAAATGACGCGCCAGTGCCGCCGAATGCAGGGGTTCTTCCGTCCAATGAGGACGCTGTCAGCCCCTGCATCGGGTAACGCTCGCCATCATCGCGGTCTTGCCGTACGCAAGGCTATGATCCCTGTCCGCGCAGGCGCGGATAAGCCGGAACGCGTTCCGGCTGGGCAGGGAGGCGGGTATCGGCATGACCACATTGAAGGAGTGGGAGGGGATGGAAGACAGGGTTGGCGCACACATGGACGATGCCCTGGCATTTGTTCCGTCCGGTGCGAACCTGCTGGAAGCCGTAAGGGGCGAACTCAACGGCGATGGCATCGAGTATCAGCTGCTGGTCATCGACCAGCCGACGCCGGAAGGGCTGGTGCCCGGCCAGCACGGGCCAAACCGGGTGCTGCTGTTGCTGCGCGGTGATGGGCGCGGGCGCTGGCAGCTGGCCGCGCGCAACGACAAGCTGGTGCCGTGTTCCACCCGAGGTGGCCTGGCCGGCGACCCTTTTGCGTATGCAATGGTCGAGAAGGGCACCTTCAGCGTGATCACCAATGGCGGTAGCCGCGAGCGCTGGAGCAGCACCTACCGGTTCCGCTATGCGCCCGCGGACAAGGCCTGCTGGGTTGACGGGGTGAGACGCAAGGTCGTGGATATCGAGACCGAAGCGACCAACATCCGGGATTACTCGGCGGCGGAGCTGGGCAGGGTGAGGTTCGAGGACTTCGACCCATCCAGTGTTGCCGAGGTGTCGCTTCCATGAGCCAAGCTCCAACCGGCGGAAGGGAATCCGCGCTGATGAAGATTCAGGAGTTGCACTGTGTCGACCGATAGAGAGTCGCAGCTGTTGCGACAGGCGACCAAAGCCGGCATCGACTCCCCGCTTGAACTGGCCAATTTCATGGCCCAGGCAGGGCACGAGTCGCGCGGCTTGAGCCGGCTCAACGAGAGCTTCAACTTCACCCGGGGAATCTCGCAGATCCCGGTGGAGGCTGCGTGGCGCAATGGCAACGCAGCGTTGGAGAGCGCCCGCCAGGAAGCGCTGCGTGGTCGGCCGGAAAACCTGGCTGAGCTGATGTACGGCGGGCGCATGGGCAACGACGCGCCTGGTGACGCGCTGAAGTACCACGGCCGCGGCTATCTGCCATTGGTCGGCAAGGAGAATTACGAGCGTGCCGGCAAGGCGCTGGATCTGGACCTGGTGAATCAACCGGAGCTGGCAGCGCAGCCCGAGCACGCAGGCCGTATTGCCGTATGGCAGTGGCAGACACGGGTGCCGGAGGGGGCGCGCCATGATGTGCGCGAAGCAACTTATGCGCTCAACGGCGCGCTCAATGGCATCGAGGCGCGCCGGCAACGATTTGAGGTCTGGCAGCAGAAGTTGACGCCGGACGTGATGGCGCGACTGGATCGCGGCGAAGTCGGTGCGCCGGCGCAGACCGTTGCACGCGACATGTCGCATGCCGGTGAGCCCGGCAACGCATTGTTCGAGGATGCGCGCCGGCACCTGCAGCAGATGGGGCCACAAAGTGGACTGCGCAGTGCACAGGAGCTCGACAATACCGCTGGCGCATTGGCGCTGGGGGCGCAGAAGGCCGGCCTGTCGCGTATCGATCATCTGCTGGCGGGCAACGACGGCCGTACGCTGTTTGCAGTGCAGGGCGCGCTGGGTGATCCGGCCATGCTACGTGCGTCTGTTGACCGGGAGCAGGCCTCCCAGCAGCCACTGGCGCAGAGCAGCCAGCAGTTGGCGGCCAGCGTTGCGCAGCAGGATCCGACGGCCGCGCTCGCCCGCGAGCAGGAGCAGCGTTCCCGATCCCTGTAGCACTTGATGCTGGCGGGCAGGGTGCCCGCCGGTGCTTTGCGTACGACGCGTGGCGCCCTGTGGCGCCGACATGGAAACCCACTCGTAAGGACACCACATGCGAATCGTTCCCTTGAATGCCCGGCAGGCCGCTGCCCGCTGCAATGCATCCGCGCGCCGCCTGCCGCTGCTCTGGCTGCTGTCACTTGGACTTGCCGCAGCCTCGGCACAGGCTCAGGAGGCAGCGTCGCACGTCGCGGAAACGCACGCCACGGCACAGGCGATCGCTGATGCGCCCGCAGGAACGGCACCGCCTGCTACCGCCGAGCCAACCGTTCCGGCGGTATCACCCGCACCGCCCGCATTGGCCATCGTGCCATTGTCGCCCGAGCGGGCGACCGAGCGGGCGCTCGGTGCCCGCTGCCCGGTGGATCTGGCCGGGCGACTGGCGACCCAGGGCGACCTGCTGACCGGCGCCTGCCAGGGCACCATGCCGGCGCATCTGGCCGCTCTGCTGGTTGCGCTGCCCGAGCAGGACATCCACCTGCCGCGCAACTGGCGCGAGCGAGAGGTACAGCAGAAGGCCTGGTTCAAGGCGGTGCCTGGGTACGGCCAGCGCCCGGACTTCATCGTGCGGATGGGCGACGTCTGGGTGCGCTCGCTGGAAGGGCGCGACGCCGACAGCACGTTCTACCTGGTGTCCGCGCCGTTCACCTGCAGCGACCAGGTCGCCAACCGCGATGACTACAGCGCGGAGCCGGTACGTGTGCCAGCGGGTAGCTGCCGCGAGGCCTATGTGGGCCAGCGTGTGTACCAGGTGCGTGGCGATGCGCCGCCGAGGGATGTTACCGCCGAAACGATGCCGGCCATGCCACAGGTGACCGAGGCGGATCGCGCACGCCAGCTGGCGCGTGGGGGCAGGATCACGCTGGATCACAGCAAGCTGCAGTTCGGGCCGGCCATGCGTTGGTTCGTGCAGTATCCGGAGACGGTGCCGAAGGGTGGGGCGCGTGCGTTCAGTGACTGGAACCGCGAGCATCTTGCCTTCGTGGTCTGGACCGGCGATCACTTCGAGTTGCGCGACAAGGTCCCGCGCAGCCAGTGGCCGTGTGATCCGGTCGCGCCGGGCGATCGCGCCTGCGGCGGCTTCCCGGATTCCGGGCCGGATCTGTTCGTGACCGCCAGTGCATCTGCACCGGTCGCGGCCACCAGCCCCTGAGTCACGGTGCTGAGGCGGGAGCCGGAATGACCGGCTCCCGCGCTGTCCATCAGGCCTGCAGGCTGCGGGTCTGATGCTGCTGCTGTTCCAGCTGTTGGTCGCGCTCCAGCGCAAGGCGCTGGCCTGCAGCCTGCTGGTCGATGCGCTGGCTGCTCTGTTCCAGCGGCGTGTTCATCGCCACTGCCGTATCCACCGACACGCGAAGGTGGGCGGGGTCACCGCCCTGGCCCTGCACGGCGAAGCTGCGCGAGGCATCGGCGTTCATCACCACTTCGTCGATGCGCTTGCCGCCTGCAGCGTGCATCTCCGCCGCCAGGCTGCCCGCCAGCTGCGTACTCATCACGTCCGGCACGCGGCCAACGCGCACGTCATGTGCGTGCACGCCGCGGATCGCGTCGTTGAACAGCGGGTTACCCAGGTGGTTGGCATCGTCCATGCGCAGCATGCTGGTGTGATGGCCATTCTTCTCCGCTTCGCGGCGTGCCGGTTCACCGGGCTGCAGCGGGCCGCGGATGTGGTCGTACAGATCGATGGCGCCGCCCGGGATGCCGCGTGCAGCGCGGGTGACGCCGCGACGCAGTGACTCGACGTCGTCGCGATACTCCTCGATCATCTTGGCGTTGTCTTTCGCCAGCTTCTGCGTTTCCGGGTGCTTCAGCACCGAGCCTTCGTTGAGGAAGTTGCCCAGCTTGTGCGCACCGAACGAGCTGGTGGCCGCGATGATCGGGCGGTCCGGAATCAGATCACGCAGGGCGTGATTGCTGAAGCCGTTTGCCGCGAGCGTCTTGATCTCGTCGGGCTTGGCATAGATGCGTACCTGGCCGAAATGCGGTGACGCGGCGCTGACCGGATCGGAGGCCATGACGTGGTTGATCATGGTGTTGCCGCCTTCCGGAATGCGATAGCTTAGGCTGACCGCGCCGTAGGCATTGAAGGTTTCGCCCTTGACGTTGAAGTGGTGCGAGGTGATCTGGGCAAGAGCGCCGCCGAGGGAGTGACCGGTGACGGTGACCTGGGGCGCGGGCACACCGTTCAAGCGGGATTGAAGCGCGGCGCCTTCGAGCGTCCTCTGTGTCAAAGCAATCGCGTCAGGCGCCTGCACGTTGGTGCGCGCAACCACCATGCCGCCGTCGGTCAGAATCGCATCGCGAGCGATCTGCTCGGTGCCACGATGCGCAATGACGATCTCTTTGGTGTCTACGCGCTGATAGACGGTGCCCTGATAGCCGTTAAGACGATTGTTGACATGCTCAAGTATCTTGTACTCATGGCCGTTTAACGTGACTTTTTCTTCTTGGCCGGGTTCACGTCGGCCGACGGCCCGATCCTTGTAGGCGTCATTGGATAACGCGGCGTAGTCCTGAGAGGTGATGGTCACGGCGCGACCTCACTTGCGGAGAGGGTGATCGTAAACAGCTTGTCCTGCAGATCAGCGGCGTAGTTGCTGCGATCGGGCTCGCCACTGGCTGGGAAGTTGGGAACGCGATCTGCCTTCGGATAGACCAGATCCGGATAGTAGAGCGTATGGGCGCCACCTTCGGTCAGCGGCTTGGCGTCGACGAAGGTGAGGAAGCGGGTCTCTTCTTCGGCACCCGTCGCCTTCAGCATTGCCCCGGCACCGGTGAACTCCCACTTGCAGACGCCACGACCGTAGTAGTCCTCATCCAGCATGCGGTCCACATATAGCGTGCCGCGGTACTCGCCCTCAGCGACCTTGCGCAGCTCCACCGGTTCCTGGCTGGTGATACGTGCAGCTGTGCCGGTGGCCGGCTCGATGTGGCCGCACTGATCCTCGTTGGTGACGTCGTACTGCGCTACGCCCTTGACCAGTGCGAAGTCGCCGGGTGCATCCTTCAGGCGCAATACCAGTTCATAGGCCTTGCGCGGGGTGGGGTTGAGCTTGGCGAGGCCGCGCCCGCCCTGGGCGACATCGGCTTCAGCAGCGGCACGTTCCTGGTTCATGGCGGTCTCCGGGTTGCAGGCGGTCAATAGAAGCAGAGCAAGGCACGGAATCATCTTGTGGCGCAATGTCGGCCTCCTTGGGGGTAGGGGTTGTTGAACTGGCAGCTCATGGCACGAGCTTCTGCACAGTGGTGGTGGTTGAGAACAGCGCGTCGCGCAGATCTTCGCTGTACCCCGACGGATCTTCCTCGCCACTGGCGCCAAAGTTGGCGACAGTGTCGGCGCGCGGATAGATAAGGTTTGGGTAATAAAGCGTAAGAGGTGAGTCGCTCTCCATGCGCTCCTTGTCGACGAACGTAAGGAATCGCGTATCCGCCTCGCCGGTCGTAGCGCGCAACATCGCACCGACACCCGTCAACGTCCAATGGCAGACGCCACGCCCGTAGTAATCCTCGTCCTGCATGCGGTCGAGGTAGAACGTACCGCGGTATTCGTTCTCGTCGACCTTGTGTAGTTCCACCAACTCCTGGCTGGTGATACGGCTGGCGGTACCGGTCGCCCACAGGACCCGGCCGCAGTCCCTGTGGTTGCTGACGTCGTACTGGGCAACGCCCTCGACCACCGCGAAGGGACCGGGGGCATCCTTCAGGGTCAGTACCAGCTCGTAGCCCTGCTGCGGTGACGGGTTGAGCTTGGCCAGGCCGCGTCCACCTGCGGCGACGTCACGCTCTGCGTCCGCGTAAGGCGAGCAGGCCGTCAGCGCCAGCAAGAGGCCCATCGGTACCAGATGGCGTCCCTCACGTGTCGGCATGGCTACATCCATGGCGGCATCCTGCATCGTGCATCCGTGTCCATATATCCTTCCCTGGTGACAGGTCTATCGATTATGGAGTGTTCTGGAAACCTGGCGCCAGCTACGGCAAGGTGTCCGCGACGGAATTTTGACGCATTCAGCGTTCGGGAGCGTCGCCGAATCGATTGCGGCACAGGCGATTCGGGGTCGGCCAGGCGATTGCGCTTCGCGTTCGACATTTCGCCGCCAATTTGTGACAACGGTCGCCAATTCACGCGACTCTCACGCAAGCGAGCATTACGCCATGAACCACACCATCCGTGCCGAAGCCATTGATGATCACGCCACCCTCCATGCGCTCACCGAGGCCGCATTCCGGAACGCTGCGCACAGCAGCCATACCGAGCAGTTCATCGTCGACGCCCTGCGCGCGCGCGGGGAGCTGAGCGTTTCGCTGGTGGCCGAGATGGACGGGAAGGTGATCGGCCATGTGGCGGTGTCGCCGGTGACGATCAGCGATGGCAGCACGGGCTGGTTTGGCCTGGGGCCGATTTCGGTATTGCCTGCCTGGCAGGGGCAGGGCATCGGTGCGGCCCTGATGCATGCCGCACTTGAAGCACTGCGTCAGCAGGGCGCACATGGCTGTGTATTGCTGGGCGAGCCGGCCTATTACGGTCGCTTCGGCTTCTGTGCCGAGCCGGGCCTGGTGCTGCCGGGTGTGCCGCCGGAGTACTTCCAGGCACTTTGCCTGCAGCCTCCGTTGGCACAGGGCGAGGTGCAGTACTCACCGGCCTTCGAGGCGACGGCCTGATCCGGGCCTGGCACGTTTCTGCTCAGGGCGCGCGCCAGACGGTCGGTTCGGGTTGCGGCTTCGGAATGCGGTAACCGCCGATGTGTTCAAGCAGTTCATTGGTACGGCGCTGCTCGACCAGTACTTCACGCAGCAGGTTGCGCACGGCGAAGATGGCGAACGGCACCAGGATCCAGACCAGGCTGATGCCCAGCGCAAACAGGGTCAACAGGGCTTTTGCACCATCCATGCGGCATTCCTTGGTCGAAAGCAGCCACGCTAGCACGTGGCTGCTGCCGACGGATGTCAGCCGTTGTGCCGAAGGTGGATCAGCGGATACGGACGGCCTTGCGAATCCAGCGGTGAACGTCCGGTTTCGACGAAGCCCATGCGCAGATAGAAGCCCACGGCCTGCGCGTTCTGTGCGTTGACGTCGGTGCTCAGCTGTGGGCACAGGGTCAACGCGTGCTGCAACAGTTGGCGACCAACCCCGGTGCCACGCACGTCCGGGTCAATGAACAGCGCTTCCATGTGGGTGCCGTCGATCAGCATGAATCCGAGGGGGCGATCCTGTGCGTCGACAGCAACGGTCATCGGCGCCTGCGGCAGGAAACCGGCTACTTCGGCATCGATGGCCATGCGGTCTTCGGCACTGAGGAAGTCGTGGGTGGCGTCGACGGCGCGACGCCAGAGGTCGACAAGAGCGGCGCCGTCGTCGGCGCGGGAGGGGCGGAGGGTGGTCATGGGTTCGCCAAGGTGCTTGCAAAGAATGCGTAGTATGGCGCGTCCCGATCCAGCGCGCAGATGTGGATTCATCCGGCGTTGCGATGGCGGACGAAGGGGCTGTAGGTAGTGGCCTCTGCGCGCAGCACAACGCCGTCCTCGAAATCGCTGCTGTCGTTGAAGGGCACGGTGGGCCACTGCGGCCATTGCGCCAGGCGTTCGCGGTAGTGGTGGGTTGCTGCAGCCAGTGCCTCGTCGTGTGCCTGCATGCGCTCCGCTGCCAGCCCGGAACGCACGCCGTGCACCACGTGCGGTTCCATCACGTCGAAGCCGACGTAGCGCAGGCTGTACATCAAGGGCCACAGCAGCAACCGGGTATCTCCCTCGCGGCCGTCGACTGCGCAGGCCCGTGCCGATGAGCCGGTGGTGATGCTCAGCAACGCACGCTTGCCGCGCATCGCTCCGTGCTCGTGACGCAGGCGGCTGTTGTACATCGGCCCGTACACCAGTACGCGGTCCAGCCAGCCCTTCAGGATGGCCGGCGCCGCGAACCACCACAGCGGGAACTGCAGGATCAGCAGGTCTGCGGCCCGCAGCAGTTGCAGGTGATGTTGCACATCGACGGGCAGCTGGCCCTGCTCGGCGCTGTGCCGCTGTTCGCGTTGGGCGTCGAAGTGGCCGGGATGCAGGCGATGCGGATGGTGTTCAGCCGCTTCCAGCGGATCGAAGCCCTCCGCATACAGGTCGACCACGTCCACCTGCAGCGCGTCATGCCGCAGCTGCTCGGCGGCCTGAGCGGCCAGATGTGCATTGAAGGAGCGGGGCTCGGGGTGGGCAAGCAGGATCAGGGCGCGCATGGGGCGAGGTGTTCGACGAGTGTGCGACCATCCTCGCGGTGCCGGCATGCGCCGGCAATTACGCACCTTGAGGTAAGCATGGCCTTTCCCGGGGATGTCTATGCCGCCGACTGTTCGGCACGCGATGCGCTTGCGCTGATTTCAGGCAAGTGGGTGATGCTGCTGCTGCCGGCATTGGCGCAGGGCCCGCTTCGCAACGGCGCGTTGCTGCGGAAGATCGAAGGCATCTCGCAGAAGGTGCTGACCCAGACCCTGCGCCAGCTGGAGCGCAATGGGCTGGTCGAGCGGTGTGACCGGGGCAGCAAACCACTGCATGTGGAGTACCGCCTGACCGAGGTCGCGCGCGGCCTGGTCGAGACGCTGTCCGCCCTGGATCGCTGGGCCGAGCACAACTTCCCGGCGCTCGATGCGGCCCGCGAGCGCTTCGACGCGCGCTAGCGGCGCCTGCACGGTCCCGGGCGTACAATGCGCCCCCGGCGGCCATCCTGGCCCAGTTGAAAAGCGAGAACCGCCATGACCGATGTCCTGGGTGTACCGGTGCACGACGCCGATGAACACTGGATGCGCCATGCACTAGCCCTGGCCGAGCGCGCGCAGCGTGAGTTCGACGAGATTCCGGTCGGGGCGGTGCTGGTGGGCGCCGACGGCCAGCTGCTGGGCGAGGGCTGGAACCTCAACATTGCCTCGCATGACCCCAGTGCGCATGCCGAGATCGTGGCCATGCGGGCCGGTGGAAAGCTGCTGGCCAACCATCGCCTGCTTGGCAGCACGCTGTACGTGACCTTGGAGCCGTGCGCGATGTGCGCGATGGCGATCGTGCATGCGCGCGTTTCGCGCCTGGTCTACGGCGCCAGCGACCCCAAGACCGGTGCGTGCGGCAGCGTGTTCGACCTGCTCGGCGATGCCCGCCACAACCACCGGGTCGAGATCCACGGCGGGGTGCTGGCCAAGGAAGCCAGTACGCGCCTGACCAATTATTTCCGCGCCAAGCGTGGCAAGCCGCCGCTGCTGCTGGAAGACCACGTCGGCGAGGGCTGAGGGGCGAACGGGTATGATGGGCGCCTCTTTCCTTCACCGGTAGGCCGCGCGCCTGCCCAGCAACGAGGCGACACAATGGCGGACACCGGCGCGGCCAACGAACGACTGATCTGGATCGACCTGGAAATGACCGGGTTGGACACCGACAACGATTCGATCATCGAGATCGCCACCGTGGTCACCGACGCCCAGCTGAACGTACTGGCCGAAGGTCCGGAATTCGCCATCCATCATCCGCTGGAAACGCTGGAGGCGATGGACGAGTGGAACCGCAACCAGCATCGTCGTTCGGGCCTGTGGCAGCGCGTGGTGGACAGCACCACCGCCCTCGGCCAGGCCGAGGCGCAGACGGTGAACTTCCTGGCGCAGTGGATACCGGCCGGCCTTTCGCCGATGTGCGGCAACTCGATCTGCCAGGATCGCCGCTTCCTGCACCGCCAGATGCCGCGCCTGGAGAAGTACTTCCACTACCGCAACCTGGACGTATCCACGGTGAAGGAACTGGCCAAGCGCTGGGCGCCGAGCGTGGCCGCCGGCGTCGGCAAGAACAGCAACCACACCGCACTGAGCGACGTGCACGACTCGATCGCCGAGCTGCGCCATTACCGCCAGTTCATGGGCACGCTGTCGGGCTTGCCCACGGCCTGAACAACAACGCCGGGCATGGCCCGGCGCGACCGGGTGACACGCGAACTGGTAGTGCCGGCCGCTGGCCGGCAAGGCGTCGGGGTCGGATCCCTTTCCCGCGGCAAGGGCTCCGACCCCTCTGTCGTGCCTCGCGACGAACCGTTCAACTCCCCGGCGCTAAGATCGGCGCCATGAACGAGCCCATCCTGCTTCCCCGCGACATTGCCCACGCCCCCCGCGACTGGTCCGACCTGCAGCGGGCGGTGGCCCTGCTGGAAGCGCCGACCCTCACCGCGCGCATGGCCAACCTGGTCGGCACGCCGCTGGAGTTCGCGGTGAAGGCGCTGCCCAAGGCGGTCTCCGGTCGCATACACGGAGCGGTGCAGGCGGCGCTGTCCAAGTCCGCACAGGCGGCGCTGTGGAGCATGGACAACACCCCCGGCAAGGGAGCGTCGACCCGTTGGCACAAGCTGGCGGCAGCCACTTCGGGCGCGGTCGGCGGTGCCTTTGGTTTCGCGGCCTTGTTCATCGAACTGCCGGTGTCGACCACCATCATGATGCGCGCCGTGGCCGACGTGGCCCGCAGCGAGGGCTTCGACCTGTCCGAGTTCAGCACCCGGCAGGCGTGCCTGGAGGTGTTCGCGCTCGGTGGCAACTCGCCGCGCGACGACGCCAGCGAGACCGGCTACTACCTGGCCCGTGGCTTCACCACCGACGTGATGCGGCATCTTTCGGCCGAACTGGCTGGGCGTGTGGTGACCGGCCGCGACCTGACCCTGGGCGTGGCACCGAAGGAAGCTGGAAAGCTGCTGGCGAAGATGGTGGAGAAGGTGGCGGCGCGCTTCGGCGTGGTGGTTACCGAGAAATTCGCCGCACAGGCGGTGCCGATCGTCGGTGCTGCCGCCGGTGCAACACTGAATACCATGTTCACCGACTACTACCAGGACATGGCGCGCGGCCACTTCATCGTGCGCCGGCTCGAGCTGAAGTACGGGGAAGATGTGGTGCGCGCCTGCTATGACCGCGTGGCGCATGGCGCGGTAAGGATCGAGCCAAGGCTGGAGTAGAGCCACGCCATGCGTGGATGAGCCCTCGTGGCGGGTGATCCTTGCCTCGAGGGAACAATTGTTTTGCCAGTGCATGCCTGTTGCCTGGCAGCCGGCATCCCCATCCTTTGCGGCACTCCCCCCGCAAGAGATTGCCGCCATGATGTTCACCCCCCACCGCCTGGGCGCGTTGACGCTGCCCAACCGCATCGTGATGCCGCCGATGACCCGCTCGCGCGCCGCCGATGGCAACGTCGCCACCGCGGAAATGGCCGCCTACTATGCGCAACGCGCCAGCGCCGGCCTGATCGTCAGCGAAGGTACCCAGATCAGCCAGCAGGGCCAGGGCTATGCCTGGACCCCGGGCATCCACAGTGCCGAGCAGGTGCAGGGCTGGCGGCAGGTGACCGATGCGGTGCACGCCGCCGGTGGCCGCATCTACGCCCAGCTGTGGCACGTCGGCCGTGTCTCGCATGTGGCCCTGCAGCCCGATGGCGCGGCGCCGGTGTCTTCCTCGGCATTGCTCGCCGAAGGCGTGAAAGTGTTCGTCGACCCGACTGGGGCGGGTCCCGAAGCCGGTGTGGGCGAGATGATCCAGCACTCGATGCCGCGCGCGCTGCGCGAGGACGAGATTCCGGGCATCGTCGCCGATTACGCGCAGGCTGCGCGCAATGCGCTGGCCGCGGGATTTGATGGTGTGGAACTGCACGGCGCCAACGGCTACCTGATCAACCAGTTCATCGATTCGCAGGCCAACCAGCGCACCGATGCCTACGGCGGCTCACTGCAGAATCGCCTGCGTTTCCTGCGCGAGGTGGTGCAGGCGGTGGTCGAGGTTGCCGGTGGCGAGCGTGTGGGCGTGCGCCTGGCGCCGCTGACTACGCTGCAGGGGGCGGTGGACGATACGCCGCAGGCGACCTATCTGGCTGCCGCACACCTGCTCGGTGAGATGGGGGTGGGCTACCTGCACATTGCCGAGGCCGACTGGGACGATGCACCGCCGATGCCGGTGGCGTTCAAGCAGGCGCTGCGCATGGTCTACCCGGGTACGCTGATCTACGCCGGCAAGTACACCGCCGAGCGCGCCGAGCAGGCACTGGCCGAAGGCTGGGCTGACCTGATCGGCTTCGGCCGGCCGTTCATCGCCAACCCGGATCTGCCCGAGCGCCTGCGTACGGGTGCGACGCTGAATCCGCCGGATCGCGCCACGTTCTTTGGCGGTGGTGCGGAGGGTTTCACTGATTACCCGGCGCTGGAAGAGAGCGTCGCTGCCTGATTCTGGAGGCTGCCGGCCAGCGGCCGGCACTACCAGTGGGCGAGGGGTAGTGCCGGCCGCTGGCCGGCATTTCAGTCAGGCGGCGAGGGGGGTAGTGCCGGCCGCTGGCCGGCATTTCAGTCAGGCGGCGAGGGGGGTAGTGCCGGCCGCTGGCCGGCATTTCAGTCAGGCGGCGAGGGGTAGTGCCGGCCGCTGGCCGGCATTCCACTGCCGGATCACGGCTTGTCGCGCACCAGCGCGTCGGCCTCAACCACGCCACCATCCTTGCCATGCAGGTAAAGGTGCATGTCCTGCTGCGGATACGGAATGTTGATGCCGGCCTTGTCATAGCCCAGCTTCAGCTGCTCCAGTAGCGTGACCTTGGTGCCGAACCAGTCGGCCGACTTCACGTAGCAGCGGATGCCGAGGTTGATGGCGTGTGCGCCCAGTTCGTAGACCACCACGTCCGGTGCGGGGGTCTGCAGCACACGCGGATCGGCCTTCATCAGCGCCAGCGCGGTGTCGCGTGCCAGCTGGATGTTGTCTTCGTAGCCGATGCCGATCACCAGTTCGACGCGGCGCGTCGGCTCGGCGGTGAGGTTGATGATCGGCGCGGCGGTGATCAGCGTGTTCGGAATGGTGGTGTGCTGGTTGTCGGCGCCGGTAAGCACGGTCTGGAAGATGCGCACTTCGCGCACCGTGCCGGTCTGGCCGGCCACGGTGACCACATCGCCCACGCGGAACGGACGCAGCGTCACCAGCATCACGCCCGAGGCGATGTTGGACAGCGAATCCTTCAATGCCAGACCGACCGCCAGGCCAGCGGTGCCGAGCACGGCCAGCAGCGGGGTGATCTGCACGCCCAGCGTGCCGATGGCCAGCACCACCACGATCACCAGTGAGGCGGCATACACCACGTTGCGCAGGAAGCTTCCCAGCATCGGGTCCACACCCATGCGCGCAGTGGCGCGCGGCATTGCATTGGACAAGCGACGTGCCACCCACAGGCCCACCAGCAGCACCACGATCGCGGCCAGCAACGGCACGCCGTAGGTTTCCAGCAGGCGTTCCCAGTCGAGCGAGTGGAACCAGGGCGTTGCGGCGGGGGCGGCGGGTGCTGCTGCGGCGATCATGCGGAAGTCCTTTGCTGAGAAACGGTGTCTGCGTGGGGCAGGGCGTGCGTGCACGCCAGAAACACGAAGCCCCGCAGAGGCGGGGCTTGCATGCAGCAGCAGTATCGGCCGACGCCGATGAACACGACGTCAGCCCGTGGCCATCACGGCATCAGCCGTTGGCCTTCAGCTTGGCCAGGCGCAGCCAGGTATCGACCACGGTGTCCGGGTTCAGCGACACCGACTCGATGCCTTCCTGCATCAGCCATTCGGCCAGATCCGGGTGATCGGACGGGCCCTGGCCGCAGATGCCGACGTACTTGCCCTTGGCACGCGCTGCCTTGATCGCCATCGACAGCAGCTTCTTCACTGCCGGGTTCCGCTCGTCGAACAGGTGCGCAACGATCGAAGAGTCGCGGTCCAGGCCCAGGCTCAGCTGGGTCAGGTCGTTGGAGCCGATCGAGAAGCCGTCGAAGATCTCCAGGAACTCATCGGCGAGCAGTGCGTTGGACGGCACTTCGCACATCATGATGATCTTCAGGCCGTTCTCGCCCTGCTTCAGGCCGTTCTGTTCCAGCACCTCGACGACCTTGCGGCCTTCTTCCAGGGTGCGCACGAACGGAATCATGACCCACAGGTTGTCCAGGCCCATTTCGTTGCGCACGCGCAGCACGGCCTTGCACTCCAGCGCGAAGGCGGCCGAGAAGCTCGGGTCGACGTAACGGCTGGCGCCGCGGAAGCCGATCATCGGGTTCTCTTCGTGCGGCTCGTAGTTGCTGCCGCCGATCAGGTTGGCGTACTCGTTGGACTTGAAGTCCGACAGGCGCACGATCACCGGGTTCGGTGCAACCGAGGCGGTGAGGGTGGCGATGCCTTCGGCCAGGCGGTCGACGTAGAAGCTGACCGGATCACCGTAGCCGGCGATCTTCTCATCGATCTTCTTCTTGGTCGCCGCGTCCTGGCGGTCGTATTCCAGCAGTGCGTTCGGGTGGATGCCGATGTGGCTGGCGATGATCATTTCCAGGCGGGCCAGGCCGATGCCGGCGTTCGGCAGCTGGCCGAAGTCGAAGGCACGTTCCGGGTTGGCCACGTTCATCATGATCTTCAGCGGGGCCGGCGGCATGTTGCCCAGATCGGTGGTGGTGCGCTCGACGCCGAGCTTGCCTTCGTAGATGAAGCCGGTATCGCCTTCAGCGCAGCTGACGGTGACCAGCTGGCCATCTTCAATGACCTTGGTGGCATTGCCCGAACCGACCACGGCGGGCACGCCCAGCTCGCGCGCGATGATCGCGGCGTGGCAGGTGCGGCCACCACGATTGGTGACGATGGCCGAGGCGCGCTTCATCACCGGTTCCCAGTCCGGGTCGGTCATGTCGGCGATCAGCACGTCGCCCGGCTGCACGCGGTTCATGTCGTCCAGCGTCTTGACCACGCGGGCCACGCCCGAACCGATCTTGGCGCCGACGGCACGACCTTCGGCCAGCACGTTGCCGCCCTTTTCGGTCAGCGCGAAGCGCTCGATCTGGGTGGCGTGGCTGCGCGACTTCACCGTTTCCGGGCGTGCCTGCACGATGAACAGCTTGCCGCTGACACCGTCCTTGGCCCACTCGATGTCCATCGGGCGGCCGTAGTGCTTTTCGATGACCAGCGCCTGCTTGGACAGTTCCTGCACGTCCTCGTCGCTGATCGAGAAGGTGTTGCGCAGTTCGACCGGGGTGTCCTCGATCTTCACGCGCTCACCGGGGACATCCGAATACACCATGCGGATCGCCTTGCTGCCGAGCGAGCGGCGCAGGATCGCCGGCTTGCCGGCCTGCAGGGTGGGCTTGTAGACGTAGTACTCGTCCGGGTTCACCGCACCCTGCACGACCATTTCGCCCAGGCCGAACGAGGAGGTGACGAACACCACGTCGCGGAAGCCGGACTCGGTGTCCAGGGTGAACAGCACGCCGGAGGAACCGACGCCCGAACGCACCATCAGCTGCACGCCGGCGGACAGGAACACGTCCTCGTGCTTGAAGCCGTGGTGCACGCGGTAGGCGATGGCACGGTCGTTGTACAACGAGGCGAACACTTCCTTGACCTTGTGCACGACGTCGTCGGCACCGGTGACGTTGAGGAAGGTTTCCTGCTGGCCGGCGAAGGAGGCATCCGGCAGATCCTCGGCGGTGGCCGAGGAACGCACGGCCACAGCCACGTCGCCGCCGCCGTTGTCGGCGCTGAGCTTGGCGTAGGCGGTGCGGATGTCCTGGTCCAGCTGCGGCTGCAGCGGGGCATCGATCACCCAGCTGCGGATTTCCTTGCCGGCGGCGGTCAGCGCGTTGACGTCCTCGACGTCCAGCGTGGCCAGCTTGTCGAAGATGCGCTTGGACAGATCGTTGTGCGCGATGAAGTCCTTGAAGGCTTCAGCGGTGGTGGCATAACCGCCCGGCACCGAAACGCCCAGACCGGCCAGGTTGCCGATCATCTCGCCCAGGGACGAATTCTTGCCGCCTACGCGGGCCAGATCGGCCAGACGCAGTTCGTGCAACCACAGGATGTTCTCGTTCAAGCGCGATGCTCCGTTTGGCCATCGCCCGAGGCGGGCTGAGTGGCCGCGTCCGTAGGAAGAAGCCGATATGATGCCGGGCAGACCACTGTCGGCACAAGCTTGTGCTGGCGGCCTTTTTAAGCTTCGTAGGGGGTAAAAGCGCGCATGTCGACCATCCGCCCGGTGTTCTACGTTTCCGATGGAACCGGTATCACCGCTGAAACCATTGGGCATAGCCTGCTCACCCAGTTCTCCGGGTTCAGCTTCATTACCGACCGCATGTCGTTTGTCGACGACCCCGAAAAAGCGCGTGAAGCCTGTGCCCGGATCCAGGCGGCGGGGGAGCGGTACCAGGTCCGGCCGATCGTGGTGAACTCCTGCGTGGACCAGAGCCTGAGCCTGATCCTGGCCGACAGCGGGGCGCTGATGCTGGATGTGTTCGCGCCGTTCATCGAGCCGCTGGAGCGTGAACTTGCCAGCCCGCGCCTGGCCCGGGTCGGCCAGGCCCACGGCATGGTCGACTTCGACACCTACCACCGCCGCATCAACGCGATGAACTTCGCCCTGACCCACGATGACGGTATCGCGGTGAACTACGACGATGCCGACGTGATCCTGGTGGCGGTGTCGCGCGCCGGCAAGACGCCCACCTGCATCTACCTGGCCCTGCATTACGGCGTGCGTGCGGCCAACTACCCGCTGACCGACGAGGACCTGGAAAGCGACCGCCTGCCGCCGCGCCTGCGCAACTACCGGCGCAAGCTGTTCGGCCTGACCATCGACCCGGACCGCCTGCAGCAGATCCGCCAGGAGCGCCGCCCGAACTCGCGCTACGCCAACCTGGAGACCTGCAAGCGCGAGGTGGCCGCGGCCGAGGTGATGTTCCAGATGGAGCGGATCCCGACGCTGAGCACCACGCATACCTCGATCGAGGAGATTTCCAGCAAGGTGCTGGCCACGCTGGGGCTGCAGCGCGAGTTGTATTGATCCGTGCGCCACGACCAACGGTCGTGGCCTACCTCCCGGGGCAATACCCCTCCTGCGCGGGGGCATCGACCCTCCTGCACGGTGGGTATCGACCCTCCTGCACGGTGGGTATCGACCGTTGGTCGATACCGAGCCCTTTGGTCGGGGTGATCCCGCCCCCACGTTGAAGCACCAACGTGTAGGATCGACCCATGGCCCGAGCCTTGCCCCGTACCGAACGCATTCCCCGCCTGAGCCGGTTGAGCTGGCTCATGGGCCTGTACGCGGAGAACTATCGCCATCTGGTGCGCCTGTTCGAACCGGCCGGACTGGCGGCGGGCAGCTACATTTCCTCGATCGGCGACGGCCTGGATGTCCGCCTGGACGTGATCGAGTGCCACCGCTACACGGTGGAACTTCGCCTGACCTACGACCTGGCCGACCCGGTCACCGGCGAGCCTGATCCGTCGGCCTACGTGCGCCTGTACCGTGACGCGCGCCAGGCCGAGACCACCCATTGCTATGTCGGCCGCCGCTGGCAGGACACCATGGGCCTGTACCCGCCGCCGGCGGAACTGATCAGCCACCGCATGCGCGTGAACACCTTCCTCGGCAAGTGGCTGGAATACCTCGCCGAGCGCGGCCACGGCGTGGCCACCCTGCGCCGCGATCCTGATGGCGCCACTGCGGCTGCCGAACGCCGCCTGTCGCTGGTGCGCTGATCGGCCATAATCCACGGCTGACCTGCCGCTGGATGCTGCCCATGCCGTACACCCCGATCGTCGCCACCCTGGGCTACGTGCTGTCGCCCGATCGTCGCCAGGTGCTGATGATCCACCGCAACACCCGGCCCGGTGACCACCACCTGGGCAAGTACAACGGGCTGGGCGGCAAGATCGAACCGACCGAAGACGTTGCGGCAGGCATGCGCCGCGAAATCGCCGAGGAAGCCGGCATCGACTGCACCGGCATGCGGCTGCGCGGCACCATCAGCTGGCCGGGATTCGGCAAGCATGGCGAGGACTGGCTGGGCTTCGTGTTCGTCATCGACAGTTTCGAAGGCACCCCGCACGGCGGCAACCATGAAGGCACGCTGGAGTGGGTGGACCTGGACAAGCTGGACACGCTGCCGATGTGGGAGGGCGACCGCAACTTCCTGCCACTGGTGTTCGACGCCGACCCGCGCCCCTTCCACGGCGTGATGCCGTACCAGGATGGCCGCATGGTCAGCTGGTCCTACAGCCGGCTGTAAGCCGGCGAATCGGGAGGGGGGCGATCTTTCGAGTGGGGATCAACCTTCCAGGTGGGTGCCAACCTTGGTTGGCACGCTCTTCCGGTTCATTAATGTCCGGGCAATATTGACGAACGCAAATTACCCGGGCAATATTCGCGCATCACCTCCGATGCCATTGCCATGCCTGCGTCCCGACTCCCTCCCTTCAGTTGCTTCGACGGCCACCGGCTGGTCGCCTCCGGTACCCCGGAAGTGGCTGCGCTGGCGCTGAAGCAGCTGCGTGCCGGCAACGCTGCCGGTCCGCTGCTTGTGTTCGACAACGCTACCGGCCGCACCCGTGATTTCGATACGCGCGGCAGTGACGCAGAACTGCTGGCGCGGGTCGTCGAAGCCTTTCCCGCCGCCGTCGAGGCGGATGCCGACGTTACTGCCGAAGAGGCGCCGGCAACTCCGCGTGGCCGCGGCCGCCCCAAGCTGGGCGTGGTCGCACGCGAAGTGACCCTGCTGCCGCGCCACTGGGCGTGGCTGGCCGAGCAGCCCGGCGGGGCCTCGGTAGTGCTGCGCAAGCTGGTGGAGGCGGCCAGCCGTGCTGGTGCCGACAAGGACCGGCAGCGCCGCCACAGCGAGCGTGCCTATCACTTCCTGCAGACCGTCGCCGGAGACCTGCCGGGTTTCGAGGAAGCGATCCGTGTCCTGTTCGCGCACGACCGGGCGGGCCTGGAAATGGCGTTACGCAGCTGGCCCGAGGATGTGCGCAATCACGCCCTGCGCCTGGCCTTCGATGATTCTTCGGACCACGCAGACGGCTGAGCCACCGCGCCGCTACTGAGCGGCGGCGCCACCTGATCGCGGGCCACGGCCCGCTCCCCTGTGCTTGCTTTGCTGGCGGAAACGCCGGGCAGGGCAGCGCCTTGCCCAGAGAACCCCATGGACACCCCCGCACATCCCATCCCCCCGGTCGCGCCGCCCCTCTGGCGCACCTATCTGACCCTGCTCCTGCCGATGCTGCTGACCAACGCATTGCAGCTGGCTGCAGGCACGCTGGACAACGTCTACCTCGGCCATCTGCTGGGTACGCAGGCGGTGGCCGCCGCCGCTGCGTTCTTCCCTGTCTTCTTCCTGCTGCTGGCCCTGGTAATGGGTCTGGCCACCGGTGCGATGGTGCTGATCGGCCAGGCCTGGGGCGCGGGCCGGCCGCAACAGGCTCGCGCGGTCGCCGGCAGTGCGGTGGCACTGATTCTGCTGTTGTCAGTGCTTGTGATGGCGGTGGGCGGCGGTTTCGCGCCACAGCTGCTGGCGGCACTGGGCACGCCAGCGCCGATCCTCGGCGAATCCATCGTCTATGCCCGTGTTCTGCTGCTGGCGGCACCGGCGTTCTTCCTGCTGTGGCTGGCCACTGCGGTGAGCCGTGCGGTGGGCGATGCCAAAACGCCGCTGCATGCGCTGCTGCTGGCCACGGTGGTCGGCCTGCTGTGCACGCCGCTGCTGATCCTGGGCTGGGCCGGCCTGCCGCAGCTGGGCGCGGCCAGTGCGGCAGTCTCGGCGGCGCTCGCCTCGCTGCTGGCCCTGGCCTGGCTGATGTGGCGGTGGCAGCGCATGGGGCACCCGTTGGCCCCGGGGCATGAGTTGCTGCAAGCCATCCGCTTTGATGGAGCGCTGATCCGTTCGATGCTGCACATCGGCATACCGTCTTCGTTGCAGATGCTCAGCCTGGCCATTGCCGAAATCGTGCTGCTGGGCTGGATCAACCGCTATGGCTACACGGCCACGGCCGCCTACGGTGCGGTCAACCAGTTGATGAGCTGGGTGCAGCTGCCGGCGATGTCGCTGGGCATCACTGCCACCATCCTCGCGGCGCATGCGATGGGCGCGGGGCGTACGGCACGGCTGCCGGCCATCGCACGCACAGGCGTGCTGCTTGGACTGGCGATGCTGAGCGGGGTGGTGGTGCTGGTTGTGGCGCTGGCGCCCTGGCTGACCGGCCTGATCCTGGCGGCGACCGACGTGCGCGAACTGGCCGCGTTGCAGTTGCGCACCGTGGTGTGGGGCGTGCTGGCGATGGGAGGCAGTGCGGTGCTGGTCGGAGTGATGCGCGGCAGCGGCACGGTGCTGTTGCCGGCGTTGCTGGGCATGGCTGCCGTGTTGCTGCTGGAGCTGCCGTTGGCGATGTGGCTGCAATCCCGGCACGGTCTGGCCGGGCTGTGGTGGGCATGGCCGCTGGGGTTGCTGGCCATGCTGGTGATGCAGGTGTTCTGTTTCGCGCATTGGCGGCGCCGCGTGCAGGCCGGGTAGTGCCGGCCGCTGGCCGGCAATCCGCAATGGACGGAGCAGCCGGCCAGCGGCCGGCTCTACCACTCGGTCGGATCGCATCCGGCGCGGATGCAGGTGTTCTGTTTTGCTCGCTGGCGGCCGGGCGCAGGCAGGGTAGTGCCGGCCGCTGGCCGGCAATCCGCAATGGACGGAGCAGCCGGCCAGCGGCCGGCTCTACCACTCGGTCGGATCGAATCCGCCGCGGATGCGGGTGTTCTGTTTTGCTCGCTGGCGACCGGTGCAGGCCGGCTCTACCACTTCAGTGCCGCTGTGCCAGCAGCAGGTGGAAGTGCTTTTCTCGGGTCTGGCCGTCATTGCCGGCTGCGGATTCGCGGTGGCTGCGCCAGGCCGAGACGCGGAAGCCCGATACCCGCAGCGCCAGCTCCACCGCGTCCAGCTCATGCAGCTGGAAGTCGGCGGCGAATGGCAGGCTGCGCATGAAGCTGGCATCGCCGAAGGCCAGGCACAGGCGGCCGCCCCGGCGCAGCACCCGCGCCAGTTCGTCCAGCACCGGGGCCAGGTTCGGCCAGAAGTACAGGGTGTTGACCGCCAGCGCGGCATCCATCGCGGCATCGGCGACCGGCAGTGCATGGGCGTCGCCGTGTCGCATCGCCGCACGTTCGGCCACCCCGGCGTCGGCCAGCCGCTGGTTGCCGGCCTCGACCATGGCCGTGGACAGCTCGATGCCCAGATAGTGGCTGTCGGTGGCCTGCAGCATCAGTGGCGCGAAGGCCGCATTGCCCGGGCCGACCTCCAGGACCCGTTCGCCGGCGCCGACGGCCAGCAGCCCGATTGCGGCCAGGTTGAGTGCGCCGTTGCTGCGGTTCATCGAGTCGGCCACCGCCAGCGCGGCCTCGCCGTGGGGCTGCCGCAGCTGTGCGGCCAGGGTGGGAGCATCCAGCATCATCATCGTCCGTTGCAGAGTTTCGGACGTGGCGGCGGCGGGTCCGCCGGTGACCATAGCGCCGACCCTGTGGCTTGGGAAGTAGGGAAACCCCGCTTCCGGGTGATGAGGAAATGTCCAGCGTCGCAGTCGGTGAGATCTGGTTGTCCACAGGGGGTGTGGATTACGCGTGGGCAACTTTGTGGATAAGCCGCGACAGGCGCCACCCCCCTAGGCTGTCAAGATGGGTGGCGAAAAATTCACCGCTGGTGAGGGCAGGTGAGGGAGCGGTGAAGGCGGGTCCTGCCAGTGCTGTCGCCAGCGGCGGCGCTCGCGGTAACCTGTGGGCCTTGATGCTCCGTGAGACCCCATGAAACGTCACTTCTCGATGCTGCGCGAATTCCAGCTGGCCGACTGGTTCACCCTGGCCAATGCTTTCTGCGGCACCGGTGCGGTCTTTGCCGCGATGCGCTTCCTGCAGGACGGCGAGCGTGGCTACCTGCTGTTCGGCATGGCGTTGATCCCGCTGGCCTTCATCTTCGACGCGCTCGACGGGCGCATCGCGCGCTGGCGCAAGTCCAGTTCCACCCTGGGCCGCGAGCTGGACTCGCTGTCGGACGTGATCTCCTTCGGCGTGGCGCCGGCGGCGCTGGCCTATGCCTGCGGCATGCAGGGCGGCTGGGACTGGCTGGTGCTGAGCTACTTCGTCTGCTGCGGTGTCAGCCGCCTGGCACGCTACAACGTCACTGCCGAGGCGCTGGCCGGCGACGAGGGCAAGGTCACGTATTTCGAGGGCACCCCGATCCCGACCAGCCTGGTGCTGGTGATCGTACTGGCGATTGCCGCCGGTACCGATGCCATCGGCCAGAACATCTGGTTCGGCCAGTGGCAGATCGGCCCGTGGCAGCTGCACCCGATGGTGCTGTTGTTCGCCCTGTCCGGGTCGCTGATGATCAGCAAGACCCTGCGTATCCCCAAGCCATGAGCCAGCCCTGCGGAGGCCTGCGATGACCAGCTCGGCCCACGACGCCGGCAGCAGCGATTTCGAAACGCTGGCGCGGCAGTACTTCGGTGCCTGGGGCGATGCCCTGCGCCACGCGAGCACGCCCGGTGCACCGGCCGGCGGCGACCCCGGCAGCTGGCAACGGCTGTTCGACTGGTGGAGCCAACTGTTGCCCGAACAGGGGCAGGGCGCGCCGGAAGATGCCGTGCGCCGTTTCCGGGAACAGGCCGGCAGCTGGTACGGCACCATGCAGGAAGTGGCCGCGCGTTTCGCCGGCCGCGATGCCAGCAGCGCCGAGGTGGCCCAGGCCTGGCGCGAGGCGGTGCAGGGGCAAGGCGACGGTATGCTGCAGTGGATGCTGCAGGGCGCCCGTGGCAGCACCCACGCCGGCGCCACCGTGCCCGACTTCGCCGCATGGCTGCAGCAGTTCCAGCTGCAGGCGGGCCCGTGGCTGCAGAGCCCGGCGTTCGGCCCCGGCCGCGAGCACCAGGCGCGCTGGCAGGCCCTGCTGCGGGCGCAGGAGGAGTACCAGCAGCATTCGCGCGCCTACGTTGATCAGATCAGGCAGGCGTTGGACGAGGCCTTCGCGTTGTTCGAGCAGCGTCTGGCCGAGCACGAACAGCCCGGCAGCCAGTTGACCAGCGCCCGCGCGATGTTCGACCTGTGGATCGAAGTGGCCGAGGAGGCCTACGCCAAGGTCGCCATGTCCGAACCGTTCCAGCAGGTGTACGCCTCGCTGGGCAACGCGCAGATGCGCCTGCGCGCCGGCCTGCAGCGCGAGGTGGAACAGATGAGTGAGCGTATCGGCCTGCCGACCCGCAGCGAGATGGACGCCGCGCATCGCCGTATTGCCGAACTGGAGCGCAGCCTTCGCCGCCTGCAGGCACAGGTGGCGGTGCTGGCGGGGACCGCCGCGGTCGATCCGGTGTCGCAGCCGGCACCGGCGAAGGTGAAGCCGGCCGCGCGCAAAGCCGCGAAGAAGGCGCCTGCAAAGAAGGTGTCTGCGAAGAAGGCTGCGTCTCGCGCTTCCACTCGGGCGCGTGACCGATGAAAGGACCGCTGGGCTTCAACGCCGATGACCTGATGCAGGAAACCCTGGCCATGCAGCGCAAGCTGATGGAAGGTCTGAAGCTGCTGCCGCAGGTGGAAGACGTGGACTATGGCGTGACCGCGCGCGAGGAAGTCTGGCGTGACGGCAAGGTGGTGCTGTACCGCTTCGTCGGCGAAAGGGCACCGACCCGGCGCACGCCGCTGCTGATCGTCTACGCGCTGGTCAACCGGCCGTACATGGTCGACCTGCAGGCCGACCGTTCGCTGGTGCAGAAGCTGCTGGCGCTGGGCCAGGACGTGTACGTGCTGGACTGGGGCTACCCGGATAGGTCCGAACGCTTCCAGACCCTGGAGGACTACCTGCTGCGCTACATCGACGGCGCGGTCGATGCGCTGCGTGCGCGCAGTGGTGGCCCGGTGGACCTGCTGGGTATCTGCCAGGGCGGCGTGTTCGCACTCTGCTACGCCGCGCTGCGCCGGCAGAAGCTGGGCAAGCTGATCACCATGGTCACCCCGGTCGACTTCCAGACGGCTGACAACATGCTCTCGCATTGGGCGCGGCAGGTGGACGTGGACCTGCTGGTCGACACGCTGGGCAACATCCCGGCCGACCTGATGAATGCCAGTTACCTGATGCTCAAGCCATTCCGCCTGAACGTGCAGAAGTACGTCGGCCTGCTCGACATCCTCGATGACAAGGCCGCGCTGGAGGATTTCCTGCGCATGGAGAAGTGGATCTTCGATTCACCGGACCTGGCGGGCGAGGCGTTCCGCGATTTCATCAAGCAGTTCTACCAGGGCAATGGGCTGGTGAACGGCACGGTGCGGATCGGCGAGGAAGCGGTGGATCTGTCGCAGGTGACGCTGCCGGTGCTGAACATCTATGCCGAGCAGGACCATCTGGTGCCGCCGGATGCCTCGCGCGCGATGCGCGGGCGTTTGGGCACGGACGACTACACCGAGTCCAGTTTCCGTGGTGGGCATATTGGTATCTACGTTTCCGGCCGCGCGCAGCGCGAAGTACCGGCCACGATCGATGGCTGGTTGAAGGCGCGCGATCTGTAGAGTCGAGCCATGCTCGACTGACTTGGGGGTGATGATGTACCGGATTTTGTTGATTCTTGTGGCACTGCTGACAGCACCACTTGCCCACGCCGCACCCAGTACGGATGCACGCCGGGAGATCGCCCAGCTGATCGCCAGCCTGGACGGCTCCCAGTGCCGTTTCCAGCGCAATGGCAGCTGGTACGACGGCAGCGACGCGCGCGCGCACCTGCAGCGCAAGTACGATTACCTGCTGAAAAAGGGCATGGTGGACAGCGCCGAGCAGTTCATCGAGCGCGCTGCCAGCCAGAGCAGCATGAGTGGCAAACCCTACCGCATCCAGTGTCCGGGGCAGCCTGAACAGACCGCAGCCGCCTGGTTCGGCGCACGCCTGCAGGCCCTGCGCCACCGCACGCCGTAGACATGGGGGCGGTGTAGAGTCGAGCCATGTTCGACTGCCTTGTCCGTTTCCCGGAGCTGCCGCCATGAACACCACGCCCAAAACGCTGTCGCGTTCATTGAACGACCGCATGATTGCCGGCGTGATGGGCGGCATTGCCCATCGCTTCGGCTGGAATGCAACCCTGCTGCGGGTGATCTACGTGCTGGTTTCGCTGGCCTCCGCCGCCTTTCCTGGCATCCTGGTCTACCTGATCCTGTGGCTCCTGATCCCCAACGAGGCCGATTGAAGACTGGAGCAACGCCCTGGCCGATCTGGCTGCGCGCGCTGCAGGTGCTGGGCGCGGTGTGGACGTCACCCAATTCCCTGCTCGGCGTGATCGGCGGCCTGGCCGGCATGCTCGGCGGCGCGACATTGCGGTGGAGCGGCCGTGACTGCGCGCTGGTGTTCGACCGCTGGCCGTGGGGGCCAGGTGGGGCGATCACTCTGGGAAACGTGATCCTGCATACCGGCCATGACCTGGGCATTTCCTGCCGCACCTATGCGCATCAGGCAGGGTGGGGCGCGGAGCCGCTGATCCGGCTGGATGATCACGAACGGGCGCACGTGTACCAGTACATGGTGCTGGGCCCGCTGTACCTGCCGGTGTACCTGCTGTGCGGCGGGGTGAGTGCGCGCAATCCGTTCGAACGGGCGGCCGATCATTTCGCCCGGTTC
Organism: Stenotrophomonas sp. YJH_SMC_91; assembly: GCF_059368495.1. Classification (NCBI taxonomy): domain Bacteria; kingdom Pseudomonadati; phylum Pseudomonadota; class Gammaproteobacteria; order Lysobacterales; family Lysobacteraceae; genus Stenotrophomonas; species Stenotrophomonas sp. YJH_SMC_91. The sequence continues at coordinate 251,063 of NZ_JCAFRT010000002.1, read as the reverse complement.
GGGCGTGGCTGGTGGCCGTAGTTTCCAGCCAACGGCGCAGCCCCTCGTGGGTGGTCGCGGAATGCGTTTCATGTGATTGGGCCGGGCGGGGTGGGTTCGCGGGACACGCCGTGAACCCGTCCCTGGGGGCTCGATGGCGCCATCCATGGCGCCAACGGTCCCGCGAACCCACCCCGCCCGGCCCCTGACAGTTTCCGTGCGCGTCCAGCCACGGAGAAGAAATAGAACAGCAGAAGCGGGTCGCGCGCTGCGCTTGCTCGCGAGCGGGGCATGGCTTGGCTTGGCTCTACAGGAAGCAACAAATCAGCCGGCCAAGCTGTTTTTGCTTTTGATCTTCTTTTTTCTTTTCCGTGGGGGGAGGCAGGCATCAGGAACCTGTCAGCGGCCGGGAGGGTGGGTGGGGCGGGGTGTCCGCGGCATGGATGCCGCGGCCAAGCCCCCAGGGACGGGTTCACGGCGTCCCCGCACTACCCACCCTCCCGGCCAGCCCCCGGGAAACCAGCTTTCCGCGAACAACCAAACCACCCACGAGGGGCTGCGCCGTTGGCGGGAATCCGCCACGGATTCGTTAGCCGGAAGTTAAAGATCCGTAAGCATTCTGCTGCGATCCCGCAGTCATCTGCATGCAACCGATCGTCATTAGCCTTTTTGACGTTCCAGTCAGGTCCGACGCGGTAAGCTCTCCCTCGATGAGCTCGCAGCATCGTTCATCGAGTGCAGTACGCAGTAGCAATTTGGAGGAATACATCACATGGCAATCGTTCTTTATGTCGGTGGTAGCAAGGATGGCGAGAAGGGCGTGGTGCCCTACGGCTTCAGCAAATCCCGCGCCGACACCGCGCTGGGGCCGGAGTTCTACACGGAGCGGTTCATGGAACTGCAGGGTGTCGGCAAGGTCCGCCTGATGGCCCTGGAAGGCATGCGTGACGAGATCGTCATGCAGCGCGCCGCCCGCCACTACCGCTGACCTTCGCAACACGCGGCAGGGCGCGCCCACCATCGCGCGCCCGCGCCGGCATCCCAGCCCAGGGCCAGTCCGAGCCCTCTCTCCGCCAGGATGCCGGCGTCCACTCCGGCCCCGCCGCTGAACCTCGCCCCCTGTCAATGCCTTGTCCGGCTCCGTCGTGGATTGCCAGAATGGGATCTTCCCGTACCGCGGCACAGACCTGAAGCAATGCACGACGCCAAGAACGCCCAGAGCGCGCTCGCCCAGCAGATCGCCCAGACCATCGCCGACGAGATCGGTGCCCAGTCCGCCCAGGTGCGCGCCGCCGTCGGCCTGCTCGACGAGGGCGCCAGCGTTCCGTTCATCGCGCGCTACCGCAAGGAAGTGACCGGGGGCCTGGACGACACCCAGCTGCGCAACCTGGAAACCCGGCTGACCTACCTGCGCGAGCTGGAGGAGCGCCGTGCGGCGGTGCTGGCCAGCATCAGCGAGCAGGGCAAGCTCAGCGACGAGCTGCGCAACGACATCCTGGCCGCCGACACCAAGAGCCGGCTGGAAGATCTGTACCTGCCGTACAAGCCCAAGCGCCGTACCCGCGCCCAGATCGCCCGCGAGGCCGGTCTGGAGCCGCTGGCCGATGGCCTGCTGGCCGACCCCACGCAGGATCCGCAGGCATTCGCCGCCGCCTTCGTCAACACCGACAAGGGCGTGGCCGACACCAAGGCCGCGCTGGAAGGTGCGCGCGCGATCCTGATGGAGCGCTGGGGCGAGGACGCCGCGCTGGTGGGCGAGCTGCGCACCTGGCTGGGAGAGAACGGCGTGATCCGTGCCCGCGTGGCCGAGGGCAAGGAAACCGAAGGCGCCAAGTACCGCGACTATTTCGAACATGCCGAATCTCTGGCGAAGATTCCTTCGCACCGGTTGCTGGCGCTGTTCCGCGCGCGCCGCGAAGAGATCCTGTTCCTGGAACTGGACCCGGGCAGCGATGCCGAGGCCGGCCACCAGTACGCCGAAGGCCGCGTGGCGCGCAGGGCCGGCATCGCCGACCGGGGCCGCGCCGCCGATCGCTGGCTGCTGGACGCCTGCCGCCTGACCTGGCGCGCCAAGCTGCACACCCATCTGCTGCTGGACCTGTTCAACCAGGCCCGCGAGAAGGCCGAGGCTGAGGCCATCGCGGTGTTCGGCGACAACCTGAAGGATCTGCTGCTGGCCGCACCGGCGGGCCCGAAGACCGTGCTTGGGTTGGACCCGGGCATCCGCACCGGCTGCAAGATCGCCGTGGTCGATGCCACAGGCAAGCTGGTGGCCACCGACACCATCTACCCGCATGAGCCACGTCGCCAGTGGGACCAGTCGGTGCAGACGATCACGCAACTGTGCGCCAAGCACAACGTTGAACTGATCGCGATCGGCAACGGCACCGCCAGCCGCGAAACCGACAAGCTGGCCGGCGAAGCGATCAAGGCTGCCGCCAATCCGAAGCTGCAGAAGGTCGTGGTCAGCGAGGCGGGCGCCTCGGTGTACTCGGCCTCCGAGTTCGCGGCCAAGGAGTTCCCGGGGCTGGACGTGTCGCTGCGTGGCGCGGTGTCGATCGCGCGTCGCCTGCAGGACCCGCTGGCCGAACTGGTCAAGATCGAACCCAAGGCGATCGGTGTCGGCCAGTACCAGCACGATGTGGACCAGTACCGGCTGGCACGGGCGCTGGATGCGCGCGTGGAGGACTGCGTGAACGCCGTGGGCGTGTACGTGAACACCGCATCGGCCGCGCTGCTGTCGCGGGTGTCCGGCCTGTCGGCCACGGTGGCCGAGAACATCGTGCGCCATCGTGACGAGAACGGCCCGTTCAAGCGCCGCAAGGATCTGCTGAAGGTCGCGCGCCTGGGCGAGAAGACCTTCGAACAGTGCGCCGGCTTCCTGCGCATCGCCGACGGCGACCAGCCGCTGGATGCTTCGGCGGTGCACCCCGAAGCCTATCCGGTGGTCGAGCGCATCGTGGCCAGCACCGCACGCCCGATCAAGGCGCTGATCGGTGATGGCAGCTTCCTGCGTGGCCTGAAGGCCGAGCAGTTCACCGATGACACCTTCGGCTTGCCGACCGTGCGCGACATCCTGAAGGAACTGGAGAAGCCGGGCCGCGACCCGCGTCCGGAGTTCAAGGCTGCGCGCTTCGCCGAAGGCGTCGAGGACATCAAGGACCTGCGCGAGGGCATGGTGCTGGAAGGCGTGGTGAGCAACGTGGCGGCCTTCGGTGCCTTCGTCGATATCGGCGTGCACCAGGACGGCCTGATCCACATTTCGGCGCTGTCCGACACCTTCGTGAAGGACCCGCGTGACGTGGTCAAGGCTGGCGATATCGTCAAGGTGAAGGTGCTGGAGGTGGACGTGGCGCGCAAGCGCATTGCCCTGACCCGGCGCCTGGACGATACCCCCGGGCAGGCCACCAGCCGCCCGGGCCAGCGTGATGAGCGCGGCCATGGGCAGGGTCCGCGCCGGGATGCAGGCGGCCAGAACCGCGGGCCGAACCGGGGCCAGGGCAATGGCGGCCGTCCCGCCGCGTCCACGCCCCCGGCCAACAACGCCCTGGCCGAGGCCTTTGCCCGCGCCAAGCGTAGTTGAGGATCGTGTTCCCCGTCACGCTTGATTCGTGGCGGGGGACTTGTCGATTTTCCCCGTGATTGCGCACACTTGCGCTTGAGGGGAGGCGTCCGGCCACCCCGCTGTCGCTGGGGAGGGCCATGACGCCAGCAGGACCCGTCGTCTTCGTTGAGGTCTGCAGCGTCGCGCTGCGGCCGCTGCCTGCCTGCGCGGGCCGGGGGCAGCGGTGATGGCGGGCCAGGGCACCAACGGCAACGGGTTGCTGGAGCGCCGCCTGCAGGCGCTGGCCGAAGAGCGTCGGCGGCTGGCGATGATCATCGATGGCACCGCCGCGGGCACCTGGGAATGGAACGTGCAGAACGGCGAGATGCGGGTCAACGCGCGCTGGGCCGAGATTGTCGGTTACCGCCTGGAAGAGCTGGAGCCGGTCTGCCAGAAGACCTTCCTGAAGCTGGTCCATCCCGATGACATAGCGCTGTCGGACGCGGCACTGGACGAGCATTTCGAGGGGCGCACCGACAACTACGCGTGCCTGCTGCGGATGCGCCACAAGAATGGCCAGTGGATATGGATCCAGGACCGTGGCCGCGTCTTTGAATGGGACGCGCAGGGCAAACCATTGTGGATGGCCGGTGCGCATGCCGACGTGACCGAGCTGCAGCAGGCCCGACAGGATGCGGCCGAAACACGGCAACGCCTGCAGGCCGTGGTCGATGCCTCCGACGAGGTGGCGGTGATCGCCACCGATATCGATGGCACCATCACCCTGTTCAACACCGGCGCGCAACGCCTGCTGGGCTACAGCGCGGCGGATGTGGTCGGCCAGCGCCGGCTGGATGCCTTCCACGATCCGCAGGAACTGAATGCCTGGCTGCGACCGCTGGCCGATGCCGATGGCCAACTGCCAGATGTGTTCGAGGCACTCAGTGCGCGTGCCGATGGCCAGACCTATTCGCGGCAATGGACGCTGCTGCGCAAGGACGGCCAGCCACGCCAGGTACGCCTCTCGATCAGCCGCATGGACGGTGCCGACGGTGTACGCATCGGCTATGTCGGGATGGCCATCGACATCACCGAGATCCTGCAGGCGAGGGCCGAAGCGCGCTTGTCCGCGGAGAAGTTCGCCGGTGCGTTCACCTCGGCTGCGCTGGGCATGGCGCTGGTGTCACTGGAAGGGCGATGGCTGGACGTCAACGATGCGCTGTGCCGGATCCTCGGCTATCCGCGGGAAGAGCTGCTGCAGGTGGATTTCCAGCGTCTCACCCATCCTGATGACCTGCAGACCGACCTGGCCCTGGTGCAGGACCTGCTGGCCGGGCGTCGCAGCCACTACCACCTGGAAAAGCGCTATCTCGATCGCGATGGCAAGGTCATCTGGGCCCGATTGTCGGTCTCGCTGGTGCGCAACGAGCATGGCGAGCCGTTGCATTTCGTGTCGCAGATCCAGGACATCACCGCCCAGCGCAGCAGCGAGCAGCGGCTGTTCGAGAGCGAACAGCGCAGCCGCATCACCCTGGATGCCGTGGCCGACCTGGTGCTGAGCGTCAGCCTCGATGGCCGTATCGATTACGCCAATGCCGCTGCAGTACGCATGTTGGCCGGCGATGGCGCGTTGTCGCTGGCCGGACACAAGGTGCAGGATGTGCTGGCGCTGACCACCGAATACGCGCCGGGTTCGGTGCTGGACGTGTCGGTACTGCTGGATCCGGACAGCAATGCGGTCGACCTGCATGCCGACCTGCTGCTGCGCCTGGGTGCCGCCACGGTGCCGGTGGACCTGACCCGCGCCTGGTTGCGCGATGACGAGGGCCACGTGCGAGGCGCGGTCTGGGTGCTGCGCGACGATACCCAGCAGCGTGCCCGCCAGCGCGAGGCGCGTCATCTGGCCGAGATCGATCCGCTGACCGAACTGAGCAACCGCCGTGGCTTCGAGGTGCATCTGCAGCAGGCGATCACCCGTGTCGAACGTACCGGCCAGGCCGCGTCGCTGATGTACATCGATCTGGACCGGTTCAAGCCGATCAACGATACCTGGGGCCATCTGGCTGGCGATGCGGTGCTCTGGGCGGTGGCCAGCGTTCTGCGTCACGGGGTGCGCGATTCGGATGTGGTGGCGCGGCTGGGCGGCGATGAGTTCGCTGTGATCCTGTCCGGTTGCACGCCGCGTCGTGCAGCGCGCATTGGCGGCGAGCTGTTGCATACCCTGGCGTCGCTGTCGATTCCGTGGGACCAGGACCGGTTGCGGGTAGGGGCCAGCATCGGCATCGCGCCGCTGGCCGGAGGGATGAGCGTGGATCAGGCGGTGGCCGCGGCCGATGCCCAGTGTTACCGGGCCAAGGCGATGGGCCGCAACAACGTGCAGGTGCAGGGCGAGGCCAGTGAGCTGCCGGGCGATGATTCCGAGGTCGTCGAGGGCTGATCTCAGCCTGTGAGAGGGCGGGCGCAAATACTCCGCGCACCTCCTCTCTTACAGGTGATCCCATGAATGTCTGCAACCCGATGGCGGTGCGTGCCTTCGCCCCGGCCCTGGTCGGCTGGTGCCTCGCGCTGGCGGCCGGGCTCCGGCTGGAGGAGGTGCGTGAGGACCGTCTCGCCCAGGCAATGTTGCCGGTGCTGCAGGCGAGCGTGGTGGCGCTGCTGGCCCTCACCCTGGCGTGCACGGTGGCGGCCAGCCTGGTGCTGTGGCGGCACAGGCGCCGGGATCACCGTCGCGTTGATGCCGGTACTACAGAGGCGCAGCATCCATCAGCAGGAACCGGCATGGCGCGCGCTGGAAGGCATTGATCTGCGGCACCAGCCGCTGGAAATGTTCGCTGGCGCAGTGGATGTCCAGGGCGGCGCGGTCCGGCCATTGCTCGATGAAGACGAAGTGCCCGGGATCCTTCTGGTCCACGAACAGTTCATAGCCGAGGCAGAGCGGCTCGCGCTGCGTGCACGCGACCAGTTCCCGGTACAGCGGAAGCACGGTGTCCACGGCATCGGGATGGATGAAGTCTTCGGCGATGACCTTGAGCATGCAGGCACCTCTGGATGGGGCCCTGCAGGATAGTGCCGGCGGGTGGCCGGCACCCATCCCGTCAACGCAATACTGCGTCCGCACTGACCAGCTGCACATCGTGCATCTGGTTGAGGTAGGCCTCGTAGTAGCCCTTGTGCGAGGCACCGACGATGGTCAGCATGCGGGTGCCCGGGTGCTGGCCGAGCACGTGGCGCATGTTGGCGACCATGCGCAGGTTGCGGGTTTCCCAGTAGCCCACGTAGTTGCGGCCGAAGCCTTCCGGCGAGGGTTCGACGAGCGTCGCGCCGAAATCGCTGTTGAAGGCCAGCATCGCGGCCTCGGGTGCGTTGTAGGCGCGATACATCGCGAGCAACCCATCCGGTTGAGCAAGATTGGCTTTCAGTCGTTCATCGGCCGCCCTGCGCGCTTTGACGAAGGAATTGTCCCAGGCACCGCGTATGGCGGCAGCGTAGGCCTTCTGCTGCGATTCCGGTGTAGGCGAATCCGCAGTGTGGTCGTCGACCGCCCACAGCCGCTCCAGCCCCAGGCGCGCGGCGAGGACGCCGGCCACCAGGCCGGCCTCGTTGCGGCGTGCCATGCGCGTGTCGAGGAACTGCACCAGCTCCGGTGTCAGGCTGTCCGAGGCACGTCGCTCTTCCCTGGGCAGCCGCAGCCATTGGACGACTGCCGAGCTGCTCTCGCCCGCAGCCAGGAACACTGCGGCCAGTCGGCGTCGCTGGGCGGCGGTTGGCGCCTTCGGCCAATCCGCAAGCAGGCGTTCCATCTCCACGTTGGCGCTTGGCACGTCCAGGCCGGTGGCGGCCTGCGCTGGTGCCGGATCGACGCAGTAGTCCGCTACGCTCTCGGCGTATCGGGCCGGATTGCGGCGCATGAAGTCACACTGCAGGCCGGACAGGTTCTCTACCGCGATCGCGGTGGGCCGCCAGGCTTCCAGGCGCTGCAGCAGAGGTTCCAGCATCGCCGGCGTGAAGGTCTCCGGCAGGCTGGACAGGTGCGGGCTGCCCAGCACCAGCACTTCGTTCGGGCGCCCTGCGGGCGGTCCCTTCAGCTGGTCCGGGTGGAAGGCCGGTCGATAGGCGGTGTCGTTGGCCAGCGCGCTGCTGCTCCACACGGCCAGGAAGAGAAGGCTGGCAAAGCGAGGGAACATGCGATCTCCATGTCGATGAGCATCCTGAGGGACCTTCATGCTGGTCATATTCTCCTGCCGCGGAATCCCGCATTGGTCATGTAAACCTTTTTGCCTTGAGCTGCATCCTTCTGCTGAGCGATGCTGTACCCAGCGCTCAGGCAATGCAGAACATGACGTCCGACGACTGGACCATCGACAGTCCGCGGCTGCACCTCCGGCCATTCACGCCCGGTGACGCCGACGAGGCATTTGCGGGAATCACCCCCGGGCTGATCCGCTACATGTCCTTCGAGCCGCCGCCGTCGAAGGAGGCGTTTGCTGCTGTCTGGCGAACGTGGCTGCCCACCATCGCCGACGGGACCGACATCACGTTCGTGATCCGCAGGCGCGAGGATGGTGTATTCGTTGGCCTGGCAGGCCTGCATCGAGCCCGTGACGCAGAACCCGAACTGGGCATCTGGATCGCAGAAATGATGCATGGGCACGGCTATGGTCGCGAAGCCGTGGCGGCGGTGTGGTCGGCCGCCTCAGGGCGCCTGCGCTGTGCTGCGTTCCGCTATCCGGTGGCCGAGCAGAACCGGTCCAGCCGTTCCCTCGCTGAGTCCCTCGGGGGACTGCCTGTAGCACGTGAGCAGGGCGTGAAGTACACGGCAATCGTCTACCGCATTCCGGCTGCAATGCACGGAGTTGCGACGGACGTCGCGGAATCCCGCTAAAGCGGCTGACGGCATCGCCGATACTCCCTCTGGATCCCGCTCCAGTCACCCGCCGCAGGACCCCAGGCTGCCCCCGATGGGCGGTCCGCGCAGTGTGTTCCGCCGCTCCCAGATGCCGATCGCACCCGCAGCAGACGTTCTTGGCAGTCGCTCGAGAGGTGCCGTTGGCACCTGTAGTCCCTGGCAACTGATGTTGCCGCCGGGCATCCCGCCCGTCGGGTCACAACCGCTTACCGGACACCGAGGATCAGACAATGCTCATTCCAGGCTTCACGGCAGGCGCGCAGGCGCCGGCCGAGCTGCACACCCGTTGGTCGCCGTGGCGTGCGCTGCTTGGCGCACTGGCGCCGCAGCAACGCACCGGCACAGAGAAGGCGATGACCGACCGCACCGAGCTGGAAGCGCAGGTGGCCGCGCTGCATCGCGTGCAGGCCGTCATCGAGTTCGCGCTCGACGGCACCATCCTGCAGGCCAATGACAATTTCCTGCAGGCGATGGGCTACCGGCTGGAGGAGATCCAGGGCAAGCATCATTCCCTGTTCGTCGACCCCGAGCTGGCGCGCAGCGCCGAATACCGCGACTTCTGGGCGCGCTTGGGGCGCGGCGAATACGACGCCGGACAGTACCGCCGCTTCGGCAAGGGCCAGCGCGAGATCTGGATCCAGGCCTCGTACAACCCGGTACTGGACCGCCAGGGGCGGCCGTACAAGGTGGTCAAGTTCGCGACCGACATCACCGCGCAGAAGCTGCAGGCGGCCGACTCGGCGGGGCAACTGGCCGCGATCGCCAAGTCGCAGGCGGTGATCGAGTTCAGCATGGATGGCCGCATCCTGTTGGCCAACGACAATTTCCTGGCCGCCACCGGCTACAGCCTGGACGAAGTGCGCGGGCAGCACCATTCGTTATTTGTCGAGCCCGAGCATCGCAGCAGCATCGAATATCGCCAGTTCTGGGAGAAACTGGGGCGCGGCGAATACGACGCCGGCCAGTATCGGCGCCTTGGCAAAGGCGGGCGTGAGGTCTGGATCCAGGCATCCTACAACCCGATCCTGGACCTCAATGGCAAGCCGTTCAAGGTCGTCAAGTACGCCACCGACATCACCGTGCAGGTGCATGAAAACCAGGCCATGCAGCGCGCGGTGGCGCAGACCCGCGAGGTGGTGGCCGCGGCCAAGCAGGGCGATCTGACCCAGCGCGTGGCCACCGCCGACAAGAATGGCTCGATCGCCGAACTGTGCGAAGGCGTGAATTCGCTGGTCGAGGCGATGGCCGCGATCATCGGCCAGATCAAGTTCGCCGCGGACACCATCGCAGTCGGCGCGACTGAAATCGCACAGGGCAACAGCGACCTCTCGCAGCGCACCGAGCAGCAGGCGGCTTCGCTCGAGGAAACCGCGGTGTCGATGAAGGGCCTGGCCGAGACCGTGCAGCGCACCGCCACCAACGCGCGCCAGGCGAGCCAGCTGGCCGGTGGAGCCGCCGATGTCGCTGCGCGCGGCGGCAGTGTGGTGCATGAGGTGGTCGAGACGATGGCGGTGATCAATGCCTCGTCGCGGCGCATCGTCGACATCATCGGGGTGATCGACGGCATCGCCTTCCAGACCAACATTCTCGCGCTGAACGCAGCGGTGGAGGCGGCGCGTGCCGGTGAACACGGCCGTGGATTTGCCGTGGTTGCCACCGAGATCCGCGAGCTGTCGCAGCGTTCGGCCAGCGCAGCGAAGGAGATCAAGCACCTGATCGATGAGTCGGTTGCCAATGTGGGTGCCGGTACGGCGCAGGTTGAGAGCGCGGGCCGCACCATGGACGAGATCGTGACCAACGTGCGCCGGGTGAGCGACCTGATGACCGAAATCAGCACTGCCTCGCAGCAGCAGAGCGACGACATCCAGCAGATGAACCATGCCGTCGATCTGATCGACCAGGGCACCCAGCAGAACGCGGCCCTGGTCGAGGAGGCGTCGGCGGCGGCACGCAGCATGGAAGAGCAGTCGGCGCAGCTGCTGCAGACGGTGGCCAGCTTCCGCTTGCAGGGCGGCGCCGGGCACCGGCACGGAGCGGCGGCGCTGCATGCGGTCTAGGCGCGGCGACCGGACTGTTCTTCCTTGGTTTCGGTGTCGCCGCGTACGCAGTTGCGACCGGCATGCTTGGCGCGATACAGGGCCTGGTCGGCGCGTTCGACCAGGCCGCGCGGATCGCCGTCTTCGCCGGGTGCCTGCCAGGCCACGCCGATGCTGATGGTGACGGTGGCCACGGGGGCGGGCAGGGCTGCGGCTTCGACCGAAGCGCGCAGCCGTTCGCCCAGGCCCAGGGCGTGGGTGGCATCGGGCGAGGGCAGGGCGGCGATGAACTCTTCGCCGCCATAGCGGGCCAGCAGATCGTCGCCCCGTTGCAGGCAGCCATCGAGGATGCCGGCGACGGCACGCAGGCGCCGATCACCTTCCGGGTGGCCGTAGGTGTCGTTCAGCCGTTTGAAGTGGTCGATGTCGATCATCAGTACCGCCAGGCCCTGGCCCTGGCGGCGCGCGCGGCGGTGGGCCCGATCCAGCGACTCATCGAAGCTGCGCCGGTTGCCCAGTCCGGTCAGCGGATCGCGCCGCGCCAGCGTTTCCAGTTCATCGCGCTGGCGCTGGATCTCGATCTGGCTCAGCACGCTGCGCAGCGCATAGCCGAGCAGGGAGCCGATGAAGCCGACCGTGGCCAGGGTCGGCTGCAGGCGCGCGACCAGAAGCGCCACCAGCATCAGCAGCAAGGGCAGCATCAGTGGTACGCCGGCATCGACGATGCGCCGCAGGCTGCGGGATACCTCCACTGCCGGGCAGCGACGATGGCTGCCCGCCAGGATGGCCAGCAGCACGAACAGTCCACTGATCAGCAGGTCGCCCCAATTGCCGTCGGGCACCTGCGGCTGATAGGTATTGATGTAGAAGGCCAGCAGGAAGTAGCCCAGCGCGTAGATCGTCAGCGTCCGGAAAAAATCGCGGCGGTCCGGATCGTCCTCGGCCAGGAAACGGATCAGTGCGAAGCAGAACACAAGGCTGTTCTGCACGCCGCTCATGGTGTTCAGGCACTGCGTCCACAAGGCGGTGTTCAGCGGCGCCATCGCCCGCGCATGCAGGTAGTACAGCAGCCAAAGCAGGGCAATGATCCCGAGGTCCACCGCACGGATGTAGCGGTTCCCGCCGCCCGGGCTTGCAGCGACGTAGGTCAGGGGGATCCGGTAGAACACGTACAGGATCAGTGTTGAGGCGGTCATCTGCGCAGGGGCGAGGCCGGCCACATTGCGGTACAGCAGGGCCAGCAGCGCGAGAGAGAACAGGCCGACGGCCGCGCCGAGCAGTCGCCACTGGCAGGCCGCCTGGCTGACACGTGCACGCCGTACGCAGGCCAGTGCAGCCAGCAGCGGGGCGGTGATCAGCATCAGGTAGGAGCCGACCGGGTCCTGCGGGCCGACAAAGGCAATGACGAGCGCGTGCGTGACGAGAAAAAACAGTGCAGCACGCAACGTCATGCAGTCCCCCACCCCCGGATCCGGCGGGATCACGATAGGCAGATGTACGTGAGGCTGGCAAGAAAAGTGTGCACTACGTCTTGCGGCAACCCTGTCAACGGTCGCAGTTTTGCGTCAGCACAGTGACACCGGAGCGGCTACATGGGCCTGCATCGCCTGAAAAGCAAAAGGCCAGGTCATGGACCTGGCCTTTGATGCTGTGGTGCCGGTGAAAGGACTCGAACCTTCATGGGGTCACCCCCGGCTGATTTTGAGTCAGCTGCGTATACCATTCCGCCACACCGGCAGGCAGCGTGTGAGTGTAACCGAGGAGGGCAGGGCTTTCATAGGGGCAAGGCAGATCGAGGCGTTTCCTGTCGGCATCGGCTCTGCGATGGCTATACTGCGCCGGCTTGAATGCCTCCAGGAGCCATAGCCGATGACAGTGTTGCAGGACCTGAGGGTGCTGGTGGTCGAGAACGACGAGATGAGCGCAGCCTTGCTGCAGATGCAGCTGGTGCATGCCGGCGCGACCGTGGTCGGGTTGGCGGCGAGCGTGGCTGAAGCATTGCGCGTGCTGGAAGACTCGGTTCCCGATGTGGCCCTGCTGGACTATCGCCTGGCCCGCAACGAGACCAGCGAGCCGGTGGCGGCAGCATTGTCGGCGCGAGGCGTACCGTTCGTGCTTGCCACCGGAATGCTGGCTGAGCAGCTGCCCGAGTCTATGCTGTCCGGAGTACTGCTGGTCAAGCCGTATCTGTCGGCGGACCTGACCCGGGCGCTGAGCCGTGCGGTGGGCCGTTCCAGCGCAACGGCGTGAGAACGGCGCTTCAGCCGGCCTCTTCGTACAGGTAACGGATGTCCTCGCGGTCGTCGAGGATGCTGTACTGCCCGGCCAGGTTGTCCGGATCGGGGTTGAGCCACGCATCGAGATGCTCCCTGCGGATCGGTATCACGCCTCGATCGTGACCTGCCGCGGCGACATCGCGTGGCGGGGTGTCGGTGATCGTGGCGAATGAGAGCAGGCGTCCTTCCGGTCCCTCCCATTCCGCCCAAAGGCAGGCCAGAAGCAGGTCGCGGGGCGGGTCCGGGCGAAACTCCAGCACCACATCCTGTTCCTTTTCACTGGCGCCAAGCGCGCGCCCTGCGATCGCGTGGCGTGGTACGTGCTCATAGAACGCCTGCACCACGACAACGCCGTGGCGAAGGCCGAACGCGCCGCGCCAATAGCCTTCCAGGCTGTCGCGTCGTGCGTTGTAGGTGCCGGGGTAGAGCACGTCGTTGCGTGCCGGCTTGTCCGGCAGCCGGCATTGGTAGCGCATCGGCTTGATCACCCGTCGGCCGCTCTCGCTGACCATCACCGGCGCGTAGGTGCCGGGAAAAATGCGGTTGTCGCGCGGCAGTAGTTGTACCCGGTGCAGGTCCTCAAGCCGGGCCTGGGCGCGCTCGATGCGGTTGCCGGCCACGCGCAGGTCGTTGCGTGCCTTCTGGGTGGGGCGGGTGGCGAGCGTCGCGTGGGCGATATCGCGGCGCTCGCGTTGGCGGGCCAGCTCCGCCTCCAGAGCCTGGCGTTCCTGCGCATGCCACTGCTGGATCTTCGCGACGATGTCGCGACCCTGTTCGGTGCGCGCGCCGGCAAAGCCGTCGTCCATGGCCTTGGGGGTTTTCGGCCGCTTCTTGCCGGGATCGTGCGCGTACAGTTCGGCGAACTCCTCCAGCGACAGGATGGCACCGAACTCGCGGACCAGCTTGGCGTAGTCAGCGCGGATCAGGGCGGAATAGCACATGGGAACTCTGCAGGCCTGGGTCGCAGTCGTTGCGACGTGGATGCGGCAGGATAGCCCGACCTACAGGGAGATACCGCATGAATGATTCCGTCAGCTGCCAGTTCCGCGAGGCTGTCCCCACGGTCGAAGACTATTGCCAGCTGCGTGTGCTGGCGGGCCTCAGTGCCAAGAGCCAGGAGGCGGCGGCACGCGCGCTGCCCAATACCCTGTATGGCGTGTGCGCCTACCAGGGCAATGAGCTGGTAGCGATGGGCCGCATCGTCGGCGATGGTGGGTGCCACCTGCAGGTCTGTGATATCGCCGTGCTGCCGCGCCTGCAGGGGCAGGGCCTGGGCAAGGAAGTGATGCGTCGCCTGGATGGCTGGATGCAGGCGAACCTGCCGCCGTCTGCATACGTCAGCCTTCTGGCCGATGGTGAAGCGCACCGGTTGTACGCGCAGTTTGGTTTCGCACCCACCGCACCTGCATCGATCGGGATGTATCGCCGGTTCTGAGGTGTGTTCAGGCTGAGGCCATCCATGCGTGGCATGGATCTACTGGGCCAACCGGCCGCCGGATCCATCCCGGCCCTGCAGTAGATCCACGCCATGCGTGGACAGGGCTTTCCCGGGAATCTCAGGCAAAGAAAAACCCCGGCCGAAGCCAGGGTTTTCAAGAATTGGCGTCCCCACGGGGATTCGAACCCCGGTCGCCACCGTGAAAGGGTGATGTCCTAGGCCTCTAGACGATGGGGACGCACGAAAACTTCAAGTTGTAGATCCTTCGACGGCCTAATGTCGAAGTGGTGGAGCCAAGCGGGATCGAACCGCTGACCTCCTGCATGCCATGCAGGCGCTCTCCCAGCTGAGCTATGGCCCCATGAAACTCCGGATGATCTGCCGGGAGCAGAGTCCGTTTTGAAACTGGCGTCCCCACGGGGATTCGAACCCCGGTCGCCACCGTGAAAGGGTGATGTCCTAGGCCTCTAGACGATGGGGACGCACGAAAAACTTCAAGTTGTAGAACCTTCGACGGCCTAATGTCGAAAGTGGTGGAGCCAAGCGGGATCGAACCGCTGACCTCCTGCATGCCATGCAGGCGCTCTCCCAGCTGAGCTATGGCCCCGTGTTACCGAGCCGCCTATCATACCTGCGTGTTCACGTTTGTGGAAGTCTTTTTTGAACTTTTTTCGTTCCGGTTCAACCGCAGCCACGAGGGCAGGGGAACCGCAACGCCACACCCTGAATACCGGTAGGCGGTGAACAAAAAAGACCCGGTTATCGGCCGGGTCCTCGTTGTTCGTGATGAGTGGCGTCCCCACGGGGATTCGAACCCCGGTCGCCACCGTGAAAGGGTGATGTCCTAGGCCTCTAGACGATGGGGACGCAATTCTCATCAATGTTCTTTAGCGACCTTTCGACGGCCTAATGCCGAAAGATTGGTGGAGCCAAGCGGGATCGAACCGCTGACCTCCTGCATGCCATGCAGGCGCTCTCCCAGCTGAGCTATGGCCCCACGTCGCTGAGGAGCGAAATAATAGCCTTGCCCCAGGGGGTTGGCAAGCATTTGTTGCACTTTTCTTCACGCGTGTTGCGAAGCCGATGTCAGTCGCCTGCGGCCGTGGTGTCGTCGGTCAGAGCGGCCAGGATCGGGCACTGGTCCAGCGCGCCATGGCCGGGGCAGGCGTCGACCAGCTGCGACAGCGCGATGTGCATGCGCTGCAGTTCGGCCATCCGTTGTGCGATGTCCTGCAGGCGGGCCTGCGCGGTGTCACGCACGCTGCCCATGTCCTGCTGGTGGTGATCACTGAGCGCGAGCAGTTCTCCGATTTCCTCCAGGCTGAAGCCCAGTGCCTTGGCGCGGCGGATGAAGCGCAGCCGGCGCAGATCCGGCTCGCCGAAGATGCGGTAACCCCCGGCCGAGCGCGCCGCCGTCGGCAGCAGCTGCTGCCGTTCGTAATAGCGGACCGTATCGATCGGCACGCCCGCCTGACGGGCCAGTTGTCCAATGTTCATGGCAGCTTTCCTGCGGATCCTGCCGGCCATTGTGAAGCCTGGAGTCTGGTCGAGAGTCAAGGCTTCAGCTCGGTGCGCGCATTCAGCCCACTTTGCAACTTTCTTCATAGCCCCGCAGATGGGCCTGTTCCTACCCTTCGCCTGAACCGGCCGTTCGATGGCCTGCAACGAACCGAGGAGGTGGTCTGTGGAGGGAGTCAGGAACGAAGCATTCGTAGAGGTTGCGGTGGTCGAATATCCGGGAGGGGACCCCTCCGCCGCCTCTGTGCTGGCCGAAATGGCCCACGTCGCCAACCGCCTGGCCCAACAGCAGCGCCGACCCTTCAAGCGTGTGCTTGTCACCCGCTGGATCGTTCCCGCCAGCCAGACCGGTGTACACCGCATCGCGGGTGCTGAAATGCTCGACGCCGCCATTCCCGCGGTGATCGCGGTTCCCGGCCAGATCAGCCCCGGAGCCTGTCTGCGCGCCGAAGAGGTCCTGCTGGACTGGTTGCGGGCCCACTACGACGGGGGCAGCCTGCTGGCTGCTGCCAGCGACGGGGTCGGTGTACTGGCCCGTGCGGGACTGCTGGCCGGAAGAACGGTCAGCGGCCCCGATCTGGGGCGACATCCAGGGTTGCAGGCGCAGGCGGTGAGCTGGGTGCCCAGTGAGCGGGCGCTGGTCGACGATGGCGATCTGCTGACGGTTGGCGGATCGCAGGCTTGGCGTTTCCTCGGGCTGCGTTTGCTGTACCGGCTGCACGGGCAGGGCGTGGCGAGCGCGGTCGCGCAACAGCTCGGGATCGTCGTGCCCGCAGGGATCCAGCAGGATCTTGAGCGTTTCAGTGCCAACTTCGCCCACGGTGACCGCGATGTACTGAAGGCCCAGCGCTGGCTGCATACCACTGCCGCACGAGGAGCCACTCTGGCCGCAATCTGCGAGGTTTCCGGATTGGAACCGCGCACCCTGCAGCGGCGCTTCCTCCGAGCGACCGGTCTGCGGCCGATCGAATACTGCCAACGGCTGCGCATTGCCAAGGCGCAGACCCTGCTGCAGCAGGGCGCAGGCATCGAGGAGGTGGCCTGGGGGGTGGGCTACGCTGATCAGAGCGCATTCCGGCGACTGTTCCTCCGCATCGTGGGCATGACACCGGCCAACTATCGCCGCCACGTCAACTGCAAGCGGCGGGAGCGACCGTTGATGCCGTCGGTGGCCGGAAGTCTGCGCGGCCTGCAGGCGTCCCCCGGAATGCAGTTGGGGCGCAGTGCGGCCTGACCATGGGGGGCGGGCGAGCGCTTGCAACCTGGGCGTGACGCTTTGACCATGCAGGCAGTGGAACTTGAACAGGTGGGCTGATGTCGAGTGTTGGACCGGTACCGATGCCGGTGGTGTTGATCCTGATGTGCACGTTGCTGGCCATGACCGTTGCCCGTCTTTGGCCGCGCAGGGCAGTGGGAATGCCGCTGCCGTCGGCAGCAGGCATCGTGCTGGACATGCTGCTGATCGGCCTGCTGTGTGGTCGTGTCAGTTTTGTTGTGCTGAATTTCGCGCTCTATCGTTCGGAGCCCTGGAGCATTCTGCAGGTCACCGATGGTGGCTATCACCTGATGGTGGTGCTGGTGGCCGGGCTGTCGTGGGGATTATGGCGTCTGCGGCCGTGGCGTCAGTTGCGTGCACCGGTGCTGACGAGCGCACTGGTAGGCGTGTTGTTCTGGGTCGCTGGTGGCCAGTTGCTGTCGGCATGGCAGGAGCGGCAGATGCCGTTGCCGGCGCTGCAGGTGGCGGACCTTCAAGGCGATCGTATCGATCTGCAGCAGTTCCGCGGCAAGCCGCTGGTGCTGAATCTGTGGGCCACATGGTGCGGGCCCTGCCGGCGTGAGATGCCGGTGCTGGCGACGGCACAACAGGCACATGATGACGTGCAGTTCGTATTCCTCAACCAGGCTGAAACCCTGGATGAGGTCCAGGGTTTCCTGGCCGGCGAACGACTGATGCTGGGCAACGTGCTGCTGGATGATGACGCTGCTGCTTCCACCGTGCTCGGCGTTCAGGCATATCCTTCCACGCTCTTTTTCGACGCCGATGGGCGCCTGCGTGAACTGCACCTGGGCGAACTGACTGCGGCCGGCCTTGAACACAAACTGCGCCGGCTGCGGTAGCCTGCGCGGGCATCTCACTACGGAGTTCCCATGTTGTCGATTTCCCTGCGCACCGCCCCGGCGGTGCTCCTGCTGCCGGTCATGCTGGCATTGGCCGCCTGCAGCCAGGCACAGACGCCGCCGGGCAAGGCCGCTACGGCTTCGGCGACGACTGCTCCGGCATCTGCCGCCAAGGGCGACCGTCCAGCCGTGCTGAAGGGCATCGAGAAGCACGGCTTCGAGGTCGTTGCCGAATTCGATGCGCCGGACGGCCTGCGCGGTTTTGCTGGCGTGGTGGGAGGGCAGCAGCCTGCAGCGGCCTATGTCACGGCCGATGGCAAGCACGTACTGGTGGGCAGCCTGTTCGATGCCGAAGGTAATGATGTGGCTGCCGAAGCGGTCGAGAAGCTGGTTGCCGCACCGATGTCGGCCAAAATGTGGACCAAGCTCGAAGCCAGCGCCTGGGTGCGTGATGGCAAGGCCGACGCGCCCCGCGTGGTCTATACCTTCAGCGATGCCAACTGCCCGTATTGCCACAAGTTCTGGGAGGCGGCCCGTCCGTGGGTCGACGCCGGCAAGGTACAGCTGCGCCACATCATGGTGGGTGTGATCCGCGAGGACAGTCCGGCCAAGGCCGCAGCCATCCTCTCCGCACGTGATCCGAGCGCGGCGCTGCTGGAGAACGAACACCAGTTCGACCGTGGCGGCATCAAAGCGCTGCCGAACATCAGCCGCGAGATCGCCGGCAAGCTTGACGCCAACCAGGTGTTGATGCTGGAGATGGGGTTCCAGGGCACCCCGGGCATCCTGTTCCAGGATGCACAGGGCCAGGTGCAGCGCCGGGCCGGATTGCCGCAGGGCGACGACCTGCAGACGGTGCTTGGTCCGCGCTGATCCACGCCTGCATGATGATGTAGACCACAGGCCCGCATGGTGACATGCGGGCCTGTTGCGTTCCTGCCCCAGGCGAACACAACCGCTTGCGCATTGTCTGTTCGTCGTCACGTCTGAATCGTGACTGAGATCAAGCATCGTGCCTTGATTCCAATCAAGGCCAAAAGCGACAAACGGACTAGCCTTTGACGCATGGAATACAGCGTCAATGCGCGATGGATGCCGCGCTCGCCACGCCCTGATCAGGGTCGGCCGGCACAGCCATTCACGACACTCTCACTCTGTGCTTGTTACCCAGACCGCTGCGGTCGCCACCTCTCTGGCAGCGCGGCCTTGATGGAGTCGACATGGGTGCAGGCGGGGCAGTGTCATCGTCCTGTTGCCTGCCGTGCGCAGGCTGGCCGATGTCGTCGACGCAGTACCCGCATTTCCAGCAACGGCAACGCGAAGCCAGGGCGGCGCATGCATGCGCTCCGGAACCGTGATGCGAGTGTTCGTCAGGGGAGGATGCAATGCGTTTGGCCGTACTGAGTCTGGCATGCCTGGGGGCACTGGCGATCACGCCGGCGTACGCTCAACAGGGTGATGCAGAGGATGCGCAGGCATTGCGGCGCGAGATGGCCGCCATGCGCCAGGCGCTGGAAGGCATGCAGCAACGGCTGGACCGGCTTGAGCAGCGCGATGCTGCGCCTGCGCAGGCAACAGCCGCGCCTGCAATGGCGCCGATGGCCTCTGCCGCCCCTTCCGACGTGATCCATCGCACCCAGGTGCCGGGTGTGGCGCAGCCGGTACTGCCGCAGCGCGATTCGGTCGCTGATCCGTCCACTGCGGCATCGCGACCGGACAGTGCGGCGGGCCCGACCGACCCGGATCTGAAGGGGTTCTTTGCCATACCCGGCACTGATACGGTGATCCGCATCGGCGGTTACGCCAAGCTGGATGCCATCGCCGATTCGCGCGCGGCCGGCGACGAGGATCAGTTCATTCCCTCGTCGATGCCGGTGGGCGGCAGCCACCGCGATGTCTCCAACTTCAACATCCACGCCAAGCAGACCCGCTTCAGCTTCGAGGCGCGGCGTCCAACCACGCACGGCAACCTGCGCTTCTATCTGGAGAACGACTTCTTCGGCAGCAGCGATGGCTACGAGTTCCGCCTGCGGCATGCGTATGGACAGCTCGGCAATACCTATGCCGGCTATGGCTACTCCAGCTTCATGGACCCGGACAGCCTGCCCGACACGCTGGACTTCGCCGGGCCGGGTGGCGCCGGCTATCTGCTGGTGGCCGGCATCCACCACAGCTTCACGATGGGCAAGGGCAGCACGCTGACCGTGGCGGCCGAAGACCCGAAGACTGAACTTGCCGGTGCCAGTGATGAGCGGGCTGCGGTGAACCGTCTGCCGGACGTAACCGTGACCGCGCGCATGGAGCGCGACTGGGGCCACCTTCAGGTGGGCGCGGTGGCGCGCAGCCTGGCCTATGACGGCGATGGCGAGCGCGACCGGCGAATGGCCGGCGGCCTGCAGCTGAGTGGCTCGGCCTCGGTGGGCGAGCGCGACCTGCTGCTGTTCGGTGCGCTGGGAGGACGCGGCCTCAGCCGCTATACCGCCGACCTGACCGGCTCCGGGCTGGACGCGGTGGTCGGTGCCGATGGCCGCCTCGACGCGTTGGACCTGCACGGCGGCTTCGTCGGCTATACCCACTATTGGTCCGAGTTGTGGCGATCGAACCTGATCTTCGGCCAGCTGACCCTGGAGCGGAACGCTGCACTGGCGGCCGATGCCTTCCGACAGAGCCGGTACGGCGTATTCAACCTGATCTGGAGCCCCGCGCCGTCGTGGACGATGGGCATGGAGCTGCTGTACGGCCGCCTGGAACAGCAGGGCGGCGCACGCGGCGACACGGTCCGGGTGCAGGGCAGCCTTCAATACAACTTCATCAAATAGGCGCCAGCGGTCGTACGCCAGCGCAACCGTCCCCACGCCCGGTGCTGCCGGGCTCATGCCAGTACCGGAGATCGTCATGGCAGAAGCAAAGAAAATCGGGGTGGTCGGAGCCACCTTCCTCGTCGCCGGCAACATGATGGGCTCAGGCGTGTTCCTGCTGCCATCGAGCCTGGCCAAGATTGGTACCGCCTCGATCTGGGGCTGGCTGATCACCACCGCCGGTGCGCTGTTGCTGGCCTTCGTGTTCGCCAAGCTGGGCAAGCTGGCACCCAAGGCGGGCGGCCCGTACGCCTATGCGCGCGACTGGTTCGGGCCGTACATGGGCTTCCAGACCAACACCATCTACTGGTTCGCCAACTGGATCGGCAACGTCGCCATTCCGATCGCCGCAGTGGGCTATTTCAGCTACTTCTTCCCGATCCTGTCCGAGCCGCTGGTGCGCTGCATCGCGGTGCTGATCCTGGTGTGGGCGCTGAGTTTCGCCAACGTGATCGGTCCGGCGTTCGTCAGCCGGGTGCAGACCGTCACCACCAGTTTTGCGCTGGTGCCGATCCTGGGCATCGCCATCTTCGGCTGGTTCTTCTTCGATGCCGACATTTTCAAGGGCGCCTACAACGTGTCCGGCGAATCGAACTTCGGCGCGATCTCCAGCGCCGCGGCGCTGACGCTGTGGGCCTTCATTGGCGTCGAGTCGGCCTCGGTCACCGCTGGTGTGGTCGAGAACCCCGAAAAGAACGTGGCCCGTGCCACCCTGGCCGGCGTGTTCCTGGCTGCCATCGCCTATATCGCCAGCTCCTCGGTGATCATGGGCATGGTGCCCAATGGCGAACTGCAGACCTCCGATGCGCCGTTCGCACTGGCTGCGGCCAAGGCCGTCGGTGGCTGGGGCGGTGCGCTGGTCAGCCTGTGTGCCTTCATCGGCGCTGCCGGTTCCCTAGGCGGCTGGATCCTGCTGACCGCACAGAGCGCCAAGGCGGCCTCCGATGACGGCCTGTTCCCGAGCATCTTCAGCAAGACCAACAAGGACGACGTGCCGGTCAAGGGCGTGCTGATCGTGGCCGTGCTGATGACCCTGGCGGTGCTGGTCACCTCCACCTCGGAAACCGCGTCGGCACAGTTCGACGTGATCACATCGGCGGCGGTGGTGCTGACCCTGCTGCCCTACATCTACTCGTGCGTGGCCTGCTACTTCGTGGTCGAGCGCTCGCACACCCTGGTCCACACCGGTGCGTTCTGGACCCTGACCAGCCTGACCGTCGTTTACTGCCTGTGGGCGATCTACGGCTCGTCGGGAACCATCGTGCAGTACGCGTTCCTGTTCGTGCTGTTCATCACCGTGTTCTATCCCTTCTTCAGCGAGGAGCGCCGCCAGCAGCGGCAGCGCGCCCGCGAGGCCTCGGCGATCAGCGCCGGCGCCCAGCGTTCCTGAGTTAGACAAGGAGAATCAACGTGTACTTCAAGTCCCTGGACTACCCGGTCATTGTCATCGACAACGACTACGAGTCGCCGCGCATCGGCGGCATCCTGATCCGCGCCCTGGTGGAAGAGCTGCGCAGCAACGACCAGCGCGTGCTGTGCGGCCTGAACCTGGATGATGCCCGTGCCGGTGCCCG
The DNA here is from genome assembly GCF_059368495.1 of Stenotrophomonas sp. YJH_SMC_91. Taxonomy (NCBI): domain Bacteria; kingdom Pseudomonadati; phylum Pseudomonadota; class Gammaproteobacteria; order Lysobacterales; family Lysobacteraceae; genus Stenotrophomonas; species Stenotrophomonas sp. YJH_SMC_91. Next base: position 228,816 of record NZ_JCAFRT010000002.1, on the reverse strand, counting down.
CACCTACGTGGCGGCGTCGGCGGTGCTGATCTCGATCGATGGCAGCGAAGAGGTGGATGGCGAGTTCCAGCGCCTGACCGCCTTCCTGCGCGAGCAGAGCGCGCGCCGCGCCAACCTGCCGGTGTTCCTGTACGGCGAGCGCCGCACCATCGAGAAGGTGCCGAGCAAGCTGCTCAAGTACATTCACGGCTTCATCTTCCTGTTCGAAGACACCAAGAGCTTCATCTCGCGGCAGGTGATGCGCGCGGCCGAAGACTACATGAAGAACCTGCTGCCGCCGTTCTTCAAGGCGCTGATCCATCACGCGGCCGAGTCGAACTATTCCTGGCATACGCCTGGCCATGCCGGCGGCGTGGCGTTCACCAAATCGCCGGTCGGCCGCGCGTTCCATCAGTTCTATGGCGAGAACACGCTGCGCAGCGATCTGTCGATCTCGGTGCCGGAACTGGGTTCGCTGCTTGACCATACTGGTCCGATCAAGGACGCCGAGAACGAGGCGGCACGCAACTTCGGTGCCGACCATACCTTCTTCGTCACCAACGGCACCTCCACCGCCAACAAGATCGTCTGGCACGGCACAGTGGCCCGCGGCGACGTGGTATTCGTCGACCGCAACTGCCACAAGTCGCTGCTGCACGCGCTGATCATGACCGGCGCGGTGCCGGTGTACTTCACCCCCAGCCGCAACGCGCATGGCATCATCGGCCCGATCAGCCTGGACCAGTTCACGCCCGAGTCGCTGCAGCAGCGTATCGCCGCCAACCCGCTGGCCAGCAAGGCCTACAAGGCCGGCTCCAAACCGCGCATCGCAGTGGTGACCAACTCCACCTACGATGGCCTGTGCTACAACGCCGAGAAGATCGCCGACGAGATCGGCAGCGCGGTGGACTTCCTGCATTTCGACGAAGCCTGGTACGCCTACGCTGCGTTCCATCCGTTCTACGAGAACCACTACGGCATGGCCAAGGGCAAGCCGCGCGAGCAGGATGCGATCATCTTCACCACGCATTCCACGCACAAGCTGCTGGCCGCGTTCTCGCAGGCCTCGATGATCCACGTGCGCAACTCGGCGCAGCGCAATCTGGATGCCGAGCGCTTCAACGAGTCGTTCATGATGCACACCTCGACCAGCCCGCACTACGGGGTGATTGCGGCCTGCGACGTGGCGTCGAAGATGATGGAAGGCGATGCCGGCCGTTCGCTGGTACAGGAAATGCACGACGAGGCGATCGCCTTCCGCCGCGCGATGCTGCACGTCCGCGATGATCTCGGCCGCGACGACTGGTGGTTCAGCGTGTGGCAGCCGACCCAGGTCGAGCGCAGTCTGGACAAGGGCGATACGCCGGCACCGATGGTGGCCAAGCGCGAGGAGTGGTACCTGCAGCCGGATGCGCACTGGCACGGCTTCGAGAACCTGGTGGATGACTATGTTCTGATCGACCCGATCAAGGTGACCCTGCTGACCCCGGGCCTGGCGATGGACGGCAGCATGGGCAAGCTGGGCATTCCGGCGGCGGTGCTGAGCAAGTTCCTGTGGGGCCGCGGCATCACCGTGGAGAAGACCAACCTGTACTCGGTGCTGTTCCTGTTCTCGATGGGCATCACCAAGGGCAAGTGGAGCACCCTTGTCACTGAACTGATGGCGTTCAAGGAACTGTACGACCGCAATGCGCCGCTCAGCCAGGCACTGCCGACGCTGGCCGCCGACTATCCGAATGCCTACGCCGGTTGGGGCCTGCGTGACCTGTGCGACGCGCTGCATGCGTTCAACCAGGAGTTCGCGGTGGCCAAGGTGATGCGCGAGATGTACGTGGATCTGCCGACGCCGGTGATGACCCCGGCCGATGCCTACAACCACCTGGTGAAGGGCGAGATCGAGCGGGTCGACATCGAGCAGGTCAGTGGTCGCATCGCCGCGACCATGCTGGTGCCGTACCCGCCGGGCATTCCGACCATCATGCCGGGCGAGCGCTTTGGCGACAGCGATGAGCCGATCATCCAGTCGCTGCGCATCGCCCGTGAGCAGAATGCCCGCTTCCCGGGCTTCGAGTCGGACGTGCACGGGCTCATCACCGAGAACGACGGCGATGTGACCTCGTACAAGGTGGAGGTACTGAAGGCCTGACCGGCGACGGTCGGCCCTTCGGCGAACGATGGATACCGCGCGCGAGCAACGCATCCTGAAGTTCTCGATCGGGGTCACCATCGCGGTCAGCGTGGTCGGCTTCAGCGGTGGCCTGCTGGTGGGATCGCAGGCCATCCTGTTCGACGGTGTGTACAGCCTGGTCGACGTTGCCCTGACCCTGGTGTCGTTGTCGGTGCTGCGGCTGGTGGCGCGGGAACAGAGCCCGCGCTTCCAGTACGGCTACTGGCACCTGGAGCCGATGGTCGAGGCGCTGGGTGGTGTGATCCTGTCGCTGGCCTGCGTGTATGCGCTGGCCAACGCGGTGATCGGTTTGACCACGGGCGGACACGAGGTGAAATTCGGGCCCGCGCTGTGGTGGGCGGCGCTGCTGAGTGCCAGCAACCTGGCGATGGCGGCGTTCGTCGCCCAGCGGGCGCGGCGCCTGCGCTCGGCGCTGTTGTGGCTGGATGTACGGGGCTGGCTGCTGGGTGGGTTGATGAGCCTGGCGGTAGTGCTGGCCTTCGTACTGGCCTTGGTCCTGCATGGCGGTGAGTGGCACCACTGGGTGCCGTACCTGGATTCGATCGTGCTGGCATTGATCAGCCTGGCGGTACTGCCGGTACCGGCGCGCAGTGCGTGGAAGGCCATGCGCGAAGTACTGCAGGTGGCGCCGGATGATCTGGACCGGCGCGTGCAGCAGGTCATGCAGGCATTCGTGGCCGAGCGTGGCTATGCCGGTTTCACCAGCCACGTGGCGAAGATGGGGCGGATGCGTTTCATCGAGATCCATGTGCTGGCCGATCCGGCTACGCCCTTGGGCTCGGTGGGCGAGGTCGATGCGATGCGTGACGAGATCGCGGTCAGGCTGGATGCTCGGGGCAGCACGTTCTGGCTGACCATCGATTTCACCGCAGATCCGGCGTGGACGTGACCACGCTTCTGTAGAGTCGAGATAGCTCGACTGCTTTTCGTCAGCGGAAGTCGAGCAGGCTCGATTCCACGGGATCGCGTGATCGTTGCGCGTGGCAGACCGGTCTGTTGCACCGGATCCGTTTGACCTCAACCGGGGTTGAGGTCACAGACTGCCGGCAACCCCCACGAGGCGCGCGGCATGAACCTGCTGACCACACCGGACTTCAGCCATGGCCTGCTGGAGCTGTTCAATCCACCGGGCCTCTACGATCCTTCGGCCAACGGCTACTCACACGTGGCGGTGGTGCGCCTGCCGGCACGGGTGATCCACGTGGCCGGGCAGGGCGGTGAAGATGCGCAGGGCCGTCTCTCGCCCAGCTTCGAAGACCAGGTCGGGCAGGCGCTGGACAACCTGCAGACCGCGCTGCGCTCGGCGCAGGCAAGCCTGGTTGATGTGGCGCGGTTGCGCATCCTGGTGGTCGGCCACGATGAGGACCGGCTGGGCATCATTGCCCACCAGGTGCGGCGACGCTGGCCGAACCGTGCGGCGCCCACCTGCACGCTGATCCCGGTGCCGCGACTGGCGCTGGACGGCATGCTGTTCGAGATCGAGGCGGAGGCCTACGCCGCCTAGCGCAGGTAGTACTCCACCGGCACCACCAGTTCCTGTGGTGCCTTCAGTTCATCGGGAATGGGCGGTAGCGGCTGCGCGCGACGGAAGGTCTGCAGCGCAGCGTCATCGAGCATCGGCTGGCCACTGGACTGTTCCAGCCGCAGTGCCAGCAGGCGGCCTTCGCGGTCGATGCTGGCCCTGACCCAGGCAGTGCCCTGCTGCCGGCGCGAGCGTGCGGCGGCAGGGTAATAGCGGTAACGCTCCAGCCGCGCCATCAGGCGGGCTTCCCACTGGTCGCTGGCGGCGCCGGCCTGGAAGTCCGCCGGTGGCGCGTCTGGAGCGGGCGGAGCGGCCGTGATCGATGCCGGTGCGGGACTGGCATCGGTCGCGGCCGCCGGCGGGGCGACCGGCAGCGGCGTTCGACCCGTCCCGCCCGTTTCGCTGGCGGCCAACTCGCCCTCGCGCGCGGCGGTGGGTTTCGGTGGCGGCGGCGACTTTGCCGGTTGCGATGCGCGCGCCTGCTGCGCCTGGCTGGGGGTGTCGGCCTGGCGCTCCTCTACGGGCTGTGGCGGCGTGGCCGGCGCCAGCAGGCGCAGGCTGATGCGCACGTCCTGCTCCGGCGGCGGCAGCATCGGCGGCGCTGCCGCCCAGTGCACCAACAGCAGCAGGGGCAGCAGGTGCAGGACGGCGGTGATCGTGATCGCCTGCCAGTGTTGGCCGCGCTCACTCATCGTCCAGCACCCACAGCAGATCGGCATCCGCCGCATCCACGGTTTCACCCGGCGAAGCCAATGCGATCACCAGCGCAGGCGTAGCCGGTGACAGGTAGCCCGGTACCCCGGTATCGCGCAGTACATGCCAGCGCCCCGCTACCAGCAGCGCCGGCGCGGGCGCATCGAGCAGCACCTGTGCCATGCGTGTGTCGCGGGCCTGTTGCACGGCCAGCATCCCTTCCAGCATCGGTGCTGCGTCTGCGTGCTGGGCCAGCACCACCGCCGACAGGCGCTGGCGGGCAGCGGCCACCGGGAACCGCACGCCCTCGGTGGACGCGAGCAGCGCGTTGACCTCGGCACGCGACAGGTTGCCGCCGAACAGCGGCGTGCCTGCATCGGCAGCATCCTGTATCAGCCCGCCATACGCGGCCCACGGCCAACGCGTATCCCAGTCCAGCAGTTCCTGCAGGCGTGCACCTTCGGCCTGGTTGCCCTTGGCCAGCCAGCGCTGCACCCGCTGCAGGCGTGGCTGGCGCTCGCTGGCGATCATTTCCAGCACCAGCGAACCCTGCGGGCGCCGCCGCTGCAGCGCCTGCAGCAGCCAGCGCTGGGCGGCGTGGTCTCCGGCGAGGTCATGGCGCTCACCCAGCAGCAGCCTCCGGGCGTCCGCCGCACGCGCCACGAACGCGGCTTCGTCCAGGTGCTGGCCGTTGGCCAGGTCGATCACTGAGCCAGGCATCGGCTGCGCGCTGGCCACGGTCGCCAGCGCGAGCAGGCATACGGGCAGCCAGCGACGGCTAGAACGCCACATTGACGCCCATCGAGACGGTACGGCCACGGCCGTTGCCGCGGTCCAGGATCGGGCTGAAGATGCTGTCGATCGAGGCATTGTTGTCATAGGCCTTGTTCTGCAGGTTTTCGATGTTCAGCCACAGCGTGGTGTTGGCCTGGGGCTTGAAGCTGGCGTAGAAGTCGAGCAGCACGCCGGTGCCGCCGGTCTTGCGGGTCTGGAAGAAGTCGTAGCCTTCCTCGGTCGGCCCGGAGTACTCGGCGCGCAGGCCGGCCTGCACGCGCTGCTGCCACCAGCGGCCGCCCACGTCCAGCGTCCAGTAGCGGTCGGGCAGGGCGGTGATGTCTTCCAGGTTGACGAACTCGATGGCCGGCGCACTGGTGTGCGAGCGGGTCCAGCTCAGCGTGGCGTGGTAGTGCTCGCTGGCGTAATGCGCTTCCAGTTCGATACCGCGCATGCGCACCACGCCGGGGTGGTTCATCCAGCGCGTGGTGGTGCTGAAGTCGTCCACGTCCAGCGCATCGGTCCAGGCAGTGAGTTGCGGATCGCTGTCGATCGGCACCACGAACGGTTCCACTTCCGGCGGATGCACGATCAGCAGGTACTGCGGCTTGATGTAGTCGCGGATGCGGTTGTCGAAGCGGGTGATCCGCAGCTGTGCCAGGTCACCGTCGACCAGCAGCGAGTCGGTGCTGAGGTTGGCACCAAACTGCAGGTTGCGCGAGCGCTCGCGGCGCAGGAACGGGTTGGCGCCCACGCCATCGGCATCGCTCATGCCTTCCAGCGGGATCTTCTCGAAGAACATCTCCTGCACCCGCGGCGGGCGGGAAGTACGCGAGGCTTCTGCGAACAGCTGCAGCCAGTCGGTGGCCTGCCACGATACCGCCAGGCTGGGGCTGAGTGCGCGCTCGGTGCGACGCACGTCGATGCCGCCGCCATTGATCTCCGCGCACTGGCCGGGCACATCCGAGCACACCGGGATGTGGCCACGGATGCCGAAGCGGTCCTGGCGCAGGCCGGCGGTCAGCGCGTAGATGTCGTACTGCAGCTCCAGCGTGCTGAACACGCTGTCCAGCTGGCTGCGACCTTGCGGGTTGGCACCGCGCAGGACGGGGGTGTCGGCCACATAGATGTCCGACTGGTGCTTGATGCCGGTGTTCCAGCGCGCCTGCAGTGCCCCGATGTCGAAGCGGCTGGTGTTGTCCACGGTCCAGCTGCTCAGGCTGCTGTGGGTGCGGCGACCGATGTAGCTGGAATCCTCCACTGGCGGATAGAACAGCCGGGTCTTGTTGCCGGCGAAGGTTGCACGCAGGTCGATCCACGGCGAATAGGGTGTGTAGTGGTAGCTGGCGCGCTGGTTGCGCGCGGAAATCTGCCACGGATAGTTGTGGTAGAAGTTGTTTTCGTAACGCATGTGGCTCAGGTCCAGCCGGTGCTGGTCGCTGGGCTGCAGGCGTGCTTTCAACAGCCAGCTGCTGGGCTGCTGGCTGCCCGGGTCGGCGTTGTTCTTCTGCCTACGCGCGGTCGCGTATTCGCTGCTGCGGCTGCTGCTGGCAGCGGCCAGCAGGCCGAACTGGCGGTCGCCACCCTCTTCACTGTGGCGCCAGGCACCGGCGAAGGTACGGCCGCTGCCGTAGCCGTTGTTGCCGTGGCGATAGCCTGCACGCAGGCCCCAGTCACGGCCCTCACCGAGCAGATCGTCGATATCCAGCGTGCGGAAGTTGGCACTGCCGGCCAGCGTACCCGCACCATCACCACCGGCGACCGCACCGCGTTGCACGTCCACGCCGGCCAGCAGGAAAGGATCGACATAGGCGAACGGACCACCCGAGCCATGCCCGGCATTGTTGCGAAATGTCTGGGTGACACCGTCGATCATGGTGTTGACCCGGCCAGCACCGGTCATGCCGCGGATGTTGACCTGCAGGCCCGGCTGGCTGCGCGAATGGAAGCTGTGGGTGCCAGGCATCGAGCGCAGCAGGCTGTTGCCTTCCTGGCGTTCGGCCATCGCCACGCGCTCGCTGCCGACCGAGGGCGCAAAGCCATCGCGGGTGGCCGGTACATATTGGCTGGCGCCGGCACCCGGTGCCTGGCCGTGTGCGGTAGTACCCTGCACCCGCAGCGGGCCGGTGCGGCGGCTGCCATCGGCGCGTTCGGCCGGCGCCGGTTCCAGGGCGGCACGACGCGCATCCACGAAGCGCGGGCGCAGGCCGCTGCCTGCCAGCAGGCGCGTCAGGGCCTGCGCATCGTCGAAGTCACCGCGCAGCGCAGGCGCCGAATGACCTGGGGGCAGCGCCGCGCCGATCACCAGATCGACACCGGTCAGCCGGCTGTAGGCGTCCAGCGCGGCCGCCAGTGGCTGGGCGGGCAGATCGTAGCTTCGAGTGGCGGCCTGCGCGTGGGCGCTGTTTGGCAGCAGGGGAACGGTGCTGGCGCAGGCCAGCGACAGGGCGAGGACAAGGGGGCGGGGGCACAGCATCGGGGGCTCCAGGGGCTGACGCAGAGCGTCGTCATCCTGGGTAGACGCGGTGATGGGCCCAATGTCAGGGTGCATCGCGCTGCTCCTCGCGCGGCGGCAACCACACCTGCATGCCCGCGCCGATACGCAGTACACGCACATGCAGCTGCGCGGCGAGCTGGTCGCGGTTGCTGGCGGCACCATCTGCATTGCCCAGTAGGGTGACCGGCCGTTGGCGAAGCCGTGCACCGACGATCCAGGTATGTCCGCCATGCCAACGGTCCAGCCCCTGGGTGACGTCGGCAAGCGGCGCCGAAACCCAATGCAGGCGCCGTTCGCGCCAGGCCAGGGTGCTGTCGTCTGCCGGATGTGCTGCAGCAGTCGCTTGTCCGTTGAAGCGTATCTGCTGCCCCTCACTGGCCTGCACGCTGGCGGTACCGCTTTCTACACGGACGCTGTGCTCGGTGACCGTGACCACGCTGTTGTCGCCCTGCACGGCCAGATCAAACGCGGTTCCCAGCGCAGTGACCGTGCCCTGTGGAGTGTGTACCTGGAATGGCCGGTCGGCATCGGCGGCGACCTTGAACCAGGCTTGCCCCTGCTGCAGCTGCAACTGGCGGCGCTGTGCATCGACGCGCACATGCACTTCGCTGCCCGGTGACAGCAGGACGTGCGAACCGTCTGGCAGGGCTTCATCACGGATCTCGCCTGCAGCAGTGCGCAGTACCTGCGCAGCGGGTGGCGAGGCGGTGCGGCTGTACAGGCCGAGCGCGCACAGCAGCAGTACCGCAATGCCGGCCTCGCCCAGGCGCCGCCGCTGCCGCCGTTGCTGTTGCCGTTGAAGACTGGGCAAGGTGGCACCGGCCTGCCACAGCTGCTGCAGATGCTGGTACTGCGCAACATGGCGCGAATCGGCCTGGCACCACTGGTCGAACGCGTTCTCGTCGCGGGTGCCATCGTGTCCATCCAGCCACCAGCGTGCGGCTTCGCGCGCGATCGCGTCCTGGCTCATGCGCCGGGCACCTGCTGCAGGGCGACGAGGGCGCGCAGCAGATGGCCGTGCGCGGTCTGCCGGCTGATGCCCAGCTGACGGCCGATCTCGGCCAGGGCCATCTGTTCCACACGCGCCAGCAGGAACACCTGGCGCGAGCGCGGTGGCAGCGCGGCGATGATCGCATCGAGATGACGCAGCTGTTCGGCGTCGAGCAGTCGCTGCTCGGGCAGTGGTGCAGGATCGGCGATGGCCTGCAACTGCGTGTCATCCAGTACCTCTTCGCGACGGCGCTGGCGCTGCCGGTAGTGATCCGCGATCAGGTTGTGGGCGACGCGGTACAGATAGGCGCGGCCGTTGCTCAGCAGGCCGCTGGCGGCGACTTTGACGACACGCAGCCAGGTTTCCTGGACGACGTCATCGGCGTCGCTGCGTTGCGGGAGTTTGCGGCGGACATGGGCGTGCAGCGGCCGGTAATGGGCCGCGCACAGCTGCGCGACATCCGTCGGTTCGACAGGCGTGGACACGGGGCGGGCGACAACTGGGAAAGGGAACAGCCCGCGGCGGCAAGGGCAGCGGCTGCACCTTACAGCAAAAGAGAATCATTTGCATCCATGGCGCGAGGCACGGCACGCATGGGCCACCGCGGCGTCAGCGCGGGCGATAGTCGCAGTGGATCTGCAGGGCTTCGGTGGCGTTGTGATGCAGCTCGAAGCCGCACTGCTGCAGGCTGCGCTTCACCTGCACGACGGCTTCGGAATGACGGGCAACGCGACGATCCTGCCAGCGCGGTGGGGTGAACACGCCCAGGGGCAGCAGCCGCAGCCGCTTGCCGTGCAGTACCAGTGAGACATCGACATGACGGCCATCGATGTCGTGGCCGTTGGCACCGAAAATGGCATCGATCTCATCGCGGCGTTGCGGGTAGCAGGTGCGGAATGCTGCGATGCCGAGCCGTCGTACCGCGCGGCGGAAGCCGCCGAGACGGCTGTGGCCGGGTTCGAAGCCACGGGTGAGCAGCAGGCGCAACCCGGCAGGCAGCATCGCCTGCGCGTCGAGCAGGCGTTGCAGTACCTCTTCTTCCAGTTGGATGCGGGTGGAGGGCCAGCGCGGAGCGATGAGCAGTCCGTGGTGGTTGCCGCGTTGCAGGGTCAACATGCGTGAAGCTTCGCACGCGGCCGGCACTACCATCGGGTCAGATGTCGCGGTACTGGATCTGCGAAGCCAGTACCCGCAGGCCATCGGCATTGCTGGACAGGATGCGCTCTTCGCCGACACCTTTCTGCCGTTTCAGCTGGAAGCCCTGATCGGCAGGCAGCTGTGCGGCAATGGCGTCCATGCGTTGCAGGGCATCGGGGCCGCTGCAGTCGAAGTGGCCCCAGTGGGCGCCATCGCGGTGGATCTGCAATCGGTAGTTCATTGCGGTGTCTCCGGCAGGTCCTGCAGCCAATGGTCGAACATCGCGGTTGCGGCCGCTGCCAGCGGTGCGCCATAGCGACGCGCCTGTGCGCGCAGGTCGTTGGGATCGATGCCGGCCTGGGCCAGCTCCAGCGTGTGGCCGATCAGCCAGCGCTCGAACTGGCGGGCGTCCAGTTCCGGGTGGCATTGCAGGGCCAGTGCGTGGCTGCCGATGGCGAAGGCCTGGTGACGGCAGGCCGGCGTGCTGGCCAGGCGGCGTGCACCGGCCGGAAGTTCGAACGCCTCACCATGCCAATGCAGTACCGGAATGCCCTGCAGGGACTGCAGCGGAGAACGCTGGCCTTCATCGGTCAGCAGCAGTGGCGCAAAGCCGATTTCCTTGCCACCACTGGGAGCGACACTTGCACCGAGTGCGCGCGCCATCAGCTGTGCACCCAGGCAGATGCCGAGGGTAGGCCGCTGCCGCTGCAGCCGGCGCTGCAGCAGGGCAATGCTGTCGTTGACGAAGGGGTAGGTCCCTGTGTCATTGGCACTGATGGGACCGCCCAGCACGACCAGCAGGTCGGCGGTTTCGGCGTCATCGAGCGCATCGACGCCGGCCTGCAGCAGCTGCAGCTGCCAGCCTTGCGCCAACAGCAGTGGCTGCAGGGTGCCGAGGTCTTCAAAGCCAACGTGCTGCAGGACAACCGCGTGCTTCATGCCGGGGCTCCGCTGTTCGGCCAGTAGAAGCTGTCCGGGGTGGCGCGGGCGCCGAAAATGGCCTGGCCGACGCGGACCACGGTGGCACCTTCCTCGATGGCCACTTCGAAATCACCGGACATGCCCATCGACAGCTGCGACAGGTCCAGGTCGGGCGGGGCGGTGCGTTGCAGCTGGTCGCGCAGTTCGCGCAGGCGCACGAAGCAGGCGCGCACGCGCTCGACGTCGGGGGTGAAGATGGCCAGGGTCATCAGGCCGCGCACGCGCAGGCGATCGAAGGCTGGCAGCTGTTGCACGAAGGCCTCGACCGCGTCGGGTTCCAGTCCGTACTTGCTGGGTTCGGCCGAGGTGTTGACCTGCACGAACACATCCAGGGTGCGCTCTTCCAGTTGCAGGCGCTGCTGCAGGGCCTCGGCTACGCGCAGGCTGTCCAGCGCCTGGAACTCGCTGGCAAAGCGTGCCACGTAGCGCGCCTTGTTGGTCTGCAGATGGCCGATCACCGACCAGTGCACGCCCAGGTCGGCCATCGCTTCGGCCTTGCGTTGTGCCTCCTGCACCTTGTTCTCGCCAAGTTCGTGGCAGCCTGCGGCCACCGCCATGCGGATGCGGGCTTCATCGACGGTCTTGCTGACCGGCAGCAGGCGCACGCTGGCCGGGTCCCGGCCGACGCGGGCGCAGGCATCGGCGATGCGTTGGCGCACCGTGACCAGGTTGGCGGCGATCTGTTCAACGGACTGGGCGACGGGCCAGTCGGCAGCGGCAAGGGGCATGCGGGCACCTCCAATGCAGGGCGGCCAGGGTGGGATACACTGGCACAGGACAAGATATATTTTGGCATAGGACAAAATGAAAATCACCGGGCACAGTGCCGAGTCGATCTTCGACAGCATCCGTGAGGGCATCGGCGAGGGCCGCTTGCCGGCCGGCAGCGTGCTGCCGCCGGTGCGTGAACTGGCCGAGCAGCTGGGCGTGAACCGCAACACCGTGGCCGCTGCCTACAAGCGCCTGGATGCGGCGGGCCTGGCCAGCACGGCGGGCCGCCGCGGCACGGTGGTGCGTGGCCTGCCGCCGCCGCTGGCGCGCGAGGGCAGTACGCCCGGGCTGGCGCTGCAGGACCTGGCCGGTGGCAATCCGGATCCGCGCCTGCTGCCGAACCTGCGCCTTGCCTCGGCCGCACCGCGGCTGTATGGCGTGGGCACGGTCGACCCGAGGTTGCAGGCGCTGGCGCGCGCCTCGCTGGATGCGGACTGCCCGGCGGGTTATGCGCTGGAGCTGACCCATGGCGCGGTCGATGGCATTGAACGCCTGCTGGCGGCCTGGCTGCTGCCGGGGGATCGCATCGCGGTGGAGGATCCGTGCTTCCTCGGCAGCCTCAATGTGCTCAATGCCGTGGGCCACGCGCCGTTGCCGGTGGCGGTGGACGCGCATGGCATGCAGGTCGAATCACTTCGGCAGGCGCTGGAGGCCGGTGCACGCGCGGTGCTGCTGACCCCGCGTGCGCACAACCCGACCGGGGCCAGCCTGGATGCGAAGCGGGCACGGGCGTTGCGCCAGCTGCTGGCGGCCTACCCGCAGGTGGCGGTGCTGGTCGACGATCATTACGCGCTGCTTTCGCAGCAGGCCTACCACTCGGTACTGCCGCTGGATGGCCGGCGCTGGGCGCTGTTGCGTTCGTTGTCCAAACCGCTCGGCCCCGACCTGCGCCTGGCCTGGTTGGCCTGCGATGAAGAAACCGCGATGCGGTTGCGGCTGCGATTGGCGTCCGGCACCGGCTGGGTCAGTCATCTGCTGCAGGATGCGGCGACGTCGGTGCTGGCGTCGGCAACGCAGCGGGCGAAGATCGCCTCGGCAGGTGAGCGTTACCAGCAGCGCCTGCAGTCGCTGCAGGAGTTGCTGCGCGCGCGTGGCATGCCGACGCCGCTGCCAATGGAGGGATTGAACCTGTGGCTGCCGTTGTCGGCTGACAGCCATCCTCAGGTGCTGGCACTGGCTTCGCGCGGATGGCATGTGCGGGCGGGCGAAGTGTTCGCGGTGGCGGCGCCGGGACATGGCCTGCGCATCACCTGTGCGGCGCTGGGGACGACGCAGCTGCGGCAGCTGGCCGATGACCTGGCGGCCGTGTGCGGGGTGTAGCGTCGAGCATGGCTCGACGCTACAGAAGCCGATCAGGGCGCGGCGTTGGCGCCAGGGCGCACGTAGTAGGACTGGCCGCTGTCATCGACGAACATCAGCTCCGGCTTGCCCTGCCAGGAGGTGAGCATGGCGCCGGTGTTGTTCTGGTGCTTGACCATCAGGCTGGCGCCGCGATCCGGGTTGGCGACGACCTTGAATACTTCGGTAGTGCCGGTGGCATCGTCGAGGGTGAGCAGGGCTTCGCCGCCGCGGTCGCTGGTGCCATAACCACCACGCTCGGAACCGTCGGGGCCAAGCAGGATCAGGCCAGACAGGGCGGTGGCGCGCGGCCCCTGGGTGCGGCCCTGGCTGAGCGGGTCGGGGACCGGTGCGCCGAGGATCACCCGCGGCTGGCCGCTTGCATCGTGGATGACCAGGCCGCGTGCTTCGATGATGCGCTGTGGCGATTGGCTGCGATGCAGGTTCCAGGCGGTCCAGCCGGAAACAAGCAGGGCGAGGGTGGAGACCACCAGGGTGGTCAGCAGCAGCGCACGGGGCATCGGGTGGTCCTTCCTTGGATGTGCCGACGATAGCGGATGCAAAAGGGGATGGGTAGAGTCGACTGTCAGTCGACTGCTGTTCGATCAGATCACGGAAATTCCCGCGCTGGCGCGCGCAAGTCGACTGACAGTCGACTCTACCTCTACCTGGTCGACATCACCTTGTGGCCGTTACGCGGTGATTCCCGGCGTCAGTGGAAATCGCGGCTGTGGCTGCGCAGTCCCTGCAGCAGCTCATCCAGGCAGTGCATGCGCTGCACGATGACATGCTGCACACCATCGACGCGTTCCAGGCGGCCATCGATCTGCATCAGCTGGGTATCGACCAGCACCCGGTGCTGGCGATCGGCCAGGTGCCGCCAGACCACGGCGTTGACCATGCCAGTCTCATCCTCGAGCGTGAGGAAGGTGACACCGCTGGCGGTCTGTGGGCGCTGGCGCATGCGTACCAGGCCGGCGATGCGCACGCGACGGCCATGGCCATGGCCCGCCAGTTGCGCGGCATCCAGGCAGCCACGGCTGCGCAGCTGCGCACGCAGGAATGAGATCGGATGGCGGCCGAGGGTGGTGCCGGTGCTGCGGTAATCGGCCTGCATGTCCTCCCAGGCGCTGGGCAGGGGCAACGGCACGCGGGCTTCGGCGGTGGCGCGGGCCTGGTCGAAGAGCGGCAGCCGGTTTTCCACGCCGGAGATATCCCAGCGTGCACGATGGCGATGGCCACTGAGCCCACGCAACGCACCGGCATCGGCCAGCAGGCCCTGCTGGCGGCGGTCCAGGGCGGTGCGCTGGCACAGGTCGCCGACATCGTCGAACGGGCGCCGCGCACGTTCGCGCATGATGGCCTGCACGGCGGGTTCATTGCAGCCATCGACCAGGCGCAGGCCGAGCCGGATCGCCGCCGGCCCCTTGCTGAAATCCAGGGTGCAGTCCCAGTCGCTGTGGCGCACGTCCACCGGCAGCACGCGGATGCCATGCCGGCGCGCGTCCTGCAGCAGCTGGTCGGGGCTGTAGAAGCCCAGCGGCTGGCTGTTGATCAGGCTGGCGGTGAACGCGGCGGGGTGATGGCATTTCAGCCAGCAGCTGTTATAGGTCAGCAGGGCGAAGCTGGCGGCGTGGCTTTCCGGGAAACCGTAATCACCGAAGCCCTTGATCTGCTCGAACAGGTGCTCGCCGTATTCGCGGCTGAAACCGTTCTTGAGCATGCCGGCCAGCAGCTTCTCGCGATGCGGTTCCAGGCCGCCACGGCGCTTCCACGCCGCCATCGAGCGGCGCAGGGCATCGGCCTGGCCCGGCGTGTAGCCGGCCGCTTCTACCGCCAGCTGCATCACCTGTTCCTGGAACAGCGGCACGCCCAGCGTGCGTGCGAACACGCGTTCCAGCTGCGGTGGGTAGAGCGGGTTGTCCGGGTCGTTCAACGCGTCCGGTCCCTTTTCGCGCAGGATCCGGCGCCGCTCCAGATAGGGGTGCACCATGTCGCCCTGGATCGGGCCGGGGCGCACGATCGCCACCTCGATCACCAGGTCATAGAACGTGCGTGGCTGCATGCGCGGCAGCATCGCCATCTGGGCGCGCGATTCGATCTGGAACACGCCGATGGTGTCGGCGGCGCAGATCATGTCGAAGGTCTTTGCATCCTTGGGCGGGATCGCATCCATGCGTCCTTCATGCAGGCCGTGCTGCTTCAACATCGCCAGGCATTTGCGGATGGCGGTGAGCATGCCCAGCGCCAGGCAGTCGACCTTCATCAGGCCGGTGGCATCCAGATCGTCCTTGTCCCACTGGATGACGGTGCGGTCGGCCATCGCCGCGTTTTCTACCGGCACCAGGGTCGACAGCGGATGCTCGGAGATGACGAAACCACCCGGATGCTGAGACAGGTGGCGTGGGAAGTCGATCAGCTCGGCGGTCAATGCCAGCAGCCGCCGCATCAAGGGCGTGTCCGGGTCGAAGCCGCGCTCGCGCAGGGTTTCCGGCAGCGGGATGCTGCCACCCCAGTGGTCCATCGCCGCGCCGAGTTCGTTGACCTGGTCCATCGGCAGGCCGAGCGCACGGGCGACGTCGCGGATCGCGCTGCGGCCACGGTAGCTGATTGCTACTGCGGTCAGTGCGGCGCGCTCGCGGCCATAGCGCTTGAACACGTACTGCAGCACTTCCTCGCGGCGCTCGTGCTCGAAGTCGATGTCGATGTCCGGCGGCTCATTGCGCTCGGCGGAGATGAAGCGTTCAAACAACAGATTGCTGCGCGCAGGATCGATCTCGGTCACGCCCAGCACAAAGCACACCGTCGAATTGGCCGCCGAGCCACGCCCTTGGCAGAGGATGTCCTGGCTGCGGGCGAAGCGCACGATGTCATGCACGGTAAGGAAGTAGGAGGCGTAGTTTTTCTCCCGGATCAACGCCAGCTCATGTTCGATCTGCTTGCGCTGTGCGTCCTTGATGCCTTCTGGCCAACGCCAGGGAATCTTTTCTTCGACCAGCTCGCGCAGCCAGCTGTCCGGGTCATGCCCCTCCGGCACCAGCTCGCGTGGATAGGTGTACTGCAGCTGTTCCAGGGTGAAGTGGCAGCGTTCGGCGATGCGCAGGGTCTCGGCCAGCAGTTCGGCGGGATACAGCTGGGCCAGCGCGGTGCGCGGACGCAGGTGGCGCTCGCCGTTGGGAAACAGGCGCCAGCCGGCTTCGGCCACGCTGCAACGATGGCGGATCGCGGTCAGCGTGTCCTGCAGGGCGCGGCGGCGTCGCACGTGCATGTGCACATCGCCACTGGCGACCAGCGGCAGGCGGTGGCGTTCGCCGAAGGCCTGCAGCTGCTGCAGGCGGCGTGCGTCGTCGTGCTCGTGGTGCAGTTCCACCGCCAGCCACAGCCGATCATTGAAGCCGGCGCGCAGCAGTTCCAGGTCGGTGGCGGCCGGTTGCCGGTCCAGCCACAGGCACAGCAGGCCGTCGGGCAGGCCGAGCAGGTCCTCGCGCAGGCAACGGTACTCGCCTTTGGCCGCGCGCCGCCGACAGGTAGTGATCAACTGGCAGAGCCCGGCATAGGCGGCCTGGTCGGTGCACAGCAGGGCCAGCTTGGGTCCGTCCTCGACCTGGAATTCGGCGCCGACGATCAGCGCCACGCCATGCGCCTTGGCCGCCTGCCAGGCACGCACGATGCCGGCCAGCGAGCATTCGTCGGTGATCGCCAACGCGCGGTAGCCCTGGCCGGCGGCGCGCGCGAACAGCTCTTCGGCGATCGAAGCACCACGCTGGAAACTGAAGGCCGACAGGCAGTGCAGTTCGGCGTAGCCGGGCAGTTCGCTGTGCATGGCGGCTCAGCCGAACCAGCCGTGCAGCATCCACGGCGCATGCGGATCGTTGCGCTCACGGAAAGCCCAGCCGCGCTGGCCGTGTGCGGTTTCCACCACGTAGTAGTCGCGGCGCGCGTCGGCCTGGTCCCACCAGCCCGATTCGATCCGCTCCGGCCCGGTGACGATGCGCAGCCGCGGATCACGCAGCGGTTGCGGGGTGTCCAGCAACCAGCCAGGGCGCAGCGGCCAGTACGACGGAGGCTTGGCCGCGGGCTGGCTGCCACTGGCGCGTTCGGGGCGATGGTCGGCCTGCACCGCCAGCGGCTGCACGGCGTCATCGCCCAGCCGCGCGCGCAGGCGCTCGCGCAGCTGGTTCCAGGGCATCGCCTGTGCCGGCCGGGTATCGAACAGGTCGCGCGCGGCGGGCACGAACGGTGGCAGCTGTTCGGCCTGCAGGCGCAGTGCGCGGCTGCCGGCCGGCAGGGCGAACGCTTCCATGCGGTTGCGCGCGATCTCGAACAGCAACGCGGGATCGCGTTCCGGTGCCAGCAGGCCGATGGTCAGCACGCTGGCCGGCAGCAGGTCGTGCTCGAAATGCAGGTCGAAGCGCTGCACGCCGCCATCGCGCGAACACAGGAACGCGGCCAGGTCCAGCAGCAGGCGACGCAGCGGGAACAACAGGGCCTGGCTGGATTCGATCTCGTACTCGAATTCGATGCGTGCATCGAAACGGTCCGGTGGCTGGTAGTAGCGCAGTGGCGCGGTGGGTAGCCCACGCAGTGCATCCAGCTGCTGCAGGACCTCGGGGGCAAAGCGCCGGGCCAGGCTGTCGCGCGGCAGCTCGAGCACTGCGCCCAGCGTGCGCAGGCCGGAGCGGCCGAGCACCGTCACCGCTTCGTTGGGCAGGCCGCAGCGCGGCAGGGGCAACTGCGCCAGCGCCGCCGGCAGTTGCTGTGCATCGATGCCGAGGCCATCGTGGACATTGGCTAGCACGCGCGCGGCATGTGGGGTAGGTGCGGCCACCAGACGGTGACGGAAGCCGAGTTCGTGCAGTTCGTTGCGCAGCCGCTGCTGGATCGTCAGCCAGTCACCGAACAGGGCGCGGCTGGCGCCGATCTCCAGCACCAGTGCATGCGGGAAATCGAGGCTGACCTGGGAGCTGTAGGCGTAGGCCCAGCTGGCCAGCAGCTGCCGGGTGTGCTGTTCGGCGTTGGGATCGTAATCGTGCAGGTGCATGTCCTGCACCAGCACCTGCGCAGCCGACAGCAGCATGCCCGGGCGCAGCCCCGCTGCGCGTGCCGACGGGCTGACTGCACGCAGTACGCGACGCTGTGCCGGCCCCTGCAGCAGCACCAGTGGGCGCTGCGGATCCGGCTGCAGGCGCAGCACGCTGTCCAGCGCCAGCTGCGGCAACAACAGGCAGGCCCAGTGCATGGCGCGGCCTCAGTGGGCGATGGCCAGCGGCAACGGCTGCGCCGGCGGCAGGCCGCCTCGGCACTTCAGCACCCGCACCTGGCCGTGGTCGAGCTGCAGGCGCAGGCTGGCCGGAGAGGGATTGCGCGCCGCCTGCGCCTCGCGGAACACGAAGCCCAGGCACTGGCCGCTGTCGGCGGCGACCTGCAGCCGGCGCAGGGCGCGATCGTCGGCCTGGTGTGGCCAGCACAGCACCGCCGCGCAGGCGGCAGAGCGCAGGCACTGCTCGGTGGCCCAGAGCGCCTGTTTCGGCGCTGCGTGGATGATCTGCAGCTGGGCCAGGTCCAGCCCGGCTGCCGCCCAGGCCGGGGCATGCGGGCGATAGGGCGGGGCGACCAGCACGATCGGGCGGTCACGCAGGCTCAGCTTGGCCAGCGCCGGCCAGACCAGCGCCAGCTCACCCACCCCAGGCGCCGCCTGCAGTACCTCGCACAGCCCGCTGGTGGGCCAGCCACCGCCGGGCAGGCGTGCGTCCAGTGCCGGGTGGCCGCTGGCCAGGTGGTCGCTGGCCGGCCCCTGGCGGGCCGGGCCGCGCCACAGCTGGCGCCCGTCCAGCAGCCGGTCGAGGGCGACGACGGCACCCATCAGCCGGCCCTCCAGGGGAGGCGCCGGGCGGGCTGGAAACGGCAGGAACGGGCGGAAACAGCGGGCATGGCGCGAGTATCGACGGGCCGGTATCAGGGGCTGAGACCAGACATGCTACTCGTCTTGTGAGTAGAATTACTAATGAAATCGGAGGGTCCGGTTTCAGGTTGCTGAAGGGGGTAAAGGAGTGCCGACCAAGGTCGGCACCCACAGGCCCTGGTTACGGGCGCACCGGCAGCGCCACCGGGCGCAGCGGCGCGGCATCGCCGCCGCGGATCTTCAGCGGGCCGCCGATGAAGGCGAACTCGTAGACCTTGTCGCGGGCCAGTTCGTCCAGCGCCACCAGCTCGATGATCGGCGCGCCCTGCTGGGCCAGCAGGTAGGTGTGCAGCGGCACGTAGTCGTCGGACACCTCCGAGGGGAAGGTCTCGAAGCTGAGGTTGTCGGCACCGACGATCATCGCGCCGCTGTCCTCGACCAGGAAGCGTGCCGCGTCCAGGCCCATGCCCGGCGGGTTGGCCATGTAGGCCCTGGGCTGCTCGAACAGGCGCATGCGGCCGGTGCGGATCAGCACCACGTCGCCCTGCTGCAGTTTCACCTTCTGGCGTGCCAGCGCATCCTTCAGGTCCTGGCGGGTGACGCGGTAGCTGTCAGGCAGCATGTCCACGCCCTTGGCGGCGGCCACGTCGATCAGCACGCCACGCGCGATCAGCGGCGGGAACTTCTCGATGCCGGTGACATTCCAGCCACGATCGCCGAGGTGCTTGTCGGCCTCGAAGCCGTTCCAGATCTTCCCGTGGATGCCGAAGTGGTTCAGCGCATCGATGTGGGTGCCGGTGTGGCTGTACATCGAGAATGCGGTGCCGGTGTAGCTGCGGGTGAGGTTCATGGTCTCGCCCACGCCCATCGGGTCGTCCATCACCGTGCCGCGCGGGGTGTGGGTCATCCAGAACTGGTAGTGCGGGTCGCCGGCATCCTGCCAGCTGGGCATGCCGACGTAGTATTCGGTGGCCAGGTCATAGGCCTTGCCGCCGCTGACCCGTGACAGGATCGCCGCACGCGAGGCTTCGGTGATCAGGTTGAGGCGACCGATCTCGTCCTTCGGCCCCCAGGGGCTGGTGCCGACCTGCTGGCCGGAGGGAACGCGTTCGTGTGCGGACACGGTGGTGGACGCGGCGGTGCCGGCCAGCAGCAGGGCCAGCGCGGTGGCCAGGGTATGTGGGGTCATGGGGAATCTCCTTGCAGGGTGGGGGAGGGTGCGGCTCAGGCCGCGACCAGGGGCGCCAGGGCCTGGCGCAGGTGTGGCAGCGGCAGGGTCTGCAGGCGCAGGCCGTTGCCGCCGATCACGGTGGGAATGGAACGGATGCCGAGGGTCGCGGCTTCGGCACGGTCGGCCTGCACGCGCTGGCGTACTGCGTCGCTGCGCATGTGGTCAGCGAAGGCGCCACGTGGATGACCCAGCGATTCGGCGATATCCAGCAGTACTTCGGCGTCGCCGATGTTGCGGTGCTGGTGCAGGTGCGCCCATTGCACGGCATCAAACATCGCGCCATGGGCGTCGTTGCCACCGAGCATGCCGGCGGCCTGGCAGGCCAGTGCGCCGAGCCAGCCGGACGGATACTCGAAGTCCTGTGCGCGCATGCCTTCGATATCGATGCGCGCGGTGTCTTCATGCGCGGCGCAGTCGGTCCAGTGGCGCAGGATGATCGCCTTGGCGCGCTCCATCGAGCCGAACACCTCGACCATCTGCGCGCGCGAGTCCTGCAGCACGAAGCTGCGGTGGCGCACCTGGATGCCGAGTTCGGCCGAGACCTGCTGCAGGCGCGGGGCCAGCACGAAGCACCAGCCGCAGACCACGTCGTGGAAGAAATCGACCACCGGCGCGGCGGTGGCGGGGGAAGGAACGGAAGACATCTGCCTGCCATCGGTGAGAGGGGAGGCGGCAGAGTAGGCAGCGCGGCGTGGCCGAAACAGCACGCTGCGGGCAGCTCAGTTTTCGCTGGCGGTTACGAATCCAGGCCGGCGCAGCCGGGCAGCTCGGCGTGCAGGAAATCGATGAAGGCACGCACCTTGGGCTGCAGGTGGCGCGAGGTGGGGTAGACCGCATGCACGAAGCGCGGCGGATAGCGGTGGTCGGGCAGCACCTGCTGCAGTTCGCCACGGGCCAGTGCGGGTGCCGCCAGGAACGAGGGCAGGGCGCCGATGCCCATGCCGGCCACCAGCAGGTCGCGCAGCAGCAGGCTGTTGTTGACGGTGACGCGCGCTGGCAGGGTGATCGTCACCTGGCCATCGGGGCCGAGCAGCGGCCAGCTGCCCGGTGAGTCGGACAGGCTGTAGGCCAGCACGCTGTGCGCCTGCAGATCGTCCACCGCCTGCGGTGCCGGATGCTGCCGCAGGTAGGACGGGGCCGCGCACAGCACCTGCTGCAGCGACGCCAGCCGGCGCGCCACCAGGCGTGAATCATCCAACTCGGCACGCAGCCGCAGCGACACATCGAAACCCTCACCGACTGCATCGAGCAGGCGATCTTCCATCACCAGGTCCAGCGACAGCTGTGGATGCTGCTGCAGGAAGCGCGGCAGCAGCGGCGACAGCGTGCTCAGTGCGAACGACTGCGGCGCATTGACGCGCAGGCGCCCGGCTACGTCGCCGCGCTGTTCGGCGATGCCACGTTCCAATGCGTCCAGCTCGTCGAGCAGGCGGCAGCATTCACGGTAATAGGCGTGGCCGGTCTCGGTCAGGCTCATGCGCCGCGTGGTCCGCTGCAGCAGTACCACGCCCAGATGCGCTTCCAGCGTGCGCAGCTGCTTGCTCAGGCCGGCGGGCGACATGCCCAGGTCTTCGGCAGCGCGGGCCAGCCCGCCGCGTTCGACGATGCGGCGGAAGGCACGCATCAGGTTGAAGGAATCCATGCCGGCCCCGGGCGCGATGAGGGCGTCATTGTAGAGCCGCGCCATGCGTGGATGTGGGAAACGCGGCGCCGACCAAGGTCGGCGTCTACCCGGTGTGCGCGGGTTGCGCCGTTTGTTCAAGCCAGCACCCCATACGCGGCGCCAGCATGCAGGCCCCTCACTTTCCGGGTTGCCCATGAAGCACTGGATGCTCCGCCTGTATGCCCCGCTGTTCCTGCTGGGCTTCGTTGCCACTGCCGTCGTCTGGGTCGGCCATTGCCACGGTGATCCGTTGTGGCTGCTGGCCTTGCTGGCGGCCGCCATCGCGGTCTCGTTCGCCGCCGAGCGTGCCTGGCCGTACGACCCCGCGTTCAACCACGACCACGGCGACAGCCTGCGTGACACCCTGCATGCACTGGTCAACGAAAGCCTGAACCTGCTGTCGATCGCGGCGGTGCCGCTGCTGGCGGCAATCATTCCGTGGCAGTTGTGGCCGGTGCAGTGGCCATTCGCGCTGCAGGTGCTGCTGGCCATCGTCTGCGCTGATCTCGGCATCACCCTGGTGCACTACGCCAGCCATCGCATCCGCTGGTTGTGGCGGCTGCATGCGGTGCACCACAGCGTCACCCGCATGTACGGCTTCAACGGGCTGATGAAACACCCGCTTCACCAGGCGGCCGAAGCGGTGGGCGGCGTGCTGCCGCTGCTGCTGTTGGGCCTGCCGATGCCGGTGGCTGCGGTGCTGGCTTTCGCCATTGCCATCCAGCTGCTGCTGCAGCACTCCAACGTGGACATGCGTCCCGGCGTGCTGGGTCGGGTGATGGCCTGGGCGCCGCTGCACCGCTTCCACCACATGCGTTACGGCACCGCGGGCGACGTCAACTTCGGCCTGTTCCTGACCGCCTGGGACCATCTGCTGGGGACCGCCTTCGATGCGCCGGGTTATCGGCTGCAGCAACGCGACCTTGGCATCGGCAGCCAACCGGACTATCCGCGCGATTATCCGGGGCAGCTGCTGGCGCCGTTCCGCGAACTGCCGCATGGCGAGGTGCCGGAGTTGCCGGAAGGCCTGCGCAGGCGCGAATGATTGAACATGTCAGGCCGCGTGCAGCTGCAGGCCCTGCAGCTGCGCGGCACCGATGCCGAACATGCGGCGCAGGCTGCGCGAGAGATGGGCCAGATCGGCGAATCCAGCGGCATGCGCACTGTCGGTCAGGTTGTGACCGCTCAGATGATGCATCAGCGCGCGGCGCAACCGTTGCCACAGCACCCAGCCGCGCAGGGTCACTGCCAGCTCGGACTGGAAACGCCGGTGCAGCTGACTGGTCGACAGGTGCGCCGCCTCGGCGATATCGGCGGCCGGCACCGGGCCGGGCAGGTGCTGGGCGATCCTGGCCAATGCCGCCTGCACGCGGCGGTCCAGCGGTTGCGGGCGGCTCAGTCGTGGCAGCCAGTCGTGCAGTTCCATCGCAGTGCCGGGCAGCGAGTGCAGGTGCTGCTGGATCTGTTCGAGGTCGGCATGCGCCGGCTCAAGGAACACCGTACAGCCCGCTTCCGGTGCCGACAGGATTGCGTGCGGCTGGAAGGACGGCAGCCACAGCCGTTGGCCCTGCTGCCGTACGCCATCGACTTCGACCTGCCAGGGCGTACCGTCGCTCAACAGCAGTTGATGGGCGTAGTGCGCATGCGAGGCGCTGCCACCGGCATGGCCCTGCAGCACGGCCACGTGAGCATCCAGCAGCAACGTGCCATTCCAGGCCAGGGCGGGGGAGGACATGGAGGGATTGTAGATCCACGCCATGCGTGGATGAATCTCCATCGAAATCGAGTAATTCGACAATGAAACGAAGAGCATCCACGCATGGCGTGGATCTACTGCAGGTTGCGAGAAATTGTCGAAGGCGGGGTGGGTCCGTTGGCGGGGGCGTGAGCGCCATGGATGGCGCGACCGAGCCTCCAGGGACGGATTCACGGCGTCCCCCGCCAACGGACCCACCCCGCCTACCCACAGGAGCCCCGCTGTTGCTTTGGCCGTTGCCTCTGCGGGTGCCGGGCGCAGCCCGGCCGTCCCCTCACCGGCCGTGCGGATCCGGCCGGTGATGCACGTACTCGACCACCGTGCCATCGGGATGCACCGCGTTGAACGCCGCCCCGGTGGGTACCACCTGCAACGGGAAGATGATCTCGGCGCCAGCCGCGACCAGTTTGTCGTGATAGGGCCGAACATCGTCGACCAGCAGCGTTCCCGTGGTCGAAGTGAACGGCGCCAGCGCCGTCTCGCTGCCCTCGATCAACAGGAACGCACCGACCATCGCCAGACGCAGCCCGGCCTCCGGAAACGGGAACCCCGCATCGGCCACCACACCCTGCAGCTGCTCGTAGAACGCCACGCTGCGCTCCAGCTCACCCGGGGCCACGAACACCCGGATCAACACGCGCGGCGCGCGCTGGCTGGAGGTGTCACAGCGGTCGCGCCAGAGATGGTCGAAGTCGCGATGGACGGTCATGGGCTCGGTTCGTGGCCAGGGACCCTCATTATCGGCAGCCTCGCGCGGCGCGCTGATGACCGCCGGTGATGGCCTGATAACCGCTGGCCGGGTTGCCCCTGTGACTTAGGTCCTGTTGACAGGTGTGAACGCCCTCGCACAATCTTCACAGGATTGGGTCGCCCTGCGCGGCCCGGGCAGGCAGGTTGTCACGCCGGGAGGAGGGTCCCGCGCGCAGACCGGCCCGTCCATCGGCCTGCGGGACGTTGCCTGGCAACCCCTGCGCGGCATGAACGCTGCACCCTTCGGCGGCACTTTCCCTGGACCGATTGCCTTGGCAACGGAATTACGCCTGCCGATGAAAACGTTTACAAAGCCGCTTGCACTGTCCCTGGCCCTGTCTGCCGCACTGGCCGCCCCGGCCTGGGCCGACCCCGCCGCGTTCACTGTGTTGACCCTGGAACAGGCCCCGACCGCCGAGGCGATGCCGGCCTTGGCCACCCAGTTGAAGACCCTGCAGGTGGACGCGGTGAGCGTGCGCCAGGTGCAGCGCGGCATCGGCCAGGTCGATCCGCTGCAGGTGCTGGCCGATGGCCTGGGCTACGCGTACCGCTTCATTGCTGCCGGCAAGGACGATGGCCAGACCCAGCGCGGCCAGGCAGTGCTGACCCGACTGCCGATCGCCGCTGAATCCGGCCCCGACCAGCCGGGCCTGAACTACCTGCGCCTGGACGACGGCCGCCACACCGTGGCGGTCTATACCGATGCCGGTGCAGGTGCGGCGCAGCTGCCGGCGCTGGTCACCCGTTCGCGGCTGGGTGCACCGGCGGTGCTGCTCGGCGCGGTGGCCGGTGAATCGGCCAAGGCCGCAGGCTTCGATCCGGCGCGTGTCGCGCTGGAAGCCGATGCCAGCTATTTCAGCGATGGCTTCCAGGCCGCCAGCAGTGCGCCGTTCAAGGTGGAAGGCAGTACCCTGCGCGCCACCCTGCTGACCCTGGCCTACGCCGCCGACACGCATGGCGACAGGCCGTGGATGGACACCACCCTCAACGCCGACGCGCGCGCTGCGCTGCTGCTGAAGGCGATGACCGAGGATGAGAAGTTCCAGATGCTGCACAGCTACTTCGGGCTGGGCAAGGATGGTGGCCCGCTGCCGGAAGGCGCAGTCGGTTCGGCTGGTTTCGTGCCGGGCGTGGCGCGGCTGGGCATTCCGTCGCAGCAGTCGGCCGATGCCGGCGTCGGCGTGACCAATCCGGGTGGCATCCGCCCGGGCGATTTCGCCACGGCGATGCCGTCGGGCCCGTCCACCGCATCGAGCTGGAACCGTGAAGTCGCCTTCGCCGGTGGCGCCACGATGGGCCGCGAGGCATGGCAGCAGCGCTTCAACATCCTGCTGTCGGGCAGCGTCAACCTGCAGCGCGACCCGCGCAACGGCCGCAACTTCGAATATGCCGGTGAAGATCCGCTGCTGGCCGGCTCGATGGTTGGCGCGCTGATCCAGGGCGTGCAGAGCCAGCACGTGATCTCCTCGATGAAGCACTTCGCGCTGAACGACATGGAGACCCGCCGCAACTTCCACGACGTGCGCATCGGCGAACAGGCCATGCACGAGTCGGACCTGCTGGCCTTCGAGATCGCGCTGGAAGCCGGTCGCCCGGGCGTGGCGATGTGCTCGTACAACAAGATCAACGGCACCTACAGCTGCGAGAACGGCTACCTGATGAACCAGGTGCTGAAGCAGGAATGGAAGTTCCCCGGTTTCGTGATGTCCGACTGGGGTGGCGTGCACAGTGGCTCGAAGGCGGCGCTGGCCGGCCTCGATCAGCAGTCGGCCGGTGAAGTGTTCGACGCGGCGGTGTTCTTCGACGAACCGCTGCGCCTGGCCGTGCACGGTGGCGTGGTGCCGCAGGCGCGCCTGAACGACATGGTGGCGCGCATCCTGCGCACGATGTTCCTGCATGGCAGCTTCGACAACCCGCCGCAGCACCAGAAGGTCGATGCCGAGGCCGGCTTCGCCGTTGCCCAGCGCACGGTGGAAGAGGGCAGCGTGCTGCTGCGCAATGAGGGCAACCTGCTGCCGCTGGCCGACAGCGTGAAGCGCATCGTCATCATCGGTGGCCATGCCGACAAGGGCGTGATCGGTGGCGGTGGTTCGTCGATGGTGGGCGTGACCGCAAAGGGCACCAATGCGGTGCCGGGCGTGATGCCGACCACCTGGCCGGGCCCGGTGATCTTCCACCCGTCCTCGCCGCTGGAATCGCTGCGTGCGGCGCGCCCGGACGCGACCATCGAGTATGTGGACGGGATCAATGCCGCCGCTGCGGCCAAGGCCGCCGCGCAGGCTGACGTGGCCATCGTGTTCGCCACCCAGTGGGCCGCCGAATCGGTGGACCTGCCGGACATGCAGCTGCCGGACAACCAGGATGCCCTGATCTCGGCAGTGGCCAAGGCCAACCCGAAGACCGTGCTGGTGCTGGAAACCAACGGCCCGGTGCGCACGCCGTGGCTGGCGCAGGTGCCGGCGATGCTGCAGGCCTGGTATCCGGGCATCCGCGGTGGCGAAGGCATTGCCGCGCTGCTGACCGGCCAGGTCAATCCGTCCGGCCGCCTGCCGGTGACCTGGGTGACGGACGAATCGCAGCTGCCACGCCCGCACATCGACGGCCTCGGCTTCAAGCCGGCCAAGCCGTTTGGTGATGTGTTCGATTTCGATATCGAAGGCGCCAACGTCGGCTACAAGTGGATGGCGGCCAAGGGTCTGACCCCGACCTTCTCCTTTGGCCATGGCCTGTCCTACACCTCATTCGCCTATGAGAACCTGAAGGTGAGCGTGGAGGGCTCGCGCCTGGTCGCCAGCGTCGACATCCGCAACACCGGCAAGCGTGCCGGTGCCGACGTGGCCCAGCTGTACCTGAAGCTTCCGGCCGGCAGCACCACGCCGATCCGCCTGATCGGCTATGACAAGGTGAACCTGCAGCCGGGCGAACAGCGCCGCATCCGCATCGAAGCCGAGCCGAAGACCCTGGCCCACTACGATGCACAGGCGCGCCAATGGAAGATCGACGGCGGCACCTACCAGGTGCAGCTGTCGCGCAACGCCGCCGAGCCGCTGCAGACGGTGGACGTGCGGCTGGTGGAGCAGGTGCTGCGCTGATGCCTGAAGACACGGCCCGCACAGGGCCGTGTCTGAAAAAGGGGACGGAGGGGATTAAGTCGTTTATGCACAAACGACTTAATCCCCTCCGTCCCCTTTTTTCATTTGCCAAACCACCCGCGCAGGAAATCGATCAGCTGCCGCACCTTCGGTGAGGGCTGCGTGCTGTGCGGGTAGACCGCGTATACGCTCTGCTGCGGGAAGCGGTGCTGGCGCAGCACCGGGCGCAGCCGGTCCTGGGCCAGGTCGTCCTCGATCAGCCAGCGTGGCAGCACGGTGACCCCGGCGCCGGCCACGGCGAAGGCACGCAGGCTGCTGGCACCATCTACGCGCACCACCGCATTGCCCGGGTTGGTGGCAAACAGGGCGTCGCTGCCATCCGGCGCCACCACCGGCACGTCGGCCAGGCGCGGGTAGCCGAGGCGGGGCAGGGCGCCCAGCTGCACCGGGTCATCGGCTGCATCCGCGGAGGGCAGCCGGGCCAGCAACGAGGGCGCGGCCACCGCGCACAGCGGATGCCGTTCCAGTTCGCTGGCATGCAGCCCTGAATCTGGCAGGCGGCCGAGGCGGATCGCCAGATCGAAGCGTTCGGGAATCAGGTCGGCCGGTGCCGGTGAGGTCGACAGGTGCAGCTGCAGCGCCGGATGCCGCGCACGGAAGGCTTCCAGTGCGGGAATCAGGCGTAGCTGCGCGTACTCCGGCGTGGTGGTCAGGCGCAGCACGCCCTGAAGCTGGTGCTGGTCGCGGCGCGCGGCATCGATCGCTGCCTGTGCGGCATCCAGCGCCTGCACGCAGTGCTGCAGGAACTGCTCGCCAGCGTCCGTCAGGGCCAGATGGCGGGTACTGCGCAACAGCAGGGTCACGCCCAGTTCCTGCTCCAGCCGCTTCAGGTTGAAGCTGACCACCGCACGGCTGAGGCCGAGCCGATCGGCTGCTGCGGTGAGGCTGCCGGCCTCGACCACGGCGCGGAAGATATCGAAGCGATCGAGGCTGACCATGGCAATTCATTGTCAAAGTGAATTTGACAGTGTTGCAGTTGCTGTCGTGTTTTTCCAACAAGGCCCGCACGGCATGCTGGCCGCTTCCCTGCTGGAGCGCCGCCGATGCCGTCCCCCCGCCTGCGCCATGAGGCGATCTTCCTGCTGGTGTTCGCCCTGGATCTGGTCAACATGTTCATCGCCACGGTGGCCTATCCGGCACTGGCAGCGGAACTGCACGCTGATGTCGGTACCCTGGCCTGGGTGGGCACCGCCTACATGCTGGGCCTGAGCGTGGTGATTCCGCTGGCGCCCTGGCTGGCCGCGCGCTGTGGTGAGCGTCGCCTGCTGCTGGTGGCGTTGCTGTTGTTCGCGGTTGCCGCTGTGCTGGCCGGCGCCGCACCGGGTATCGGCTGGCTGCTGGGCTGGCGCCTGCTGCAGGGGCTGGCCGGTGGCCTGCTGATTCCGGTGGCACAGGCGGCAGCGTACCGACAATGCACGTCCGACCAGCGAGGCGCGCTGACCCGCCGCATCCTGCTGGTGGCGCTGTTGGTGCCGGCACTGGCGCCCGCGCTGGGCGGGTTGTTGGTGCAGTGGTTGTCCTGGCGCGGCGTGCTCTGGGCCAGCCTGCCGTTGGCGGTGGTGGCGATCGGCCTGGTGCTGGCCTGGATGCCGGCCGATGGCGCGCGCAGTGCGCCGCGCCTGCAGGCCTATGCGCTGTCCACCGCGATGCTGGCGCTGGGCGCGTTGCTGCTGGCGCTGACCTGGCTGGGTGAACCCGGCCATCGGGCCGCCGGTGCCGTAATGCTGTTGATCGCAATGCTGTTGGCGGCGGCCCACCTGCGGCATGCACGGCAGCAGCTGCAGCCCCTGCTGCGCTGGTCGCTGCTGTCCCATCGGGGCCTGCGCCTGGCGATGCTGGTCTATCTGGCAGTGCCCGGTGTGTTCATCGGCAGCCAGCTGGTCAGTACGCTCCAGCTGCACCAGGCCGGTTACAGCGCGGCACGCATCGGCGGGTTGATGCTGCCCTGGGCGCTGGCCTCGGCCATTGCGATCACGGCCAGCAAGCGCCTGCTGGCGCGCTTCGGCCCGGCCACGGTACTGCGTATGGGCATGCTCCTGCAGGCCAGCGGCCTGCTGTGATGGCGATGCTGCCGCAGCCGGCCTTCGCGTTGGCCGGGCTGCTGTTCGCGCTGATGGGCGCCGGTGGCAGCCTGTGCAGCAGTACCGCGCAGACGCTGGCTTTCCACGGCGTGGAGGGCGAAGCATTGGGCGATGCCAGTGCCCTCTGGAACCTCAACCGCCAGCTCAGCTTCTGCCTCGGCACCGCCGCCATCGCGATGGTGCTGGCACTGGCCATGCAATGGCTGCCAGCACGCGCCACCAGCGTGGCTCTGGGTCTGGCCGCCGCAATGACGCTGTTGCCGATGGCGCTGTTGCGCCACTCGCACTCTGTTTCCCTTTCGCAACCCGAGAATGCCTGATGGATATCACCGCAGAACATGAAGTCCACCACCTGCACGACAAGCTGCAGGCCTGGTTCCGTGCCGATGTCGGCGCCGATGCGCTGGAGGATCTGATGGCGCACTTCTGTGCAGACTTCAGCATGGTCGGCATCGCGGGTCGCAGGCTGGACCGGAAGGCCGTGCAGGCACTGTTCGCGGGCGGTCATGGCGCGCGTCCAGGGCTGCAGATTTCCATCGAAGCCGTGCAGGCGGTGGATGCGCTGTCACCGCTGGTGGTGCTGCGCTATCGCGAAGGGCATTCGCTCGATGGCGGCCAGCCCACATGGCGAGAGTCGCTGGCGGTGCTGCGCCAGGAGCAGGGGCGTTGGCGTTGGCTTGCGTTGCACGAAGTGCCGATGGCCTGACCGGCAGTGCCGGCCGCTGGCCGGCAACCGCGTAACGCGCCCCAGGATCATGAAGTTGCCGGCCAGCGGTCGGCACTACCGGTCGTTGGCAAGCGCGGCGGCACCGCGGGCACATGTGCCATCAGTCCTCCCTGCATCCGCCGCAGAATGCAAAGCCCGCCCACACTTCACGGCTCGGGGCAGGAGTAGGCTTGAGGCTTTCCTGCCGGGAGGGGTTGTCCATGCGTGTGCGTGCCGTCGCTGTAGCCATTGCCCTTTGCCTGTCCAGCACCGTGCTGGCCGCCGATACCCCGCCGATGACCCCGGACATCAGCGGCAAGCCCTTCGTTGCCCCCGATGTCGGTCGTGACTACGACAAGCGCGTGGTGATGGTGCCGATGCGTGATGGCACCAAGCTGTATACGGTGATCGTGGTGCCCAAGGGCGCCCGCAATGCCCCGATCCTGCTGACCCGCACCCCCTACGATGCCGCTGGCCGCGCCAGCCGCAGTGATTCGCCGCGCATGCGCGACCTGCTGCCGCAGGGCGACGAGGTGTTCGTCGACGGCGGTTACATCCGCGTGTTCCAGGACATCCGTGGCAAGTACGGCTCCGAAGGCGATTACGTGATGACCCGGCCGTTGCGCGGGCCGTTGAACAACACCAAAGTCGACCACTCCACCGACGCCTGGGACACCATCGACTGGCTGGTGAAGAACGTGCCGGAGAGCAATGGCAAGGTCGGCATGCTCGGCTCGTCGTACGAGGGCTTCACCGTGGTGATGGCGCTGACCGACCCGCATCCGGCGCTGAAGGTGGCCGCACCGCAGAGCCCGATGGTCGATGGCTGGATGGGCGACGACTGGCTCAACTACGGCGCGTTCCGCCAGGTCAACTTCAACTATTTCGCGATGCAGACCGAGAAGCGCGGCAAGGGTACGCCGCTGCCCAGCCTCGGCTATGACGACTACAGCACTTTCCTGCGGATCGGTTCGGCTGGCGACTACGCGCGCTTCACCGGCGTGGACCAGCTGACCTGGTGGAAGAAGCTGGTCGAGCACCCGGCCTATGACGGCTTCTGGCAGGGTCAGGCGCTGGACGCGGTGATGGCGAAAACACCGTTGAAGGTGCCGACCATGTGGCTGCAGGGCCTGTGGGACCAGGAGGACATGTGGGGCGCCAACCACGCCTACCAGGCAATGGAAGGGCGCGACAGCGGCAACAACCGCAATTACCTGGTGATGGGGCCGTGGCGGCACAGCCAGGTGAACTACAGCGGCAGCGAACTGGGCGCGCTGAAGTTCGATGGCGATACCGCGCTGCAGTTCCGCCGTGATGTACTCAAGCCGTTCTTCGACCAGTACCTGGTGGACGGTGCGCCGAAGGCGGACACGCCGCCGGTGCTGATCTACAACACCGGCGAAAACCACTGGGATCGCCTGAAGGGTTGGCCGCGCAGCTGCGACAAGGGCTGTGCCGCCAGCAGCAAGCCGCTGTACCTGCGGGCCGGCGGCAAGCTGGCGTTCCAGGCGCCGGCGGCGGGCGAGGGGGACTTCGAGGAGTACGTGTCCGACCCGGCCAAGCCGGTGCCGTTCGTGCCGCGTCCGGTCCGCTTCGGTGACCGCGACATGTGGACCACCTGGCTGGTCAAGGACCAGCGCTTTGTCGATGGTCGCCCGGACGTGCTGACCTTCATCACCGAACCGCTGACCGCGCCGCTGCGCATCGGCGGCGCGCCGGTAGTGCACCTGCAGGCCTCGACCAGTGGCACCGACAGTGACTGGGTGGTGAAGCTGATCGACGTGTATCCGGACCAGGAGGCATCGACGCCGGAGATGGGCGGCTACGAGCTGCCGGTGTCGCTGGCGATCTTCCGTGGCCGCTACCGCGAAAGCTTCAGCGATCCGAAGCCGCTGGCGGCGAACCAAGTGCTGCCGTACCGTTTCGACCTGCCCAACGCCAACCACACGTTCCAGAAGGGCCACCGGGTGATGGTGCAGGTGCAGTCCAGCCTGTTCCCGCTGTACGACCGCAACCCGCAGACCTACGTGCCGAACATCTACCTGGCCAAGCCAGGCGATTACCAGAAGGCCACGCAGCGGGTCTGGCACAGCGCGGCGCAGGCGAGCTACATCGATCTGCCGGTGTATTGAGGCGGAGAGGATGACGCCGGGCATAGCCCGGCAGCACGTGTAGTGCCGGCCGCTGGCCGGCATCCGCGATGGCGCAGGAGCGTGTCGACCAAGGTCGACACCTACCAAGGCTGGGCCATGGCACGTCGATTCAGGCGGCTGCGGTAGTGCCGGCCGCTGGCCGGCATCCGTGATGGCGCGGGAGCGTGTCGACCAAGGTCGACACCTACCAGAGCATCAGCCTTCACCCCACCTTCGAGGGCCCCGTGCGCCAGCGGCTGGGGACCAGGCCGAAACGCTTGCGGAATGCCGCGGCGAAGTTGCTGGGATGACGGTAGCCGCTGGCGGCGGCGGCCTGCTCGACCGTCCAGCCGTCCTCGCGCAGGCCCTGTTCGGCGTGGCGCATGCGCTGCTCGTGCAGGTAGTCGAACACCGAGCAGCCGTACTGCTGGGCGAAATGACGGCGCAGCGAGCTGGGGCTCATGCAGGCCAGCTGGGCCAGCTCGACCAGGCTGTGGGCGTGACTGGGGTCGTCATGCAGGTAGGTACGCACGCGCTCCAGGCGCTCGCGCTGGCCGGCCCGCAGCGTTCGTACAGGGTCGGTCTGCAGATCCTCGGCCTTCAGGCCAACGGCCAGCAGCTGCAGAGCAACGCCCTCGCGCCACAAGGCGTCGATGCCATCTTCCCATGGGCTGTCGAACAACTGGCCGAGTACCGGCAGCAGGGTATGCGGAATGGCCCAGTGGCGGCATTCCAGGTGGCTGTTGAGCGCGGTCTCCAGCTGCGGCAGATGGAACAGATCCGGATCGATCTGGCCGGGCACCATGACGCTGACGCCGCGCATGCGCGTTTCGCCGGGATGCGCACCGGTCATCTCGACCTGCTCGCGGTGGTGCGCGGTCATCGCCGTGCCGGCGCGCAGGGTGAAACCACCGCGTCGCGGAATGCGCACATCGACCTGGCCCTGCAGCATCACGCGGATGGCCAGGCCGGGACTCTGCTGGGCGGTCGCTACATAAGGAAAGCGATTATGGACGTCGGAGGCGATCAGGCTCATGCCGCCGCGCAGGAACTGCTCGTTGACCTCGCCATGGCCGGCCCACTGGTCGTCGCGCAGGTGTTCCGGGTCAGCGCGGTAATCAAAGCCATGACGGTGGCCGAAGCGGCGGTAATCGGCAAAAGTGAAGTATCGGGACATCGCTCGGCACGTACTTTGGAGGTGGACGCTGGCATGACCTCGCCCACGCGCTCTGCAACGCAGATGCAGATCCGGTCGTTACCCGCGCAGGCATGCTGGGAAGCAGTGGCGTGGGCACTCTGGATGGCTGGGGAAACGCCAGGTTGAATGGAGTGTGTCGAAGAAACTGGAAACGTTTCCCATTGTCGCCTCGATTCGCGCGCTTTTGATTCCAATAGGGTCAAAACGATTGACGATTACGGCCAAAGTGAAAATGCCGCCGAGCATACGCCGGCGTTTTGCATGCATATCCGTACGTAATTCCATACATCAACTTGAGTTGAGGTTTCATGGCTGGAACGATCGCCCGTAGACGCGGTGTCAGCCAGGCCATCACAGGAATGCGCGTAGGGTGGGGTGGTTGGCTGCTGCAGGCCACTTCGATACCCCCACTGATGGAGAACGCAGATGATTGATTACCAACTCACCGGCAAGACCGCGATCGTGACCGGCGGCGTGTCCGGCATTGGTCTGGCCGTGGCGCAGACCCTGGCGGCGTCCGGCGCGCGGATCTCGGTCTGGGACCTGAAGCAGGATGCGGTGGATGCCACCGTGGCGCAGTTGCGCAATGCCGGTGCACAGGCGATTGGCATCGCGCTGGACGTCACCGACGACGCAGCGGTGGAGGCGGCGGTGCAGCGCACGATCAAGGAACTCGACGGCCTGCATGTGGCGGTCAACAACGCCGGTATCGGCGGGCCGGCCGCCAGCAGCGGTGACTATCCGATTGATGGCTGGCAGCGGGTCATCGACGTCAACCTGACCAGCGTGTTCCTGTGCCAGCGTGCGCAGATCCGGGCAATGCGAGCCGCTGGAAGCGGCGGCAGCATCATCAACATGGCCTCGATCCTGGGCCAGGTGGGGTATGCCGGTTCCACCGCTTATGCGGCGGCAAAGCACGGCGTGGTCGGGCTGACCCAGACCGCCGCGTGGGAACATGCCGCCGACGGCATTCGTGTCAACGCGGTCGGCCCGGGCTTCATCAGCACACCGCTGCTGGAGAAGATGGACCCGAAGGTGCGCGCCACGCTGGAAGGCCGTCACGCCTTGAAGCGGCTGGGTACGGCCGAGGAAGTGGCGGCGCTGGTGGCCTGGCTGGCCAGCGACGATGCCTCGTTCGCGACCGGCGCGTACTACGCCATCGATGGTGGCTACCTGGCGCAGTGAGCGAATGCGGTCAGTAGATCCACGCGATGCGTGGAGGAATGCGTGCGGTGAAGAAGGCGTGCCATCGCCTTCACCGCCGTCCCACGATCGCCGCGCGACGCTCCGGGAAAATTCCGGAGCTTTCCCATGGAACTTACCCAGGATGTCTCGATCCTGCTGCGCGTTGCCGCAGCGATGCTGTTCGGCGGCGTGCTCGGCGTCGAGCGCGAGATGGGCAAGCACGCCGCTGGCCTGCGTACGCACATGCTGATCGCAGGGGCCGCCGCGTTGATCGTCGGCCTTGGCGACTCGGTGGCCGAGCATTTCCAGCAGGAGCGCTACCGCGACCTGCTGCAGGTTGATCCGGTACGCCTGATCGAAGCGGTGGTGGCCTGTGTCGGCTTCGTTGCCGCTGGCACCATCCTGCGTGGGTCACGCGAGGACCAGGTCAGCGGCCTGACCACGGCCAGCTCGTTGATCATGGCGGCGGCCATCGGGATTGCGGTGGGGATCAGCAAGTACGTGATTGCCATCGGCGTGAGCGTGCTGTGCGTGCTGGTGCTGGCAGTGATGCGGCGGCTGGAGAAACGGATCTCGTAGGGAATCTCGAATTGCCGGCCAGCGGCCGGCACTACCATGCGGACTAAATGGTCGGACCAATATGGTATCTAGCCCTATGGTCTAATAGGTTCCTCGCCGGAGTGGCGGTTAAATCCGCTGCAAGTGGTCTGATCGAAATCATTATTGGTACGACCAATAATCGACAGCCACGGCGATCCACCGCCTGCGGTGGGGCACCTTCCGCATCCAGTCGAGAGTCTTCATGCAGCCCTGGCAACACCTGTACGACCCCGCCGGCAACCTGTGGTTGTCGAGCCTGATCGCGCTGCTGCCGATCGCGTTCTTCTTCGTTGCCCTGGCCGTGCTGCGCATGAAGGGCTGGCTGGCCGGCACGATCACCGTGGCCATCGCGCTTGGCGTGGCCCTGCTGTTCTACCGCATGCCGCTGAGCCAGGCGCTGGGTGCGGCCGGCTTCGGCTTCGTCTACGGCCTTTGGCCTATTGCCTGGATCATCATCGGCGCGGTGTTCCTCTACAAGGTCTCGGTCAAGACTGGTCAGTTCGACATCATCCGCGCTTCGATCCTGTCGGTGACCGAAGACCAGCGCCTGCAGATGCTGATGGTCGGCTTCGCCTTCGGTGCCTTCCTGGAAGGCGCGGCCGGTTTCGGTGCGCCAGTGGCGATCACCGCGGCGCTGCTGGTCGGGCTGGGCTTCAAGCCGCTCTATGCCGCCGGCCTGTGCCTGATCGTCAACACCGCGCCGGTGGCGTTCGGTGCAATGGGCATTCCGATCATCGTGGCCGGGCAGGTCACCGGCCTGGATGCCTTCGAGATCGGCCAGATGGCGGGCCGCCAGCTGCCGTTCCTGACCGTCATCGTGCTGTTCTGGATCATGGCGATCATGGATGGCTGGCGTGGCATCAAGGAAACCTGGCCGGCGGTGCTGGTGGCCGGTGGCTCCTTTGCCATCGCGCAGTACCTGACCTCCAACTTCATCGGTCCGGAACTGCCGGACATCACCGCCTCGCTGGCGTCGCTGGTCTGCCTGACCCTGTTCCTGCGACGCTGGAAGCCGGTACGGATCTTCCGCTTCGATACCGAAACCAGCGCCGAGGCGGCCGCACAGGCACTGGAGGCGCCGCGCTACAGCGTCGGCCAGATCGCCAAGGCGTGGTCGCCGTTCCTGATCCTCACCGCGATGGTCACGCTGTGGAGCATCAAGCCGTTCAAGTCGCTGTTCGCGGCAGGCGGCCCGCTGGAAGGCTGGGTGCTGAAGCTCCCGGTGCCGGGCCTCGACCAGAGGGTGCAGAAGATGCCACCGATCGTGGACGCGCCGCTCAGCTATGAGGCGGTCTACAAGTTCGACTGGTTCTCGGCCACCGGCACCTCGATCATCCTCGCGGCGGTGATCGCGATCATCGCGCTGCGCATGCCGGCCCGGTCGGCGCTGCAGACCTTCGGTGAAACCGTGCGTGAGCTGCGCATGCCGATCTACTCGATCGGCATGGTGCTGGCCTTCGCGTTCATCGCCAACTATTCGGGCCTGTCGGCAACGCTGGCGCTGGCACTGGCGCACACCGGCGACGCCTTTCCGTTCTTCTCGCCGTTCCTGGGCTGGCTGGGCGTGTTCCTGACCGGCTCGGACACCTCGTCCAATGCGCTGTTCTCGGCGCTGCAGGCGACCACCGCACAGCAGATCGGCGTGTCCGACGTGCTGCTGGTGGCGGCCAACACCACCGGCGGCGTCACCGGCAAGATGATCTCGCCGCAGTCGATCGCCATTGCCTGCGCGGCGGTTGGCCTGGCCGGCAAGGAATCGGACCTGTTCCGTTTCACGGTCAAGCACAGCCTGGTCTTCACCACCATGGTCGGCCTGATCACCCTGGCCCAGGCCTACTGGCTGACATGGATGATTCCCTGAGCCATGCCGCGCGGCCTGACCCCCTGTTACGCGCTTCGGGCCACAATGGCGCCATGAGCACGCAACGTATCTCGGACAAGGTGGCCGCACAGCTGCGCGGCCTGGTGCAGGAACAGCGGCTGCAGCCGGGCGACCGGCTGCCGGCCGAACGCACCCTGGCGGTGCAGCTGGGGGTCTCGCGAACGGCGTTGCGCGAGGCCATCGCGCAGCTGGCCAGCCAGGGCCTGCTGACCGCACGGGTCGGTGGCGGCACCTACGTGGCCGAACCGGCGGCGCGCGCGCGGCAGGCGCTGGATGAACCGCTGGCGCCGTACCTGCCGCTGTTCCAGGGCGACCCGGAATACCGCTTCGACGTGCTGGAGATCCGCCACGCGCTGGAAGGTGCCACCGCCTGGCATGCGGCGCTGCGAGCCACCGACGAGGACCGCACGCGCATCGCGCAGGCCTTCCAGACCATGATGGACGCGCACGGCAAGAACGACCCCACCGGTGAAGCGGAGGCCGACGCGGCCTTCCACTTGTCCATTGCCGAGGCCTCGCACAACCTGGTGCTGCTGCAGGTGATGCGCGGACTGTTCGAGCTGCTGCAGACCAACATCTCGCAGAGCCGCGAGAAGCTCTATACCTCGGCGAGGACCTTCTCGCCGTTGTACGACCAGCACCGCGAGATGATGGACGCGGTGCTGGCCGGCGACCCCGAACGCGCGCGCGCCGCCGCGCATGCCCACCTCGAGTTCGTGCACACCACGCTGCGCACGCTCGATGACAACGAAGCCCGGCGTGCGCGGGCCTCGCGTCTACCTTCCCCACACGGTTGACCCCATGATCATCTCCGCCTCCACCGATTACCGTGCTGCTGCCGAACGGCGGCTGCCGCCGTTCCTTTTCCACTACATCGATGGCGGCGCGTATGCCGAGCACACGCTGAAGCGCAACGTTTCCGACCTGTCCGACATCGCGCTGCGCCAGCGCATCCTGCGCAACATGTCCGACCTGAGCCTGGAAACCGAGCTGTTCGGCGAAAAGCTGGCGATGCCGGTGGCGCTGGCGCCGGTCGGCCTGACCGGCATGTATGCCCGGCGTGGTGAAGTACAGGCGGCGCGCGCGGCCGACAGCCGCGGCATCCCGTTCACCCTGTCCACCGTATCGGTGTGCCCGATCGAGGAAGTGGCACCGGCCATCCAGCGGCCGATGTGGTTCCAGCTGTATGTGCTGCGCGACCGTGGCTTCATGCGCAATGCGCTGGAGCGGGCGCAGGCCGCCGGCGTGACCACGCTGGTGTTCACCGTTGACATGCCGGTGCCGGGCGCGCGCTACCGCGATGCACACTCCGGCATGAGCGGCCCGAATGCCTCGCTGCGCCGTATCGGCCAGGCCATCACCCATCCGCACTGGGCGTGGGACGTGGGACTGTTCGGCCGTCCGCATGATCTGGGCAACATCTCCACCTACCGTGGCAACCCGACCGGGCTGGAGGATTACATCGGCTGGCTGGGCAGCAACTTCGATCCCTCCATTTCCTGGAAGGACCTGGAGTGGATCCGCGAATTCTGGAAGGGCCCGATGGTGATCAAGGGCATCCTTGACCCGGATGACGCGCGTGATGCGGTCAGGTTCGGTGCCGATGGCATCGTGGTCTCCAACCACGGTGGCCGCCAGCTGGACGGCGTGCTGTCCACCGCACGCGCACTGCCGGCGATTGCCGACGCGGTACAGGGTGATTTGGAGATTCTCGCCGATTCGGGCATCCGTACCGGCCTGGACGTGGTGCGCATGCTGGCGCTCGGTGCCGATACCGTGCTGCTGGGGCGTGCCTTCGTCTATGCGCTGGCCGCGCAGGGCGAGGCCGGCGTTGCCAACCTGCTGGACCTGATCGCCAAGGAAATGCGCGTGGCGATGACACTGACCGGCGCGCGTCGCATCGCCGACATCGGCCGCGATTCGCTGGTCAGCCTGCCATGAGTGGCCACGATGCCGTGCTGGCACAGTTGCGCGACGCCGTCGGCAGCCGCCATGTGCTGACCGGCGACAAGGCCACGCGCCGCTTCCGTCGCGGCTACCGCTTCGGCGATGGCCCGGTACTGGCAGTGGTGCGCCCGGGTACCTTGCTGGAACTGTGGCGCGTGCTGCAGGCAGCGGTGCAGGGTGGGGCGGCGATCATCCTGCAGGCGGCCAATACCGGGCTGACCGGTGGCTCGACCCCGGACGGCGATGACTACGGCCGGCCGATCGTGCTGGTCAGCACGCTGCGCCTGACCGGCATCCAGCTGTTGAACGAAGGCCGCCAGGTGCTCTGCCTGCCCGGTGCCACGCTCGACCGCCTGGAGCAGACGCTGGCACCGCTGGGCCGTGAACCGCATTCGGTGATCGGCTCGTCCTGCATCGGCGCCTCGGTGCTGGGCGGCATCTGCAACAACTCCGGCGGCGCGCTGGTGCGCCGTGGCCCGGCCTACACCGAGCTGGCGCTGTACGCGCGGGTCGATGCGCAGGGCCAGCTGCAGCTGGTCAACCATCTCGGCATCGCGCTGGGCGATACGCCCGAGCAGATCCTGCAGCGCCTGCAGGCCGGCGACTACAGTGCGTCGGATGTGGGGGACGGCGACGGCCGCGCAGCCTCCGATCCGCGCTACGCCGACGAAGTGCGCAAGGTCGACGCCGATACCCCGGCGCGCTTCAATGCTGATCCCAGCCGCCACTACGAGGCTGCCGGTTCGGCCGGCAAGCTGGCGGTGTTCGCGGTGCGCCTGGATACCTTCGAAAGGGAGGCCGCCGAAGTCTTCTACATCGGCAGCAACCGCACCGACAGCCTCACGGCGATCCGTCGCGAGCTGCTGACCGGCTTCGAGCGCGTGCCGATTGCCGGTGAGTACATCCACCGCGATGCCTATGACATCGGCGAGCGCTACGGCAAGGACAGCTTCCTGCTGATCGATCGCCTCGGCACCGCACGTGTACCTGCCGCGTTCGCATTGAAGAGCCGCGTCGACGGCTGGTTCGAACGGCTGGGCCTGCGTGGGGTGACTGACCGGGTGATGCAGGTTCTGACCGGCCTGCTGCCCTCGCACCTGCCCAAGCGCATGGGCGAGTTCCGCCAGCGCTACGAGCATCACCTGTTGCTGAAGGTCTCTGCCCAGGACGCTGCGGAAACCGAGGCCTGGTTGCGCGCCTTCTTCGCCGGGCACGAAGGCGGCTTTTTCCACTGCACGGCCGAGGAGGGGCGCAAGGCGTTCCTGCATCGCTTCGCCGTGGCCGGTGCCGCGGTGCGCTACCGCGAAGTGCATCGCGGGCAGGTGCAGGACATCGTGGCGCTGGACATTGCCCTGCGCCGAGATGATGCCGATTGGTTCGAGCAGTTGCCGGCCGATATCGACGGCCGCCTGCTGCACAAGCTGTATTACGGGCACTTCCTGTGCCACGTGTTCCACCAGGACTACATCGCGCGCAAGGGTGAAGACCCGATGGCGATCGAGCACGCAATGTGGGCATTGCTGGACCAGCGTGGTGCCGAGTACCCGGCCGAGCACAATGTCGGTCACCTGTACCCGGCCAAGCCGGCGCTGGCCGGGTTCTACAGGCAGCTGGACCCGAGCAATACGTTCAATCCGGGCATTGGCCAGACGTCGAAAGCCAAGGGCTGGGGTGGCTGCGATTGCGGATGATGTAGAGCCGACCCTATGCTCGGCTGCTCCTGCCGACAGACAGCAGACGAGCATGGCTCGACGCCGCCCGGGCAACGGTTACCATCGGAAGCCCATCCGCAGGAGCCATCCATGCCCACCGCCGCCGTCCGCGCCACCCTGTGCACTGCATTGCTGGCGACCCCGCTGCTGGCGCTGGCCCAGAGCGCGATCCTGCCGCAGCAGCGCGATGCCGCCGGCAACGTGATGGAGCCGCTGGGACAGGTACTGATCGCGAGTGAGACTGGACCGTCGGGGCTTTATGACTGCACGCGGGACGGCAACTGGTGCGTACGCGTGCAGCCGGTTGCCGAGGAGGGTAACCGGCCGACCGTGCTGGAAGTGCTTGAGAACGCACCGGGCCAGGGCAAGCCGCACACCTACCACGTCAGCATCGACGTGCCACAGGAAAGCGAGCTGTCGCTGTGGCCATGGATCGTGCGCCTGGCGCCGGGCGTGGGCAGCGATGAACCAGTGACCGACCCGCAGCAGCGCGCCCGCCAGAATGTGCTGGTGGGCGGCATCGTCAAGTTCAGCGCCATGTACTCCGGTGGAGGTGCCGACGCGTCCACGCTGCAGCTGGCACGCGTACGTCACCTGCAGGACGACATCCAGGTGGACGACGACGTGCTGACCGTGCCATGGCTGGGTAATGCGATGATCCGCGCCTGTTTCAGCGAGCAGGACATGAAGCAGCGCGCAGGTGCCTGCCACGACGAATACGGGTTCTCGGCGAAGCTGGCGCTGGATACGGCTGCCGAGGGCATGCCGGTGCTGCGCTACCAGACCGTGGCGACCCGGTTCCCGGCCGGCGTTTCACGCTTCGAGGATTCGCTGGCCAAAGGCCCGCTGAAGAAGCAGGATCTGCGCAGCGAGCAGGACCCGGCGTGCACCTACACGCGGCTGTTCCGCTTCGGGGCGGGGATGTTCCATCCCGACCAGGCGCTGCCGGACTGTGCCGGCTATACCGAACCCTGAAATGTAGAGTCGAGCGATGCTCGACGGGTCTTCGGATGGGCGGCGCGAAAAGCCAGTCGAGCATGGCTCGACTCTACAAAAGCGGTGGCGGCGCTTACTCGCAGCGCGTGGACGTGATGATGTTGTCCTTGTCCACGAACACGCGCAGGCGGTCCTGGCGGATGTCCTTGGTGGTGATGGTGCTGGGGCCGATCGGGTTGACCAGGCCGGCACCACTCTCGCGGGACAGGCGGCGGATGTTGGGCTCATTGGCCGGCTGGCCGATCGCCCAGCCCAGCTGGCTGGCGTCGCAGCGGCCGCTGCCTTTGACTTCCGGGCCAGGGGTGCTGACGCAGGCCGACAGCAGCAGGGCAGAGGCCGGCAGCAACAGGGACAGACGGAATGCAGACATGCGAGCGCTCCTGCGCAGGGGAAGATGGCGGGAACGATAGCACCGAGCGTGCGAAAGGCGTCAGCATCCCGGTCATTGCCGGCACAGCGTGGTCATTGCATAGTGGGAGCAATGGCTGGCAATACGCCAGCGGGCAGGCCGGGCCTTTCCGGCGCAGGTGTTGGATACGGGATACGGTATGACGGCAGGCAGTTTCTGCGGCAAGGACAAGACGATGACGGCGCTGGTGTTGTCGTTGCTGGGCGTAGTGTTTGCCGCCTCCGCCTCCGCCTCCGCCTCCGCCTCCGCTGCCGATCCGGAACCCGCGCCGGTCGAAACCCCGGTATTCGGTGCCTGGCGCAACCTGCAGACCGAATCCGGCTACGCACCGGCCCAGCGTAACCTGGCCTTCGCCATGCTGCCGCAGGCGGCCACCCGCGGTGACCGTTTCGCCATTCTTGACCGCGAAGGCAAGCGCACGGTGTGCTGCCTGCAGGTGGCCAGCCCCTCGCTGGGCGTGGCCGCGCTGCGCGAGCAGTACCACCTGCCGCAGGCCTGGGTGACCGACCTGAGCAATGGCCGCAGCCCCGCACGTCCCTATGTGCCGCACGTCTATGCGATGCAGCGGGTGGACGAGCTGGCCGACTACCGCTTCGCCGATGTGCCTGGCGCCTACAGTGACCTGGGAGGGCTGCTGATTCCGGAAGGTGCCGCGCTGGAGGCCGACGGCAGCGCCGTGCGCCTGGGGGACACCCGCTACCCGCTGCATTTCCAGCGCCAGCCGCACGCCGATGACGATGGGGCGCTGGACCGCTACAGCCTGCAGGCCGGCGAGGGTGCCGCCCCGATCGTGGTTGAAGTGCCGTTCGGCACCTACTGATTGCAGCTTCGCACTGGCTAGAATGCAGCGCGGCGCTGTCTGCCGTGCCTGCTCCGTGAGTCGTTGCCGTGTCCCTGCGCCCCTTCCTGCTGTCGTCCCTGCTGCTGTTGTCCGCCTGTGCCAGTGCGCCGCCGCCGGCCCATTCCGATGCATTGTGGCGATTGATCGAACGTGACTGCCGGGGCGCCGAAGGTCCACGCGGCGACTGCCTGCGCGTGGAGACGGCCGCAGACCGCCGCGATGTGCTGGTCAAGGATGCGCACGGCGACTACCAGTTCCTGCTGATGCCGCTGGACAAGGTGAGCGGTATCGAGAGCCGCAGCCTGTACCAGCGTGGTGCACCGAACTACTTCGCTGCCGCCTGGCAGGCGCGCAGCCACACCGAACAGGCCTTGCGGCAACCACTGCCGCGCAACGTCGCCAGCCTGGCGTTGAACTCGCCGCACGGCCGCTCGCAGCACCAGCTGCATATCCACGTGGATTGCCTGCGTGCCGACGTGCTGCAGGCGCTGGACACGCATGCTGCCGCCCTCGGCAGCCGCTGGGCACCGCTGCCGGTCCTGCTGCGCGGCCATCAATACCAGGCACGCCTGCTGGCGGGCGCGGAACTGACCGCCAATCCGCTCAATCTGCTGGCTTACGACCTCGCAGGCGTGGACGATGTTGGTCAGTGGAGCCTGGTCGTGGCCGGCCGGGACGCCGTGCAGGGCGGCCCGGGTTTCATCCTGCTGGCGACCCGGGTGGACGCCGGCACCGGCAACGAGGCCAGCGCCGAAGAACTGCAGGACCACGCCTGCTCGGTGCTGACCGGCGCAGGCGACGCGTTGGAGCGGGTCCGCTAACCCGGTGGCTGCTGGCGGCTGCGCCAGACCGGTGCAGTCAGCGCCAGCAGCTGGCGGTCCTGCCAGCCATCCAGATCCAGATGATGGTCGCGCAACAGGCCTTCGTGCTCGAAGCCGAAGGCGTGCAGCGCAGTGGCGAACGGGTCACTGCAGTCCGGTGGCAGCATCACGAACAGGCGGTGCACGCCCACATCCTCGAACAGGAACGGGCACAGCGCGCGCAGCGCTGCATCCACGTGCGGGTGCCAGTGCTGCAGCGACAGCAGCTCGGCGCAGCGCGTATGCAGGGACTGCAGGCGGACATGCAGCTGGTCCAGGACAGTGCCGTGCTCGTCATCGAACACACCCAGCAGCAGCTGGTCGTTGTCCTGCTCCAGCCGCGAGCGATGCATGTGGGCAAGGAAGCGGGCTTCTTCGTCGATACCGGCCGGATGGCGGCGCCCGCGTCGGCGGCGGTCGTCGAACAGGCGCCAGGCCGGCAGATCGGCCCGCTGGAACGGGCGCAGGGTGACCGGTGCCACCTGCAGCTGCAGCAGATGGCGGCGCGACACAGGGCGCAGCGGGGGGAGGAGGGATGTGGGGTACGGGGTCATCATCCCCGGAACGATGGCAATGCCCGCTTCGCCAGACCATTCAAAAGATTGCAAAAACGCGACGACCACCGGGCGGAGCCTGATTCGGTTCAGGCATAAGTCCATCAGGGCTGGTCATTTCCGTTGAAACCATCCATTCAGGACACTTTCGTTACGGGATCGTTATGCGCCGCGCAGGCCTCCGGTCCCATACCACCCGTCAACTCCCCCAGGAAGCCCATGTCCGCCTCC
Source organism: Stenotrophomonas sp. YJH_SMC_91 (assembly GCF_059368495.1). Lineage (NCBI taxonomy): Bacteria > Pseudomonadati > Pseudomonadota > Gammaproteobacteria > Lysobacterales > Lysobacteraceae > Stenotrophomonas > Stenotrophomonas sp. YJH_SMC_91. The sequence goes on along the minus strand of NZ_JCAFRT010000002.1, from coordinate 184,157 downwards.
CACAAGGCGCTGCGCCCGCGTCCGCTGGTGCTCGCGCTGTCGTCCCTGATGCTGGTCTCGTCGCCGGCCTTCGCGCAGGAAAGCGCACCCACCTCATTGCAGGAAGTGAAGGTCACCGGCTCGCGCATTCCGCGCGCCAGTGTCGAAGGGCCGTCGCCGGTGACCGTGATCAGCCGCGAGCAGATCGACGCGCAGGGCTACCGCAACGCGTTCGACGCGCTGAGCGCCCTGACCGAAAACACCGGCAACGTGCAGGGTGAGGACTTCGGCAACACCTTCACTCCGGCGGCCAACACCATCAACCTGCGCGGGCTGGGCCCGAACCGCACGCTGGTGCTGGTCAACGGACGCCGCCAGGCCGACTACCCGCTGGCCTACGAGGGCTCGGTGAACGTGGTCAACCTGGCCAACATTCCCAGTGCGCTGATTGAGCGCATCGAGGTCTTGGCGGCCGGTGCGTCGGCGGTGTATGGCTCCGACGCCATCGCCGGCGTGGTCAACATCATCCTCAAGGACCGCTTTGAGGGTGTGGACGTGAACGTGCGGGCCGGCGGCACCCAGCAGGGCGGTGGCGACAACCAGCGCGCGCAGGTGGTTGGTGGCAGTTCCGGCGAGCGCTGGGATGCGCTGTTCGGCTTCGAGTTCGATGTGCGCAAGGCGATCCATGCGCGCCAGCGCGATTTCATGGACTCGCTGGATGATGACCCGGCTGGCAAGGCGCCGCAGGCGACCGCGATCGCGTATCGCCGCAACGCTGCCACCGGTCGCAACATCGATCCGGGCGTCAATGGCTGCGACGCGGCGTCGGACATCTATGGCGGCAGCGTGTTCCGCGCCTTCAACCCGCGCCAGGGCTGGTATTGCGGCAGCAACGAGGCCGCCGCCAGCTACTGGACGGTGCAGACCGAGAAGCGCAATCTCAACGGCTACGGCCTGCTGACCTTCCACGTCAACGAGACCACCGACCTGTTCGCCGATCTGGCCGTGGGCAGCGCACGCATCACCAACAACACCCGTGCGCCCACCTGGACCTCGGCCCGCAATTACTTCTACAACCAGACCACCGGCAACCTGGAAAGCTGGTACCGCCGCTTTGCACCCGAGGAAATCGGTGGCCTGCCGCGCAATGCCAACCGTTTCCTGGAAAATTCCTGGTCGTTCAACGTCGGCGCGCGCGGCCAGATCGGTGACAGTGGCTGGGATTATGAAGCGGTCTACAGCCGCTCACGCTACGAGAACCGCACCCGTCGCCCGGTGCTGCTGGCCGGCATCAATGAATACCTGCTTGGCCCGAAGCTGGGCGTGCGAAATGGCGTAGAGGTCTATGCGCCGGACCCGGCGCGCCTGTTCCAGCCGCTGAGCCCGAATGAGTACCAGGACCTGTCCGGCTACCAGGAGAGCCGCAACGCGGCGTGGCTGCAGACCTTCAGCGCCAGCGTCAACGGCCGGCTGTTCGCACTGCCCGGTGGCGACGCTGCGCTGGCCGCGGTGGTCGAGGCTGGCAGCCAAGGCTATCGCAATCGACCGGACCCGCGACTGGGCACCGGTGAATTCTGGAACACCAGCGCCGGTATTGGTGCCGGTGGCGAGCGCGACCGCTATGCTGCCGGCGTGGAGCTGCAGCTGCCGTTGCTGCAGTCGCTCACCACCACCCTGGCCGGGCGCTATGACCAGTACCGAGCCGGTGGTGAGCATATCGGCAAGGCGACCTGGAGCTTCGGCGTCGAGTTCCGCCCGATCGAGAGCCTGCTGATCCGTGGTACCGCTGCCACCAGCTTCCGGGCGCCGGACATGAACTACGTGTTCGCGACAGAGACGCGTGGTTACAACCCGGGCATGACCGACTACTGGCGCTGCCGCACCGCAGGCCAGTCGTATGACAACTGCGACTACAACGGCCTGTCGATCGATTACAGCAACCGTGCCAACCCGCAGCTGCAGCCGGAGTCGGCCAAGTCGTATGGCTTCGGCGTGGTCTGGTCGCCGCTGGCTGGCCTGGATTTCAGTGCCGACTACTACGACATCCGCATCGACAACGAGGTGACCAGCCTTGATACCAGCCGCATCCTGCGCGACGAGGCCGATTGCCGGTTGGGAAAGACGCTGGGCGGCGAGGCGCGTGACATCGGCTCACCGCTGTGCCTGGACGCGCTGTCGCGTGTGATCCGCAACCCGTCCAATGCAACCGTGCAGCCGGACCAGGTGACCCGTGTGCTGATCAATCCGATCAACGCCGCCTCTGAATCGGTTCGCGGCCTGGACCTGAAGGGCAACTGGCGTTTCGATGCCGGTCGCTATGGCCGCTTCACCACGCGCCTGGCCTACACCGTGGTGCTGGAGCACAAATACCGGCAGTTCTCCGATGATCCGGAGCGTGACATCCGCAATTCGCTGGATGACTACCAGTGGCGCAGCAAGGCCAACGGCAGCATCACCTGGAACCAGGGTGACTGGACCACCACGCTGTACGGCAACCGCTTCGGCTCGCTGCCGAAGACCGATGGCAGTGGCCGCATCGCGCCGTACATGACCTACAACGCCAGCGTGTTCCGCCAATTCGGCGAGAACCTGTCGGTGGGCGTGATCGTCAACAACCTGCGTGACAGCCGCCCGCCGGCGGACAAGAACGGTGGCGGCTGGCCGTTCTATCCGGTCGGCAACTACGATCCGTATGGCCGCCAGTACTGGGTGCAGCTGGACTACCGGTTCCGCTGATCCGGCAGGCGAACGAAAGGCCCGGCATTGCCGGGCTTTTCTTTGTGCAGTGCATCCGTGTTGCCGGCGCGCACATGGCATGCTGGGGCGATACACGGAGGAGGATGCGCATGGATGTCAGGGGGTGGAGTGTGATTGCCGTGCTGGCCATTGCAGGTTGCAGTGGCAGGCAGGCGGCCAGCGTGGAGGATGCCGCGGAGGTGGCCAATGCCGCGCCTGCGCCGTCCCTTTCCAACCCCGCGACCGATGCTGTATCAGCGCGCGTGCCAACGGCATCGAGTACCACGACGGCTGCCCCTGGGCTCGCGCAACCGGAGGGTCACTTCCTCGAGGGCGAGCGCATGCTGCTGAACGAGGGTGCGGTGTCCGCACAGAAGAGCGAGGCGGTGCTGGGTTCCGACAAGGCCTTCGCGCAGGCGATCAGCCAGTTCGAGCGCGATGCAGCCGGTCACCTGGAAGTGCAGGACCTGACCCGGCTCTACAGGGCGGCCGCGACCCGGCTCATCGGCAACGACGGCACGCTGGTGTCTTTTGCCTGCGGCTACAGCCTGTGCGTTGGCGAGATCCGCAGCCGTACCGATGAGGATTTCAGTGCCTGGTCCGAGGCGATCGGCATGGACAAGGTGGCCCCGGTCTACAGCCTGGCCACGGCGCCGATGACATGGGGCAGGGACCAGCATGGCGGGCGCTTCGTGTTCTCGGTGGATCCGGCCGCCAACGGCATCACGGGCCCGTAGCGCCGGCGGATGACCGGCGCCACGGCGCGTTACGGAAGCGCCTGTTGCAGGTACGACTCGATGACGTAGCTGAAAGGCTGCTGCTGGCGGTCGCGCAGCAGGGCGCGCACTTCAAGGATCACGCCGCGGTCGCCTTCGCCCCGCGGCGGCCAGAACGTCTGGTCGGCCAAGGTCTGGCGCTGGAAACCGAGCGGGCCGACCACGCGACCGAACGGTTCGTCGGTGCTGTCCAGCACCTGGTTCATGGCCGGGCTGAGATGGCCGGGCAGGTACCAGTTGTCGGCCTCGGACAGCACGCGGCTGCCGCAGACCAGCTGCACGCGGCGATAGCGCAGCTCGGCACCTGGCTTCACACCCAGCGCCTGCAGCACGTCGGCGGGGGCAGGCTTGTCCTGGCCGTGTACGCGCACTGCACGCACCCGCGCCTGTTCGGCCAGGCCGTGCTCGGCGCACCAGTGTTCCAGCGTGGCAGTGGCGCTCTGCCCGGACAGCACGCGCTGGTGCAGGCGCTCGACCAGTGCAGCCGGGGCAATGCGCTGCTGACCCGGCGGCGACTGCAGCGGCGCAGCGGCCGCCGCATCAGTGGCGGACAGGCTGGCGATCGGGGCGGCGGCAAGCAGGGACGCGGCCTGCCAGCGGCGGAGACGATCGTGGCGGTCGGACGGGCCCATGCGGCATCACAGCGGAAACAGGCGCCCATGTTACCCGTTCAGGGGTGTGCACGGCGTGGCTGCGACCGGTTGTCGCAGGGCAGTCATCGTTCTGGTGAATGCGTGCCATCCAGATATTTCGTTGGCCGATGGCTGCGGCGAGGCGCACGATGGCGCCATTCTTGGCATTCCGGGAGTTCCCGATGACCCTCCAGTTCGTCCATGGCGGTGTCGACCGCGACGGTGCGCCACTGCATTTCCATATCCGTGATGGCCGCATCAGCGGGCTCAATGGCGAGGCGGCGCCGGCCGACGCGGCGGAATGCGTCGACCTGCAGGGCTTCGCGGTGCTGCCCGGGCTGGTCGACGGCCACATTCACCTCGACAAGAGCTTCGTCGGCGACCGTTGGCACCCGCACCAGCCGGTGAACAGCCTGCGTGAGCGGCTGGCGGTGGAGAAGGCGGCGGTGGCGGGTGCGGCACCGATGGTGGACCGTGCCGAGGCGCTGATCCGCCAATGCAGTGCTTTCGGTACGGTGGCGATGCGCTGCCATGTCGATATCGACGGCAGCACCGGTCTCGGCCATCTCGAAGCGGTGCGCGAGGCGGCACTGCGCTGCGCCGACATCATGCGGATCCAGCTGGTGGCGTTTCCGCAGGCCGGGGTGATGTCCTGTCCCGGCACCGCCGCCGTACTGGAGCAGGCGCTTGCCGCGGGCGTGGAGGTGCTCGGCGGCATCGACCCGACCACGCTCGATGGTGATGCCGAAGGCCAGCTGGCGCTGCTGTTCGGCCTGGCCGAGCGTTACGGCGTGCAGCTGGACATCCATCTGCACGAGCCCGGCGAAACCGGCCTGGCCCAGCTGCTGCGCATCGCGGCGCGGACGCGGGCCGCCGGCCTGCAGGGGCGGGTTGCGGTCAGCCATGCCTATTCGCTGGGCGACGTGCCGCTGGCGCGCGCGCTGCAGGTGGGCGAAGCACTGGCCACGGCGGGTGTGGCGATCATGAGCAACGCGCCGGGCGATCATCCTTTCCCGCCGCTGCGCGCGCTGCATGATGCCGGTGTGCGCGTGTTCGCAGGCAACGACAACATCCGCGACTGCTGGTGGCCGTACGGTAACGGCGACCTGCTGCAGCGGGCGATGTTGCTGGGCTACCGGTCCGGCTTCTACACCGATGCCGACCTGATGCTGGCGCTGGACATGGTCACCACCCACGCCGCGCAGGCGATCGGCCTGCCGCAGCATGGTATTGCCGAAGGCCGGCCGGCGACGTTCGTGGCCGTGCGTGCCGACCACGGCCCGGCCGCTGTGGCCGGGGTGCCGGTGGAGCGCCGCGTGGTGGTCGACGGCCGCTGGCTGTAGATCCACGTCATGGCGTGGATGCGCCATCGCGTGGTCTCATTCATCCACGCATGGCGTGGATCTACCCCGATGTACCGTCAGGCGTAATCGTCGGCGCGGGTGGCGACGAATTCCTCAAGCCACGCAAGCAGGTGGGCGATGTCGATGATCTCGCCCTGTTCGACGCGCTTGAGCAGCAGTGTGCTGGCGCCGATCTGCAGGCTGCTGTCGGCATAACGCAGCACCGCGTCGATGCCCCATGCATCGGTGACCTGCATCCAGGCCAGGCCCGGCACGCGCTGGGCCAGGGTGTCACCGAATGCCACGCCCAGCGCTTCCCAGCCATCGCAGTCGGCACGGTCGATCAGCTTGGCATCGATCACGCGCTGCAGTGTGCTGGCCGCCAGCGGCCACTGCACCGGCAACGTCGGGAAGCCGGCCGCCACGCGCGCGGCGATCAGCGAGCGCTGGTGCTGCAGATGCGTCTGCAGGGCAGCGGGCAGGGGATCGAAGCGGGTGGGGATTTCGTCGGACATGGCAGGGCGCCGTGGGGCACGGAAACAACAGGCACTCTACGAGGCGATTGTTGCCCGCTATACGGCCGGAGTGACCATGTTTCGATGCGTGATGCGCGAAAGGCATCCACGCATGGCGTGGATCTACCGTGGTCAGTCCGGTTCGCGCTGCACCTGCCGCCACAGCTCGCTGGCCAGCGCACGCACGGCATCGTCGGCGTCGGCACGGTGCAGCAGGCCGATTTCGTAGTTGTCGATCACCGGCAGCTCGCGCTCGCCATCGATGATGCGGTGCTCGCGGCTGACCGCGCGGCGTGGCAGCAGGCTGATGCCGATGCCATCGGCCACCGCGCCCTGGATGCCGCTCAGCGACGAGCTGGTGAAGGCGATGCGCCAGCGCAGGCCCAGCGCTTCCACGGCATGGATCATCTCGTCGCGGTACAGCCCGCGCGGGGGGAAGGTGACCAGCGGCAGCGGGTCCTGCTGCAGGCAGCTGCTGCGCAGGCTGTCGATCCAGTGCATCGGCTCGCGGCGGCAGTGCACGGCCTGGCGGCTGTTGCGGCGCTGCTTGACCAGCACCAGATCCAACTCGCCATGATCGAAGCCCTGCGCCAGGTCGCGGCTGAGGCCGCTGCTGATCTCCAGCTTCACCTGCGGGTGGCGACGGCTGAAGGCGGCCAGCATGCGCGTGGTCTGCGCGTTGACGAAATCCTCGGGCACGCCGATGCGGACTGCGGTCTCCACCATCGCACCGGCCAGCGCCTGCGCCATTTCCTCGTTCAGGTCGAGCATGCGCCGCGCGTAGCCGAGCAGGGTGTGGCCGGCATCAGTGGGGTGCACGTCGCGATGGCCGCGTTCAAGCAGGCGATGCCCGGCCAGTTCCTCCAGCCGGCGCACCTTCTGGCTGACCGTGGACTGGGTCGAATGCAGGCGCGTGGCCGCCGTGGTGAAGCTGCCGCAGTCGGCCACCATCACCAGCGCCCGCAGCAGGTCCAGTTCGAACAGGGTTCTATTCGATTTGGCACTGTCTTGCATTTGAACATTTCACTTCTGGATACCCAGGCCGACTTCTACCATGCAGGGCAGGGGCCGGCAACGCCCGGCTGTTGCTACCGTCGCACGGCGTTCCGTGGCGACGGACATGAGGAGACACTGTCATGCGCGTCCATCATTCCGCTGGTTGGCCTGCGCCGTTCACGCGCGTGCTGCTGTTGTGCCTGCTGGCCATGGTCACCCCTGCCTGCACCGCCACGTCCAGGGCCGACGCAGACGCGCGCCTGCGGGATGCCGCCAGCCGCGGCGACGCCGATGCGGTGCGACAGGCGATCGAGGATGGCGCCACGCTGGAGGCGCGCGATGGCCAGGGCCGCACCGCGCTGCTGCTGGCCACGCATGGCAACAACGTGGATGCCGCGCGTGAGCTGATCGAGGCCGGGGCAGACGTCAACGCCAAGGACGCGTTGCAGGACAGCGCCTACCTGTACGCCGGTGCGCGCGGCCTGGACGAGATCCTGGCGATGACCCTGGCGCATGGCGCCGATCTGCGCAGCACCAACCGCTATGGCGGCACCGCGCTGATTCCGGCCGCCGAGCGCGGTCACGTCGCCACTGTGCGCACGCTGCTGCGGGCCGGTGTGGCGGTGGACCATGTCAACCGGCTGCACTGGACCGCGCTGCTGGAAGCGATCCTGCTCGGCGATGGCGGTGCGCGCCACGTGCAGATCGTGCAGCTGCTGCTGGAGGCCGGTGCCGACCCGGAGCTTGCCGACGGCGACGGCGTGACGCCGCTGGCGCACGCGCGCCAGCGCGGCTATACCGGAATTGAGACCCTGCTGCGCCAGCACGGCGCGGTGCGTTGAATGCAACCCCCTTCCACCCGCACGCTGGGCGTGCCCATCAGGATGCTGTCCATGTTCCGTTCCCGTCCGTTGTCCCTTGCCATCCTCCTTGCGGTAGCACCGCTGTCGGCGTCTGCCGCCGAGCGCGCCGACCTGCTGATCCGCAATGCCACCGTGGTCGATGTCGAGCACGCCAGCACGCTGGCCGGGCAGAGCGTGGTGATCCGTGGCGAGGACATCGTCGCCGTCGGTCCGGACGCGCAGCTGCGCAGCCAATGGAGTGCGGCCCGCCAGATCGATGCCAAGGGCAAGTACCTGATTCCGGGCCTGTGGGACATGCATGTGCACTTCGGTGGTGGTCCGGCGCTGATCGAAGAGAACAAGGCGCTGCTGCCGCTGTACATCGCGCATGGCATCACCACGGTGCGTGACTGCTCCAGCGCCGGGCCGGCCACTGCCGCGCTCATGCCGCCGCGTCGCCGGACAGGCGCAGGCAATGCAGCATCGCCTGCGCCATGTACTTCTTGACCATGCGCTCGGACACGCCCAGCTGTCGGCCGATCTCCGCATAGCCCAGTCCGGACAGCCGGGCCAGCAGGAAGGCACGCCGTGGCCGCTCGGCCAGGCCGGACAGCATGTCAGCGATGGCATGCAGGAGCTGCAGCGCCTGCGTGCGCTCCTCCGCAGAGGGATGCACCGGCTCCGGTTGTGCGGCCAGCGCGGTCAGATAGGCGCGCTCCAGGTCCGCGCGCTGCCAGTGGTTGACCAGCAGCGCGTGCGCGATGGTGCTGAGATAGGCGCGCGGCAGGCGCAGTTCGGACGGATCGACGCGCCGGCTGAGCAGGCGCAGGAAGGTGTCCTGGGTCAGATCGGCGGCGCAGTCGGCGTTGTGGGTGCGGCGGCGCAGCCAGCCCAGCAGCCAGCCATGGTGTTCGCGGTAGAACCCCGCCAGCGCGGTGCTGGAGGCGGCGGGCACGGCCATCGGCACGGGTCATTAATGAGAATGATTCCCATTATAGGGTGATCGGGCGGCGCACGACAAATCCTGCGCATGCCGCAGCAGGAGAGGTCGCCGGATTTGCGATGCCCGGCGTGCTCGCCGACACTGCGGCTTTCCACAAGGAGTGCCCGCATGTTCAGCCACATCACCGTAGGAACGAACGACATGGATGCCGCGCGCCGCTTCTACGATGCCCTGTTCGCCGCGATGGGGGCACGTCCGGGTGTGTTCGACGAAAAGGGTCGGCTGCTGTACTTCAAGGATGGGCGGATGTTCGGCGTCACCGCGCCCATCGATGGGCAGCCTGCATGCCATGCCAACGGCGGCACCATTGGTTTCACCCTCGACAGTGCCGAGGCCGTGCGCGGTTGGCAGGATGCTGGCGTGGCCCATGGCGGTACGGCCATCGAAGACCCGGCTGGCATCCGCAGCATGGCCGGGCGCCAGCTGTTCCTGGCCTACCTGCGCGACCCGGACGGCAACAAGCTGTGCGCGGTGCATGTGGTGCATGTGATGTCGTGATTGGACAGTACGCGCGTGGCCGCGATGCACGCTGTGCGCGCGCGGCTGCGCTCGCAGATATGCTTCGGCGCGCGCGTGATAACACGGAATGGCGGGCCGGGCCTGTGACCACAGGCCGCAACTTCATGCTCTGTCCACTGCGGTTCAGCCAGAATCGGTCGGCTAACCCTTTGATCTACCGGAGAACGCCGCCCCATGGAAGTACTGGAGCCGCAACAATCCCCGGTGCGCACCCTTCGACCTGTGTTCGCCTTCGCGGCGATCGTTGTCGTGGCGTTCGCGCTGTTTGTCAGCTTGTTCCCGCTCGGTGCGGGCCGCCTTCTGGTCAAGGCGCAGGACTGGGCCGCACTCAATGTCGGCTGGTACTACCTGCTGGCGATGACCCTGTACCTGGTGTTCGTGGTCGGCGTGGCGCTGTCCAAGTACGGTGGCATCAAGCTCGGCGCCGACCATGACGAGCCGGAGTTCAGCTACCTTTCCTGGGCCGGCATGCTGTTCGCCGCCGGCATCAGCATCACCCTGTTCTTCTTCTGCGTCTCCGAACCGCTGACCCACTACCTGCAGCCGCCGCAGGGCGATCCGGCCGCGGGCGAGGCCGGCGCGCGCCAGGCCATGCAGCTGCTGTTCCTGCACTGGGGCCTGCACGGCTGGGGTGTGTTCGCGCTGGCGGCGATGGCGATGGCCTACTTCGCCTACCGCCACAACCTGCCACTGGCCCTGCGCTCGGCGCTGTACCCGCTGATCGGCAAGCGCATCAACGGGCCGATCGGCTACACCGTGGACGCGCTGGGCATTGTCGCTACCGTGTTCGGCATCGGTGCCGACATGGGCTTCGGGGTGCTGCACCTGAATGCCGGCCTTGCGCACCTGTTCAACATCCCGCATTCCAACCTGGTGCAGATCATCCTGGTGGTCAGCATGATGGGCGCGGCGGTGGCCGTGGCCGTCTCCGGCGTGGAGAAGGGCGTGCGCTGGATGGCCAACATCAACATGCTGCTGGCGATCGCGCTGGTGCTGTTCATGCTGTTTGCCGGGCCGACGCAGTACCTGTTCAGCACGCTGATGCAGAACCTGGGCGACTACCTGGGCAGCGTGGTCGGCAAGAGTTTTGATGTGTACGCCTATGGCGGCCGACCAGAATGGCTGGGCGGCTGGACGGTGTTCTACTGGGCATGGTGGATCGGCTGGGCACCGTTCGTGGGCTTGTTCATCGCACGCATCTCACGGGGCCGCACCATCCGCGAATTCGTGTTCGGCGTGCTGCTGATCCCGCTGGGCTTCACCCTGGCCTGGCTGTCGATCTTCGGCAACAGCGCGCTGGACCAGGTGCTGCACCACGGCCAGCAGCAACTGGCACAGCTGGCGGTGGATGATCCACCGACGGTGCTGTATGCACTACTGGACAGCTACCCGTGGAGCCGCACGGTGATCGCGGTGACGGTGCTGGTCAGCTTCATCTTCTTCGTGACCTCGGCCGACTCGGGAGCGGTGGTGTTGTCGACGCTGTCCTCGCATGGCGGTGCACCGGAGGATGATGGTCCGCGTTGGCTGCGTGTGTTCTGGGGCACGGTGATCGCCGTACTGACCGCCGGGCTGCTGCTGGCCGGCAGCATCGATGCGCTCAAATCTGCGGTGGTGCTGGCGTCGCTGCCGTTCTCGGCGGTGCTGCTGCTGATGATGTGGGGGCTGACCCGCGCCTTCAGTGACGAATCGCACCGCAAGCGCGCGCTGCAGTACCGGCCCTCGCCGCTGATCGGCGACGACCGCCACCACCAGGGCTGGCGCCAGCGCCTGAGCCAGGCCATGCATTTCCCGGTGCGCGACCAGGTCTACCGCTTCATGGACGACACGGTGAAGCCAGCGATGGAAGCGGTGGCCGAACAGCTGCGCGGGCAGGGCTGGGATGTGGCCACCCGCTTCGAGGCCGGCGACATGGAGCTGACGGTCAATCACGGCGAGCAGCAGGACTTCCTGTACCGGGTGATCCTGAGTGGCTACCTGACCCCGTCGTTCGCCGCCCAGCAGCTGCGCAACCAGCGCTACTACCGCGCCGAGGTGCACTTGTTCGAAGGCAGCCAGGACTACGACCTGGTGGGCTACAGCCGCAAGCAGATCATCAACGACATCATCAGCCAGTACGAACGGCACCTGCAGTTCCTGCACCTGAGCCGGTGATGCGGTGGGTGCGGACCGTTGGTCCGCACACCCCTGCAGAGCCGAGCCCATGCTCGGCTCTGCAGGTGGCGCATCAGAACCGGTAGCGCGCCCCCAGCGAAATGAACTGCCCGCGCAGGTTGTACTGGCTGATGTCGAAACCATTGGAGCCACCGGCCGGGTCGAACGGCGGGTCCTTGTCGGTCAGGTTCAGCACCGACAGCGACAGCGTGGTGTTGGGAATCCCTTCGTACGCCACGTACAGGTCCAGCTGGTGATACGGCTTGATGCGGTCGCGCAGGCCCGGGTTGCTGGTGGCCGTCGCCACACGCTGGTCATAGCCGCTCACGTACTGCAGGCTCAGCGTGCTGCTCCAGTCGCCCACTGCCCAGTTCAACGAGGTGGTGCCGCGGGTGCGCGGCAGTGCGCCGTGGCGGTTGTTGCCGGCCCCTTCATACGGTGCCTGACCGGCCACCAGCGGCTGCTTGAAGCTGAGCAGATGGGTCCAGCTGCCGGCCACGGTGAAGTTGCCCCAGCCTTCGGTGCGGAAGGTGCGGTTGGCTTCCAGGTCCAGGCCCGAGGTGGTCAGTTCGCCCTGGTTGGCATACTGGTTGGTGATGAACTGGATGCGTCCCTGTGCATCACGCTGCACGCGGCCGGGGAACAGCGTCGGGTTGTCGACGATGAACTGCGCGCTGTCCGGCTTGACCAGGTTGTCCTGCTCGATGCGGTACCAGTCCAGGCCCATGCTGGTATCGCCATCGGGCGACCACACCGCGCCCACGTTGAAGTTGCGCGAGCGTTCGGCCTTCAGGTCCGGATTGCCGGTGCGGATGTTGGTCACGCCACGGCTGCCACCGGGCTGCAGCGGATCCAGCGGATCGATCACCGAGCCATAGCTGACGGTCTGGCCCGGCGCGATCTCCGGCAGCGACGGTGCACGGAAGCCACGCGAGAACGAACCACGCAGCAGCAGGCTGTCCAGCGGCTGCCAGCGCAGCGCCACCTTCGGCGAGAACGCGTTGCCGAAGTCGTCATAGTGGTCGCCACGACCGGCCACCTGCAGCTCCAGCGTGCGGTGCAGCGGCACGCTCAGTTCGGCGTAGGCGGCGCTGACCTGGCGCTCGCCGTTGACCACGTTGATGGCCGGGCGCAGTTCGGTGCCCGACAGCACCTGCGCACTGGTGCGCGCGTCCAGTGATTCCTTGCGGAACTCGGCACCCCAGGCGAAGCCGACCGCGCCGGCCGGCAGCTCCCACAGCGAGGTCGAGGCCTTCACGTTCAACGAATGCAGCTTGTACCAGCCCGGACGCTTGGTCTGCAGGCGCAGTGCATCCAGCGCGCCCGGCGTGCTGGACGGGTTGAGGAAGTTGTAGCTGCCATCGCGCAGGATCTGCTCGAACGCGTAGCGGTTGACGAAGTTGTCGACGTATTCGCGCTGCGCGCTCTGCGAGGTCAGCGCCGCCACCTCCCAGTCCCATCGCTCGCCGCTGCCGCGCACGCCGGCCAGCGCACGGTAGAACACCTGGGTGTTGTCTTTCAGGCGCGGGCCGAGATCGAAGAAGGTGTACTCGAACGGCAGCGGCGCGCTGCCCGGGTTGTTCGGGTGGCCGACCGGCAGCACCGCCGGCACGTCGATCAGGGTGCCGGTGGCCGGGTTGTAGGCACGCAGGCCCGGGCCGACGGTCAGCGGCGCGCTGAAGATCTGGTCGGCCTTGTTGTGGCTGTACAGCACATCGGCGAACGCCTCGACGCTGTCGTTGAAGCGGTAGGTCGCGCTCAACGACGCCTGCAGGCGCTCGGCGCCGGGCTGCAGGGTCTTGAACGGCTGGGCGTTGAAGGCGCAGGCCTGGCCGGGCAGGGTGCTGCCGAAATCGCTGTACGGGCGCAGCTGGCTGCCATCCGGGCAGTTGGCGAACGGTTGCGGTGCGCGCGGGTTGGACAGCCAGTTGCCACCGGCGGTGGACCAACCGGCCAGGCGACCGCCGGGCTTGTCGCGGAAATCGCCGCTGCGGGTGTAGGCACGCTGGTCGGCGTCGAGGCGATCACGCTTGAGCAGGTCCAGCCCGAACAGCACGTTCCAGCCCTGCTGTTCGAGGTCACCGAAGCCAGCCAGCAGGTTGACCTTGCGCTCGTTCAGGCCGCCTTGGGTGGCGGTACCGAAGCCGCCGCCGACTTCCACGCCCTGGAAGTTCTTTCGCAGGATGATGTTGATGACGCCGGCGATGGCATCGGAACCGTACACCGCCGAGGCGCCATCCTTCAGCACTTCGATGCGTTCCACTGCGCTGATCGGCAGCGCGTTGAGGTCGACGAAGGTGTCCTGGGTGTTGAGCGCAAAGCCGAAGTTGGACACACGATAGCCGTTGACCAGCACCAGTGTGTTCTTCGGCGACAGGCCACGCAGGCCGATCGAGGCCGAGCCGGCGGCGAAACTGCCGGTGTACTGCTCGTCGAAGCTGTTGCCGGCATTGGCCGACAGGTTGCGCAGCACGTCGGTGAGGGTGGAGCGGCCGGTCTGCTCGATCTGTTCGCGGCTGACGATCTGCACCGGATTCGGCCCGGCGGTATCGCTGCGCTTGATGTTGGAGCCGGTCACCAGCACGGCGCCGAGGGTGGTGCTGTCCTTGCCAGTATCGGCGGATTCAGCGGCGCCGGCAGCGCCGGCGGTGAGGCCCAGCGCGATCGCGCCGGCAAGCAGGTTCAGGGTGGTGCGGTACATGGAAGCGACAACGCCGAACGGGGGAGGAGCCGTCAGTACCGCACGCAGGCACGTGCGCCTTCCAATGACGAAAGCGCATTCAGTTATACATCACAGGTTCTTAACGACCGGGATGCCCCTTTCGTGCGCGTCTGGGTTCTGGGATGGAACTGCGCCAGGCGTTCCCGGAACCGAGGAGGAGGTAGAGTCGACTGGGTAGAGTCGACTGTTAGTCGACTGCTCTTCCGTCCCCTTGCCGGAAACCTCATCCCCTCGCGCTACGCGCGAGAGTCGACTGACAGTCGACTCTACCGGGGCAGCGCCATTACCGGGACAGCGCCGTCTGCTGCCGCATCACGGCCGCAGCAGCACCTTGCCATTGCGTCCCGACCCAGCGCCAGCCTTCACTGCCTCGGCGATATCATCCAGCGCGAAGATCTGCTCCACCGGCAGGGTCAGTTCGCCGCTCGCCGCACGCTTCAGCAGTTCGCCAACCAGCCGGCGCTTGTCCTCCACCGCCATCGCCTGGCTGACCTTGCTGCCCCAGAAGCCCTTCACCGTGGCCTCCTTGTAGATCAGGCCGCCGGACGGGATGCGCATCGGTTCGCCGCTCATCACACCGAACGACACCAGCGTGCCGTGGTGGCCGAGCAGGTCGACCAGGTCACCGCTGGCGTCGCCGCCGATGGAATCCACCGCGGCCGCGGCCTGTGCTTCGCCGGTCGCCTCACGCACGCGATCCTTCCAGCCGTCCAGCGAGGTGTCGAATACATGATCGATGCCCAGCGCCTGCAGCTGCGCGACCGCATCAGCATTGCGCACCAGGTTGGCCACATGCACGCCACGCGCCCGCGCCAGCATCGCCAGCGACTTGCCCACCGCGCCGTTGGCGGTGTTCTGCACGATCCACTGGCCCGGCTCGACGTGCAGGAACTCCAGCAGCATCAGCGCGCTCAGCGGCATGGCAATCAGCTGCGCGGCCATTTCGTCGGGGATCGCCTCCGGCATCGGAATCACCATGCGTGCCGGTGCGATGAACGCCTCGGCCCAGGTTCCGTGTACCGAGGCGGCGGCCACCCGCTGGCCGATCTGCAGGCCGTCGACGCCGTCGCCGAGTGCGTCGACCACACCCAGTGCTTCACTGCCACCGATTGCCGGCAGCGTCGGCTTGTAGCCGTAGAGGCCACGCACGGTCAGCAGGTCGTGGTTATGGATCGAGGCCAGCACGGTGCGGATGCGCACCTCGCCGGGGCCGGGCTCGGGCAGCGGCGCATCGGCAATGGCAAGGACGTCGGCCGGGTCGCCGAAGGAGGGGTACTGGGCAGCGCGCATGGGCGGTGTTCCGGGGAAAGTTGATGTTGTACCGAACTGGGGACGCAGGCGTTGTCGACAAGGCGCCGCAGGTGCAACACGGCATCCTGCGACTGATCGTCGCGACATGTGCTGATTACCGCATCTTGTGTTGACGACTCGAGGTATCCCCACTATGTTGTGGCCGTCACTCCCGGTCAGCCGCCGCCGCCGGACATGCAGCAAACGTCCCGCGGCCCGCCCCTGAGGCTTGCCGTGTCGACGCGGCCGCCATCGTGCGGACGCAGGTCGCCCCCACGGCCCGGATACCGGCCGCAGGCGCAGGCAGATGCCGACGACCTACGTTCCCGTGCCCTGGCAATCCACCCGTTCGCCCCGTGCGCCGGTATCGCGTGCAGGGCCGCCATGGCATCGACCGCCAACGCGCGTGCGAGCCTGGAGTTTCACCACCATGACCGACAGTACCTTCCGCGTGGCCGATCTGGCCGGCGCTGGCGACGCCTTGCGCGCCGGTGGCGAGCGCGTGCCGACCTGGATCACCAAGGAGGCCGGCAACCGTCGCCTGCCGTTCGAGGCCGAGCGCCTGCAGCGCAGCATCGACGCCGTGCATGCCGAGTTCCCGCAGCTGGACGTGAGCGACTATCGCCGTGTAGTGCAGTCGATGGTCGAACGCAAACCGAGCATCAGCGCCGATGACCTGGTCGATCTGCTGATCCGCGAGGCCGAGTCGCGGGTGGACCTGGTTGCACCCGAGTGGGAACAGTTTGCCGCGCGCATCTACCTGCGCCGCCTGTACAAGCGCGCCAGCCGCAACCGTTTCTATGACGTCGGCCTGAAGTACGGCTCCTACGTGGGTCTGCAGGAAAGCCTGGCTGACCGCGGCATCTACAGCAATGACATCCTGCGCTGCTATTCGAAGGAAGAGCTGCAGCAGGCCGGCGAGATGATCGATCCGGAACGCGACCGCCTGTTCGCCTACAACGGCCTGTACCTGCTGGCCACGCGCTATCTGGCCAGCGACCGCAGCCGCGAGGTCTACGAGCTGCCACAGGAGCGTTGGCTGACCATCGCGCTGTACCTCATGCAGGAGGAAAAGCCGCGTGAGCGGCGCATGCAGCTGGTCGGCGAGGCGTACTGGGCGCTGTCCAACCTGTACATGACCGTGGCCACACCGACCCTGGCCAATGCCGGCAAGGTGGGGGGGCAACTGTCCAGCTGCTTCATCGACACGGTGGACGACAGCCTGCAGGGCATCTATGACTCCAACACCGATATCGCCCGCGTGTCCAAGCATGGCGGCGGCGTTGGCGCCTACCTGGGCTATGTGCGCAGCAGCGGCGCACCGATCCGCGGCGTGGCCAATTCGTCCGGCGGCGTCGTGCCGTGGATCAAGCAGCTCAACAACACCGCGGTGTCGGTTGATCAGCTTGGCCAGCGCAAGGGCGCGGTGGCGGTTTACCTGGACATCTGGCACCGCGATATCGAAGCCTTCATGGACCTGCGCCTCAACAACGGCGACCAGCGCCTGCGCGCGCACGATGTGTTCACCTCGGTGTGCGTGCCCGACCTGTTCATGGAAGCGGTGGAGCGCCGCGCCGACTGGTACCTGTTCGACCCGCACGAGGTGAAGCAGGCCAAGGGCTGGTACCTGCAGGACTTCTACGACGAGAAGCGCGGCGCGGGCAGCTTCCGCCACCGCTACGCCGAACTGGTGGCCGACGAGCGCATCAGCCGCCGCACGGTGAAGGCCATCGATCTGTTCAAGCGGATCATGCTCAGCCAGCTGGAGACCGGCAACCCGTTCCTGTTCTACCGCGACGAGGTCAACCGCCGGAACCCGAACAAGCACGCGGGCATGATCTATTCCAGCAACCTGTGCACCGAGATCCTGCAGAACATGAGCCCGACGCGGATGATCCAGGAGATCGTCAGCGGCGACCAGATCGTCACCACACGCCGCGCCGGTGACTTCGTGGTCTGCAACCTGTCCTCGATCAACCTCGGCCGGGCGATCAGTGCGCCGGATGACCTGCTGGCCACCGACGTGCTGGAGCGCCTGATCCCGATCCAGGTGCGCATGCTCGACAACGTGATCGATCTCAATGCGCTGCCGGTGCCGCAGGCCACGATCACCAACCGCAAGTACCGCGCCATCGGCCTGGGCACGTTCGGTTGGCACCACCTGCTGGCGCAGCAGGCAATCCAGTGGGAATCACCGGATGCCGAAGAATTGGCCGACCGCCTCTACGAACGCATCAACTTCCTGACCATCCAGGCCAGCGCGCAACTGGCGAAGGAGAAGGGCAGCTACCCGATGTTCGCGGGCAGCGACTGGCACAACGGGCGTTACTTCCGTGACCGCGACTACAGTGGCGCCGCGTGGGACAGCCTGGCCCGCGAAGTGGCCACGCACGGCCTGCGCAACGGCTGGCTGCTGGCGGTGGCGCCGAACATGAGCACCGCGCAGATTGCAGGCTCCACGGCCTCGATCGACCCGATCTACAGCGCGTTCTACTACGAGGAAAAGAAGGACTTCCGGCGGCCGGTGGCGGCGCCGGGCCTGTCGCTGGAAACCTGGCCGTACTACGAGAAGGGTGCCTACAAGGTCGACCAGTTCGCCAGCGTGCGCCAGAACGCGCGCCGCCAGCGCCATGTCGACCAGTCGATCAGCTTCAACCTGTACGTGCCCAGCACCATCCGCGCCAGCACGTTGCTGGAGCTGCACCTGAGCGCCTGGCGCGAGGGCCTGAAGACCACCTACTACGTGCGCTCCAACGACATCGACATCAGCGAATGCGAATGGTGCTCCAGCTGATCGCCGGCGACCCACGGCAATGCCGGCCGCTGCCCGGCAACCCCGTGATCTTCGGTAGTGCCGGCCGCTGGCCGGCAACACGATAGAAAGAGAACGAAGGCAGAAAACCATGGCAACTCCCCTCGACCGCATCAAGATCCTCGAACCGCGCCATCCCAACCGCAGCACCGGCATCATCAACGGCCGCACCAGCGGCATCCTCAACTGGAACGACATACCGTACCCGTCGTTCTATCGGGCCTACAAGGAGCTGTCGACCAACTTCTGGATTCCCGACGAGGTCGACATGAAGCTGGACGCGCGCCAGTACGGCGAGCTCAACGCGCGCGAGAAGAACGCCTACGACTCGATCATCGGCCTGCTCGCCACGCTCGACTCACCGCAGACCCGCTTCATCTACAACGTGGCCGAGTACATCACCGACCCGGCCGCGCACGCCAATGCGGCGATCATCGGGCAGCAGGAAGTGATCCACAACGAGAGCTACAGCTACGTGCTGGCCTCGATCACCGACCTGCCGAACCAGAACCGCATCTTCGAGATCGCCCGCACCCACCCGACCATCATCAAGCGCAATGCACCGATCATGGGGGCGTATGACGATTTCATGCGCGAGAAGACCGCCGAGACTCTGCTCAAGTCGTTGATCCAGTCCTCGATCCTGGAGGGCATCAATTTCTATTCCGGGTTCGCGTACTTCTACAACATGGTGCGGCAGAACCGCATGAACGGCACCGGCAAGATCATCAGCTTCATCAACCGCGACGAGCTGGCGCATACCAAATTCATCAGCGAGCTGATCCGCGCCATCATCGGCGAGAACCCGGAGTTGCAGACCAATGAACTGACCGCCTACGTACACCAATCGTTCGAGCATGCCATCGAGCTGGAGACGCAGTGGTCGTCGGAGGTGCTGGATGGCATCGACGGCATCGACGTGGACGAGATGGTGCGCTACGTGAAGTACCGCGCCAACAAGATGGCCGGCATGCTCGGCATCGAACGCCTGTACAGCGATACCACCGACAACGTGATGCCGTGGATCAAGGCCTACGCCGACAACTTCACCGAAACCAAGACCGACTTCTTCGAGATGCGCAATGCAAGTTACAAGAAGACCAACGTCGACAACGGCTTCGACGACCTGTGAGTCCGGCGCCGCGCTGAGCATCCTGGTGGTGGTCGCCTCGTTGAGCGGCAATACCCGCGAACTTGGCCGGCAGATTGCCGAGCGCTGCCGCGCTGCCGGTCATGCGGTTCACTGGCAGGACGCTGACGACCTGCGCCAGGCGCCGCCGCTGGCGGCCGACGAGGCCGACCTGGTGCTGCTGGGCTGCTGGACCGACAACGCCGGCCGCACGCCGTCGGAGATGAAGGCATGGGTGGCCGGCATCGCCGAACGCGGCGAGCGGCCGCGGCAGCTGGCGGTGTTCGGCACCGGCGAAACGCAGTGGGGGCAGGAGTACTACTGCGGCGCCGTGCACCGCCTGATCCGCTACTTCCGCAGCGACTATCCGCCGCTGGAAATCGAACAGATGCCGCATGGGCAACGCCATGCGGGGGCCATCGAGGCCTGGACCGACGCGGTCCTGGCCCACTATTGGAGCAACACCGATGCAGATCATCGACGCCACCACGCCTGAGCAGTTCCAGCAGCTGCTGGCCGAGCACCCGCGGGTGCTGGTGGATTTCGACAAGGACCAGTGCCCGGGGTGCCGGATGCTGGAGATGTCGTTGCGCCGGGTGGCCAACAGCGCGGCGGGGCAGGGAACGACCCTGCTGCGCGTGCAGCTGGAAGTGCTGGGTGAGGCGTTCTTCAGGGAGCTGGGGCTGCGGCAGACGCCGACGCTGTCGCTGTTCCGTGACGGTGACGAACGTACGCGCCTGGCCGGATTCCAGTCGCCGCAACAGATCGAGGCCGCGATCGCGTTGCATCTGTAGCGTGGAGATGGTGGGTCGGATCCCTTGCCAGAGGCAAGGGCTCTGACCCCGCATCGTGTAAAGGCATCCACGCATGGCGTGGATCTACTGGGTCCAACCCCTGGATCTGGCATCACCCGCCGCTGAAGGTATCCACCAGCAGCTTCACGTTCAATACCACGATCACCAGCGCGATCACCCAGGCAATCGCACCCAGCAAGCGCGGTGCGACCAACGCGCCCATCGTCATCTTGTCGGTTACGATCCGCACCAGTGGGATGATCGCGAACGGCAGCTGCATCGACAGCACCACCTGGCTCAGCACCAGCAGCTTTACCGCGCCCTGGTCGCCGAACAGCATGATCACCACCACCACCGGAATGATTGCCAGTGCGCGCGTGATCAGCCGCCGCAGCCACGGCGGCAGGCGCAGGTGCAGGAAACCTTCCATCACGATCTGGCCGGCCAGCGTGGCGGTTACTGTCGAATTCAGGCCCGACGCCAGCAGGGCCACTGCGAACAACGTCGCCGCCGCGCCCACCCCCAGCATCGGCGCCAGCAGCTGGTGGGCTTGTTCGATGTCTTCCACATCAAATCGGCCATTGGCATGGAACACCGCCGCCGCCAGGATCAGGATGCTGGCGTTGATGAACAGTGCCAGGGTCAGCGCAAGGGTGCTGTCGGTCACCGCCCAGCGCAGCGCGCTGCGACGGCCCTCATCGGTGCGCGGGTAGGCACGGGTCTGCACGATCGACGAATGCAGGTACAGGTTGTGCGGCATCACCGTGGCACCAATGATGCCGATCGCGATGTACAGCGCGTGCGGATCGGTCACTACCTGCGCGCGCGGAATGAAGCCGCCCAGCACGTCCATCACCGGCGGTGCGGCCAGCGCGATCTGCACCATGAAGCAGCCGAAGATCACCATCAGCAGCGCGATCACGAAGGCTTCCAGCGCCCGGAAGCCGCGGTTCATCAGCAGCAGCACCAGCAGCGTGTCCAGGGCGGTGATCACCGCGCCCCACAGCAGCGGCAGGTCGAACAGCAGCTTCAATGCGATCGCGGTGCCGATCACTTCGGCCAGGTCGCAGGCGATGATCGCCGCCTCGCACAGCGCCCACAGCGCCAGGTTCACCGGCTTCGGGTAACGCGCGCGGCAGGCCTGGGCCAGGTCCATGCCGGTGGCGATACCGAGCCGCGCAGACAGCGCCTGCAGGATCACCGCCATCAGGTTGGAAATGAGGATGACCGACAACAACAGGTAGCCGAAGCGCGAACCGCCGGCGAGGTCGGTGGCCCAGTTGCCCGGGTCCATGTAGCCGACCGAGATCATGTAGCCCGGGCCGAGGAAGGCCAGCAGGCGGAACCACCAGTGACCCTTGTCGGGCACCGCCACCGAGGCGTTGAGCGCACCCAGGCTGGCCGCAGTGGAGGCCGAAGGGTCGCGGGGCGCCAGGGTGTT
This sequence comes from Stenotrophomonas sp. YJH_SMC_91, assembly GCF_059368495.1. Taxonomy (NCBI): domain Bacteria; kingdom Pseudomonadati; phylum Pseudomonadota; class Gammaproteobacteria; order Lysobacterales; family Lysobacteraceae; genus Stenotrophomonas; species Stenotrophomonas sp. YJH_SMC_91. Next base: position 162,474 of record NZ_JCAFRT010000002.1, on the reverse strand, counting down.
CATGGGTCCGAATATAGCTCCTGCTATAGTCATTAGCAATGTGAAACAATCGTCTTTATCGCGTTACTGGTCCAGAATTCAGGTTCAACACCGGATCACCCCGGAAGGACAGGCGCAGGCGTGGGCAAGACCGACGATTCGACATCGCTGAAAAGCACCCCCTTGATCGAGGCCGAGCGCCAGGTCGAGAGCTTCCGGCAAGTGCGCGAGGCGCACCGGATGGAGCTGGTGGAGGACTATGTCGAGCTGATCTCGGACCTGCTGGCCGACGGCGGCGAGGCCCGCCAAGTCGACATCGCCACCCGCCTGGGCGTGGCCCAGCCCACCGTGGCGAAGATGCTGCGGCGCCTGGCCCGTGATGGCTGGGTGGTGCAGCGGCCGTACCGCGGTGTGTTCCTGACCCCGGAAGGCGAGGCGCTGGCACATGCCAGCCGCCAGCGCCACCAGACCGTGGAGCGATTCCTGCTGGCGCTGGGCGTGGACGCGGATACCGCGCGGCGCGATGCCGAGGGCATCGAGCACCATGTGAGCGAGCAGACGCTGGCCTTGTTCGAAGCGTTCGTGCGCAAGGCCGAGGGCGGGGCGCCGTAGCGGTGGCGCCGGGCCATGCCCGGCGGCATTTCGCGCGACCCTACAATCCAGGCGGGCAGCGTGCCTGTTCCTGCGCGCACGCCCGTTTCGTCCATTCCTTCAACACCGGCTGCAGGCCTTCATAGCGCCGGCCTTGCCAGCCATTGGCCAACACCGCGCCGTCGGCATCGATCAGCACCAGATTCGGCGGTGCCAGCCCAGCCAACGCCTGCAGTGCCGGCATGCGCGCGGCGCGGCGCGGGTCCAATACCGGCCACGGCATGTCCTGTGCATGCATGTAGCGGCGCAGTGCGCTCTCGCTCTCATCCAGGCTGACGTACACCACTTCGGTATCGGCGCCGGCCTCGCGCAACGCGTCGCGCACGCTGCGCAGCGTGGGTACGAAGGCATGGCACGGTGCACACCAGTCGGCGCCGAAGTACAGCGCCACCAGTTTCGGCGGCGGCGTCCACTGCATCGGTCGCAGCGAGCGCTGTTCCGGCCGCATCAGCGAGGCCGAAACCTGTGCGTGCAGGTCCGCAGCCACCGCCGGTGCGGCCAGCAGCGCGGCACAGGCCAGCAACAGCGCTCGCAGTGCTTCAGAACGCATAGCGCAGGTTGACGTACCACGAGCGCGCGAAACGCGGCCCGTAGACATAGTCGCTGTCACGCAGCGCGCCCATCTCCAGATCCTTCTGGCGCTGATCGAACACGTTCTTGACGCCTGCGGCTACCGACACTTCCTGCTGCGCCTGCGCGCCCAGATGCCGGTGCCAGCGCGCACCAAGATCGGTGACCAGGAACGAGCGCGTACGGTGCAGCTCGCCCAGCCGGTTGTTCAGCACCGCCATCGGGCCGGTGTGGCGCAGCGCGACGAAGGTTTCCCACGGCTCGGCGGGCATCCAGCTGAGCTGGGCCAGGCCGGTCCAGCGCGGGGTCTTCAGGTAGTCGCGGCTTTCGATCACGGTGTCGCCGCCATCGCCGGTGTCGTCGAAGATGCGCTGCGGTTCGCGGAAGCGTGAGCGGTACCACGAGGCACCGGCGGTCAGGCGCCACTGCGGCGACGGCTGCCAGCCGAGGTTGGTTTCCGCGCCCAGCACGTTGGAGCCGGAGGCGTTGTAGCGCAGCTGGCTCAGCTGTCCGTCATCGCCACGCTGGATCTCGCCCAGCGCGAAGGTGTCGCGGATGCGTGCATAGGAGGCAGTGGCATCCCAGCTCCACACCGGATTGGCCGGGTCCGAGCGCCAGTCGAAGCCGAACAGGGTGGTCAACGCGCGCTCTTCCTTCAGGCCATCGGTGTTGCGCACGCGCACCTGTTCGCCACCCAGCGTGTCGACATGCACGTCCTCGACGAAGATCTCGGGAGCACGGAAGCCGGTGGCGATGCCGGCACGCCACTTCAGGTTGGGCGTGGCCTGCCAGGCCAGCGCGATGCGCGGCGAGAACACCGCGCTGTCCAGTTCCGAGCTCTTGTCCACGCGTGCACCCAACACCAGGTCGACGTTGTCGCGCAGGCTCCACTCGTCCTGGATGAAGGCGCCCAGGTTGTGGAAGGTCGCATCCTCCAGTACCGCAAGACGCTGGCCGTCACCGGTGCGGTTGTCGTCGCGCAGCGCCTCGTGCTTGTACTGCACGCCGAAGGCCAGCGCGTGCGCACCCAACCGCCAGTTCAACTGGCTGTCGATGTAGTGCAGCGGGTTGTGGGTGCGGCCGTACTGGCGCCACGAACGCGAGGCCGCGCTGCCGGCCACGTTCGGGTCCAGCTGCGACGGGTCATAGCCCGGCGCGGACGGATCGGTGACTACGTCGCCCAGACCGCCATAGAAGCTGTCGCGGTCAATGTCGGCGAAGGCGTAGGCCAGGCGGAAATCGACGTCGGCATTGATTTCCTGGTCCCACGACACGCTGCCGCGGCGGTATTTCGTATCCAGCGATTCGGCGATGTTGGCCAGGTATTCCGGCTGGTCCAGGCGGTTGCCGCCACGCCGGGTTTCATCGGTCACCTGCAGGTCCAGGCGCAGCCGCGTTCCCGGCGTCGGTGCGTACCAGGCCTGCAGCCCGCCGACCTTGAGGTTCTTGCGGGTGATTTCGGTGTAGCCGTCACCGTTGTAGTCGATGCCGCTGTTCCAGTTGCGCTGGGCAATCACCGACAGGCCGGCGTCTGCTTCCTTGGCCACCAGGTCCAGCCGCACGTCGGCGTTCTTCTGCGGCGTGCCTTTCAGGACATCCACGCCGGCCTGCACATGGCCACCGCTGCGCGCCGGCAGCGGCGGAATCAGGTTGATCACACCGGCAACCGCACCCGGGCCGTACAGCGCCGAGCCACCGCCCTTGACCACTTCGATGCGGTCGACGAACCCGGCCGGGATCTGTTCCAGGCCGTACACGCTGCCCAGCGTGGACAGCAGCGGGATGCCATCGAACAGCAGCTGGTTGTAGGCACCGGGCAGGCCCAGCAGCTGTACTTCGCTGGTGTTGCAGTTCTGGCAGTTGCTTTCCACGCGCAGGCCGTTGATCAGCTCGGCGGCACGGGAGAAGTCGGTGGCCGCGCGCAACGCGATGTCTTCCTTGCGCAGCACTTCGGTGCGGATCGGGACATCGGACAGCAGGCGTTCGCTGCGGGTGGCGGTGCTGACTTTCACCTGCACGCGGTCCAGCTCGGTCGGCTTCGGTGTGGCGGCCAGTGCGGGCAGCGGCAGGGTCAGGGCGATGGCGGCGGCCAGGGGCAGCCGATGGAAGAGGGGTGTGGCAACGGGCATGAAGGCGTCGTCCTTGGGAGAGGAAAGGCGGCGAGGGCGACCTGGCTGACGGATATGAAAGCAGAGGGTTATAAATATAGCAACGGCTATATAAATAAGTCAGTGCAATCACGAAGCCGAAAGCAGGATCAGAACATCGCGGACGACGATGTTATAACATTACAAATAAGCGCCAGAACCCTGCCGGATGTCATTCCCGGCAGGGTGCGAGGGGAGTTGAGGAACGCCGCCCCGGGCCTGGGCCCGGGGCGGCGTTGGCCTTACCAGGCGGCGCGCAGACCCACCTGGGCTCCATGGTTGCGGTAGCCGCTGTCGCCGCGCTGCACACGCAGGTCACCCCATGCGCTCCAACGCTGGCCCAGCTGCAGCTGGGCACCGGCCTGCACTTCGTAGCGGTTCTCCGGCGTCTTCGCGCTCAACGACTCGCTGTTGAAGCGCATGGCCTCATCGCGCTGGCCACGCAGCCAGTTCGCTGCCAGGAACGGCTGCACGCGGTTGCCCTGCAGCGTGCTCTGGCCAAACAGGCGCAGGCCGAGGCGGCTGTTGAGGCCGCCGCCGCGACCGTCTTCGACCGTGGTGCCATTGTTTTCAACCAGACTGTCGCCGTCGTAGTCGGTCCAGGTCAGCTGCGCCTGCGGCTGAAGGTACAGCGTGCTGGCCTCAGTGCTGCGGATGGCCCAGGCATAACCGGCTTCCAACGATGCACTGCGGGTCCTGGAGTCGTAGGTCTCACGGGCGATGCCTTCGCCCTGCACCTCGTTGTCGAAGCGCGCCGCCTGCAGCCAGCCGTCCACATACAGGCCGGCACTGCTCTGTGCATCCTGAACCCAGCCCAGGTAGACACCGGCCGACTTGCCCTTGACCTTGCCGCGGGTGCCATAACCGCTCAGCGTCGACACCGCCTGTGTGGTCGCCTCGCCGGTGCCGAGCATGACGCCGACCTGGCCACGGCCATCGCCCCAGCGCCAGACATCGCTGCCCAGCTGCAGGGTGTTGATGTGGGTACGGGCATCGACCTGGCCGGCCACGTTGGCTTGCAGCTGGTCACGCCCGGCGCGCACCCAGGTGCCGGTGCGGGCGCGGTCGAAACCGGGCTCGCCGCGATCATGGCGGCGCAGCTGGAACATCTGCACGGCCGCGGCCTGGTTGGCCAGGTACGCGCCCGGCTCCGGACGCAGCACGGGGACCGGATCGGTGGGATCGGTGGGATCGACCGGGTCCACGGGATCCACCGGCGTGCACTCCGGCAGCGATGGATTGATATCGCACGGATTGCCGGTGTAGACCGAGGTCAGGTACCAGTTGCCGTTGGCGGCGCCCGGCGAGCCTTTGTGCAGGAAGTACTCGTGCATGCCGCCGATGGCACGGCCCTGCAGAGTGAACTTGCCATTGCTGGTACCGTCCACCTGCACCAGCGGAATACCGTTGACGGTCTGCGCGCCAGCACCGGCAATGTTGTTGACGGTGACCTGGGTGGTGCCACTGGTATCGCCGGTGACATGCACGCGCGAGCTTGCTGCGTCGTCGCCGGCCAGCACCGTGTTGAAGTGCAGGGTGCCGCCATTGCCGGTGTAGTTGCCATTGACGGTCAGCTGCGGATACGCCGCAGTGCCCGCTGCACCAAGGAAGATGTTGCTGCCTGCACCCAGGGTGAGGTTGCCGGTGTTGCTGTCGCCGGACAGTGTCCAGCGGCCGCCCTGGTCGACGATGACGTCGGCCGGGCCGAGGATGCGGCCGGTGAGGTCGAGGCCGTCAAGGAAGCGCAGCGTGCCGCTGGCGGTATCGGCAATGGTGATATCGCCGTTTAGGTTGGAGGTCCGGGCGGTGACGTCAAATACTGAGCTGTCGCGCCCTTCGATCACGACATTATTGCTGCTGGAAAGCGTCGATCCGTTTTGGATTGCTACGCGGACAGGGTATCCCGTCGTGGTGCCGCCAATAAGAAGCGCCGGCCCGCTTGTTGCTGCAACATGCGAAGAATCGAGGAGCAGCCCCCAATCCTGCATGCCCGCCGAACCTGCGATTGCGGAGTTCGTGAGGCTGATGCCATAGGTACTTCCGACGACCTTGGTGTTGGCTTTCAGGTTGAGGATTGTGCCAAGGCTGCGAATTCCTTGCGCAAAGGTGCTTCCCTCCGAGTCCAGCCGGCCGCCGCCGCTGCCGGTGAAGGGCCCATTGAAGGTGCTGCCTGCCGTCGTAAGATGTGGCCGAGTAAGTCCAGAATTGCCTGAGCCGACGTTGATTGAGAGGGTGAATTGGCCATTCACAGTCGAGTTGTGCAGCGTGCCAACACTATTGAGCAGCCGCATGCTGGAAATACTTGCGCCATTCGCAATGACCCGTGCGGGTTGACCTCCAGAATAGTTGGTGTCGATTCGGTTGGTCGTGGCGCCTTCCACAATCAGCGTGCCACCGTTTACGTCGTAGGCTTGAGGTAGGGAGCCCGCATTCACCACAAGAGTCTGGCCTGGATTGACGGTTGCTGCGCCGGCTGCACCAGAAGTAGCGATCAGCAATGCCGTGGCAATAGCCCGAGCTAGATCGGATTGGTTCTTGGCGGAAGGAAACTTCGGCGTGAACTGCATCATGCGCATGGGTGTTTCTCCTTGAAGCTCATTGGGGTGGGACCTGCATCCGCAGGGCCGGAGGCGGCACTGTGCGGATCGGGTCTTGCCTGGGCCATGCAATTAATCTGAAACGACTGCAGCGGCACGTGCCGGATTCAAACCTCGTTCAATAACTCACCAAACTGAATGGAGCGCGCGGTCTGAATAATTCAGCGTGCGTGAGGGCGCAGTGAATGGCGCGTGGAAGATGCCCAAACTGCCCGTTCGCAATGCAGTTCTGTGATGGCGCCCGCAGTTCCCCTGCACGGCGGCGCCGTGGGAGGCTCCATGGAGTCGGGGGATGCGGACCAGGACCCCTTCCTGCGGAAGGGATCCGGCCCAGGGGGATCTCGATCAGCCGCAGCGGAATGCGGCGGGGGTGCGGGCGCCGACGATGATCATGCGGATCATCGTGGAGATCTGTTCGACCAGCTCCGGATCCTTCTCCGGTGGCAGGTCCATGGCGGTGGCGCCCATCGCGAACACCAGCCGGGTGATGGCCTTGGCCACCAGTTCCGGGGCATGCAGCACGGCGCCATCCAGTGCGGCCAGGCGCACCAGGTCGTGCTGCAGCTCTTCTTCGAAGTAGTGCAGCTCACGTTCGACCGCGTGCTTGAAGTCGTCCGAGCCGACCGCGCCTTCGCGCAGCAGCACGTGCAGCAGCTTGTCGTCGGCGCGCAGCTGCTCCATGAAGGTCTCCACGGAAACGCGCACCACGCTGGTGGCGGTGGAGGTGGCGCGCTGGCGGGCCTCGCCGATGATGGTGCGCAGCGAGCGGCCGGCGGCGTCGATCAGCGCCACGGCCAGTTCATCCATGTCGCGGAACTGACGGTAGAAGCTGTTCGGCGCGATGCCGGCCTCACGTGCCACTTCGCGCAGGCTGAGCGTCGACAGGCTGCGGTGCGGCCCGATCAGTTTCAGGGCGGCGGCCAGCAGATCCTCGCGGCTCACCGTACGGCGGGCCGGGCTGTTGGCATCTTCGGGCGTCGACAAGGCGGTGGCGGCGGCCATGGGGGTTCCGGTGGGGCGAGGCTGAATCATACCCAATCCGGTTCAATATACACATGTATACACAGGTGTATGTGCGCCCGTATAGTTCGCTCATGAGCGCTGTCGTCCGTCCGTCCCTGTTCTCTCCGTACCGCTGGGTCTCGCCGTCGCTGTTCGATTTCTGGGCGGGCCAGCTCAATCCCCTGTGGACCCTGCGCGAGCCGGTGGCCCGCCTGGTCCGGCGTGAGCCGGCCGGCGAGGGCGCGGCGACGCTGGTCCTGCGCACCAACCGTCACTGGGCCGGCATGCGCGCTGGCCAGCACGTCACCCTCGGCGTCGAGATTGAAGGACGCCTGTGGCAGCGCAGCTACAGCCCCACCGCACTGGGTCGGCGCGAGCTGGCGATCACCGTCAAGGCGATCGACGGCGGCCGGGTCAGCCAGCATCTGGTCAACCACGCGCAGCCGGGCGAACTGTTCCGCCTCGATGCCGCCTTCGGCGAGTTCCATATGCCGGCCGCGGCGCCGGTGCTGCTGCTGGCGGCTGGCAGTGGCATCACGCCGATGCGCAGCCTGCTACGCGAGTCCTGCCAGCGCCCGCTGGCAGCGCCGGTGGACCTGTTCTACTGGGAGCGCACCGCCGCCCATCTGCAGTTCCGTGATGAACTGCAGGCGCTGGCCGCGGCCCATCCGAACCTGCGCGTGCACCTGCTGACCACCCGCGAGGGTGAGGTGCCGGCCGCGCGAATCGATACCCATGATCTGCAGGTGGCCGGCGATGACACGCCGCTGGCGCAGCGCCATGTGCTGGCCTGCGGCCCGGACGGCTTCGTTGCTGCCGCGCGTGAGCGCCTGGCGCACCAGGTGGCTGGCTTCCAGGCCGAAGCCTTCACCCCGCCGGCGCCGCTGCGCGATGCCAGCAGCGAAGGCGAGGTGTCGCTGACGCTCGCGCGCAGTGGCCGCCAGCTGAGCGTGCCGCGTGGCCGCTCGCTGCTGGAAAGCCTGGAAGCCCATGGCATCAAGCCCAAGCATGGTTGCCGCATGGGCATCTGCAATACCTGCACCTGTGATCGCGTCAGTGGCGCCACCCGCCATCTGCGCACCGGCGACCTGCAGTCCGAATCGGCACAACCGGTGCGGATCTGCGTGAGCGCACCGACCACCGACCTGACTTTGGATCTCTGAGGACGCCTGCCATGACCCGCGCTACCGACCGTGCCCTGAGTACTGCCGAGATGCATGCCTTCGGTGAGGAACTCGACGCGATCCGCGACCGTGTGATCGGCAGCCTCGGCGCCTCCGATACCCGCTACATCCGTCGCGTGGCTGCCGCCGTGCGCTGGTTCGGCGTGGGCGGCCGTGGCCTGCTGTTCCTTGCGGCGTTCTCGCCACTGTTCTGGATGCCGCTGCTGTGGCCGGCCGCGATCACCGGCACGCTGCTGCTGGCGCTGTCGAAGATCCTGGAGAACATGGAGCTGGGCCACAACGTCATGCACGGCCAGTTCGACTGGACCGGCGACCCCAAGCTCAATGGCAACACCTACGAGTGGGATATCGTTGCCACCGCCGACAACTGGCGCAAGACCCACAATTTCCGCCACCACACCTACACCAACGTGCGTGGCATGGACGATGACATCGGCTACGGCCTGCTGCGCATCTTCCCGGAACAGCGCTGGAAGCCGTTCTACCTGCTGCAGCCGATCATCGCACCGATCTTCGCGCTGCTGTTCCAGTGGGGCGTGGCCGCGCAGGACCTGCGCCTGGGCCGTTGGCTGAAGGGCCGCATCAGCGGCCGTGCGATGTGGATGCAGACCCGCCCGGTGGCGCGGAAAATGGCCCGCCAGGTGCTGAAGGACTACGTGTTCTTCCCGCTGCTGGCCGGCCCGTTCTTCCTCACCGTGATGCTGGGCAACATGGTGGCCAACGGCCTGCGCAACATCTGGACCTACGTGATCATCTTCTGCGGCCACTTCACCGCCGAATCGGAAACCTTCCCGAAGGAATGCCTGCGCAATGAATCGCGCGGCCACTGGTACCTGCGCCAGCTGCGCGGGTCGTCCAACATCAGTGGCGGCTTCCTGATCAACGTGCTGTCGGGCAACCTCAGCCACCAGATCGAGCACCACTTCTACCCGGACCTGCCGGCCAACCGCTATGCGGCCATCGCCAAGGAAGTGAAGGACATCTGCCGCCGTTACGGCCAGCACTACAACAACGGCTCGCTGCCGCGCCAGTTCGGCCAGGTGGTCTGGCGCATCCTGCGTCACGCGTTCCCGAGCAAGCCGCGCCGCCTGCCGATGTCGGACATCATGTCCGCACCGGCATCGGCCAACGCGGGCTGATCGACTCAGCCCGCTTTCGCCAGGTCCGCCTGCTCGCGGTCCAGGCGTCGCAGGAACACCTGCATTTCCTTGCGTGCCTGCTGGTCGCCCTTGCTGCCGGCCACGCTCAGGCCGCGTTGCCATGCTTCGCGCGCCGCCTGCGGCTGGCCACTGGCCAGCCAGGCCTTGCCCAGCAGCTTCCACGCCGCCGAGTACTGCGGATCAAGCACCACGCAACGGCCCAGATGGGTCGCCGCGCGCACCGGGTTGCCGGCATCCAGCCAGCCCTTGCCCAGGCCGAAGCGCAGCAGCGCGCCGTCCTTGCCGGCGGCAAGCATGCATTCCAGAGCTTCAATGTTCATCAGCGCACCTCCACCAGCAGCTCGGCTGGGCCGGGCTGGAAGCGGCCCCGATGGAACAGCAGCGGCGCGCCGCCGTTCTCGTGCACGTCGATGATGCGGCCGGCCAGCAGCAGGTGATCGCCCACCGGCCACTGTGCGTGGCGGGTACAGGTGAGATGGGCGACCGCACCGGCGATGCGCGGTGGGGCGTCCTCGTCGTCATCCAGCAATGCCAGGCCATCGAAGCGGTTGCGCACCTGCGGATCGGCGAAGCGCCGGGCCAGCGCTTCCTGGTCGGCCGCCAGCACGCTGATCGCAAAGCGGGTGGCGCGCTGGAAGGTGGACAGGCTCTGCGCGTGCAATGCCAGGTTCCACAGCACCAGGGGCGGCTGCAATGACACCGGCACGAACGAATTGATGGTCAGGCCGATGGGCTTGCCCTGCGCATCGCGTGCGCAGACGATGGCCACGCCGGTAGGAAAGTGGCCGAGCAGCCGCCGCAGTGCGCGCGGCGGCATCTCGACCGACGGCACCGGGGCCGGGGCGGGGAATACCCCCGCCCACGGCCCGGCGTACGGCATTGTCTCGCCGCTCATGAGGCCCTGGCCTGGCGGTAGCGCCGGCCGACCTCGGCCCAGTTGATGATGTTGAAGAACGCACCGATGTAGTCCGGGCGACGGTTCTGGTAGTGCAGGTAGTAGGCGTGTTCCCAGACATCCAGTGCGAGGATCGGGGTGTTGCCGGACAGGCCCACGGCTGCACCCATCAGCGGGCTGTCCTGGTTGGCGCTGCTTTCCACCTGCAGGCGGCCATCGCGATCGCTGGTCAGCCAGGCCCAGCCGCTGCCGAAGCGGGTCTGCGCCGCCTTGGTGAAGGCATCCTTGAAGGCATCGAAGCCGCCAAGATCGCGGTCGATGGCGGCGGCCAGCTCATCATCGGGTGCACCACCGTTGGTGCTGAGTACGGTCCAGAACAGGCTGTGGTTGGCGTGGCCGCCACCGTTGTTGCGGACCGCGCCACGCTGCGCCTCGGGCACGGCATCGAGGTTGGCGATCAGCGCCTCGACCGGCTGCTCGGCGATGCCGGCCTGCTCGATGGCGGCGTTGAGGTTGTTGACGTAGGTCTGGTGGTGCTTGCTGTGGTGGATCTCCATCGTGCGCGCATCGAAATGCGGCTCAAGGGCGTCGTAGGCGTAGGGGAGCGGGGGAAGCGAGTACGACATCGAATCAGTCTCCGTGGGGAAGGCCAGGGGGCTGGCCGTGGGGAGACTGTTATCGCACCTCAACATTGGTTGAGGTCAAGGGGAAGGATTGAAATGCGTGAAAGGGAGCAGGAGCGGCATGGTAGTGCCGGCCGCTGGCCGGCAATCAGCGAAGGTCGGGTTGCCGGCCAGCGGCCGGCACTACCAGAACCCGCTTTTCGAACCTCACCGGCGCGCTGACGTGCCCGCTGCCAGCGTTATCATCAACTCAACCAGTCCTTGCACGCACCATCAACCTGTTCCCCGCACGCCTGCTGCATCCGCTGCTGCAGCCGCGCCAGCGTCTCCGCACCCTGGTGCTTGCCGCTCCACGTCTTCAACTGCCCGGCCAGGCGCTCGAAGCGCTGGCGGGTGCGCTGGTGGTAGCCCGACGGCTGTGCTTCCAGTTCGGCGATCAGCGACGCGGTGGCCTGCTCGATGCGCGGCGCGTCGTCCGGCGCCAGCTTCAGCAGGCCCTCCACGTACAGCACGCCCCACTGCACGCGGGTGGCCGGGCCCTGGGCACCGTCGTAGGCACGCTTCAGCCACTCCAGCGCACCGGCGGTGTCGCCGCGCTGCTCGGCCAGTTCGGCCAGTTCGGGCATGTAATAGTACGGCTGCTCGCTGCGCTTCAGCTCGGCCAGCAACAGCGCCTCGGCACCCGCGTCGTCGCCAACCTCGCGCAGCGCATGGACCGCGCTGCTGATCGTGGCCTGGCGCGCATGCGCATCCGTGGCGGCGGCATCGGCAGCGGCCACGCGCTGCTTGACCCGCTCAACGAGGGCCGCGGGCAGTGCGCCCTTCGGCTGCTGCTGGCGGGCCAGCGATACTTCGGTCAGCGCACGCGACAACGCGTCGTCGGCGCGATCACCGCGCTCGGCGTCTGCGCGCTCCAGTGCGACCAGCAGCTGCTGTCCCAGCGTGTTGCTGGTGGCCGGCCCGGCACTGGCCTGCTTGACCAGCTGCACGCCCGCATAGCCCAGCAGCTCACGGTTGCGGCGCACTTCCGCCGGTTGCGCCAGCACCGCCTGCAGCAGCTCGCGTACTTCGGTGGGTGAGGCATCGGGCTTTTCGGCCGTTGCCAAGGCAAGCAGAGCGAAGCGGCGCTGCAGGGCTGCATCCGGTGCCGCCTTGGACAACTGGCGCAGTACGTCCTGGCTCTTGCGCTCGCCGGCGAGGCGGTTGGCGTCCACTTCCCAGCCGTAGTCGCCCAGTACCTGCCAGTCTTCGGCGGCCAGGCGGTCCGGCGTCGCCAGCGCGGTGGCCAAGGTGGCGGCAACAGCACTGCGGCGGCCTGCGGCAACGGTCAGTGCCCGGGTCAGTTCGGCGGCGTCGTTGCCGCCGGCCACGCGGGTGATTTCGTTGCGCTGTGGGTCCAGCACGATCAGGGTCGGATAGCCGCGTACGCCGAAGCGCTCACCCCAGGCCTGCGCTCCTTCCTCGTCGCCATCCAGATAGACGGGCACGAATTTGCTGGTCAGCGCGATGAAGGTCGGGTCCTTGAACAGGCCCGCCTTGAGCTGGTTGCACGGCGGGCACCAGACCGCGCCCCAGTACAGCAGCACCGGCTTGCCGCTGTCGGCGGCTTCGGCGAAGGCATCGTCCACATCGCCCTGGCGCCAGGCGATGGCGGACGCCGGCGCGGGTGCCTCGGCGGAGTTGGCGGTGGAAACCGGGGCCGGGGTGCAGGCGCTCAGCGCCGAAGCCAGCAGCAACACGGAAAGCGCGACGCGCATCGGCAGCATCTCGAAGGGCAGGGTGACAGGCCATTGTAGGAACCGCCGGGGAGCCCGCTGATTCAGTTTGCTCATGACGGGCGTGCTGCAGGGCATGACGCCCACCGGGCATTGCCGGGCAACGCCGGGCGGATGCCTTCAGGCCGCTGCCCGCACCATCTGCTGATACACCAACCCATTGAACTCGCCGACGTCACCGTCCAGCGCAAAGCCATAGCGCAGGTAGGTCGGTACCGCATTGAGCGAGGCGCGCACGGTAAGGACCGGCTCGCGCACCTGTGGAAGCACCGCCTCGAACAAAGCATGGCCGATGCCCTGGCCCTGGCAGGCGGGATCGACGAACAGCATCGCAAGATGCCGGCCTTCCTTCAGTTCGATCACGCCGACGACGCGACCGTCCTGCTCGGCCACCAGGATGTGGTTGTCACCGTGCAGGCGCGCGCCGAACGCTTCGGCAGCGGCGACACTGCCGAAGGTGGCGATGCCGGCCGCGCTGAGCGAAGGCGCGACCGCCGCAGTGAACGCAGCCAGGCACACCGCACTGATCGCGGGCAGGTCATCGGCGTGGGCAGGGCGGATCGTCGGCATGCAGTGTTCTTCCGGTAGTGGGCGGCGCGTCATCGTTGCCGCAGGCCTGCACGCTAAGCTGGCGGCATGAGTGAGTTCAATCCTGCTTACGCTGCCTTGTTTCCGCAACAGGGTCTGAGCCTGGGCCTGATGACGCCGGTGGCGTCGCATGGGCTGGCCGATCCGCGTGAGGCGCGACGCATCGCGCGATTGGCCGATGACCTGGGCTTTGCCGCGCTGTGGACGCGTGATGTACCACTGATGGTGCCGCAGGGTCCGGACGCGACAGCAAGCGCGCTGGATGACCCGTTTCTGTGGCTGGGCATGCTGGCCGCTGCGACCGAGCGCATCGTGGTCGGCAGCGCGGCCATCGTGCTGCCATTGCGGCAGCCGCTGCAGGTGGCGAAGTCGGCCTTGAGCCTGGACCGGATCAGCGGCGGGCGCTTCGTGCTGGGCCTGGGTTCGGGTGACCGACCGGAAGAGTTCGCCGCCTTCGGCGAGGATCTGGAGGGCAGGGCGGCGACGTTCCGTGAGCGCTGGACGTTGCTGCGCGCGGCGCTGTCACCGGAGGCCGATGAGCGGACGGCCGTACTGCAGGCGACGGGTGGCTTCGACGTGCTGCCGGCGTCGGCAACCCGCATCCCGATGCTGGTGGTGGGTACCGCGCGGCAGAGCCTGCAGTGGATCGCGCGCGAGGCCGAAGGCTGGGCCACCTATCACCGCGAGGAGGCCGCGCAGGAAGGACGCATCGGCCTGTGGCAGCAGGCGCTGGTGCAGCGTGGTGGGCCAGCCAAGCCGTTCGTGCAGTCGATGCTGCTGGACCTGCAGGCCGATCCGCAGGCGCCAGCCGAGCCGCTGCCGCTGGGCCTGAAGGTCGGCCGCGATGGCCTGCGTGACTACCTGCTGCGCGTGCATGCGCAGGGCGTGGCGCACGTGATGTTCAACCTGGTCGACAACGGGCGGCCGATGGACGCGGTGCTGCGTGAGATCGGGGAGCACGTTCTGCCACACGCGCTCCGGTAGCTGTCCACCTCGGTGGGCTCCAGCGGTCGCGCACGGCTCGACTCTACATGGGGTTCGCATCTGCGTATCATTCGCATTTGATACCCCCATGCCGGAGCCCCACGTGACCCAACATTCCCCCATGCACCCGACCGGACGTCTGTTCGCCGCGGTCGCTTTCATCGAGGCCGTGACCTGGGCCGGCCTGCTCATCGGCATGTGGATGAAGTACGGCCCGATGGCCAACGTGGCGCTGGTGAAGCTGTTCGGGCCGCTGCACGGCGTGGCCTTCCTGGTCTATGTGGCAGTCACCCTGTTCGCGGCGGTGCGCCTGCGCTGGCCGTGGTGGGCCAGTGCGCTGGCGCTGCTGGCAGCCATCCCGCCGCTGGTGACGCTGCCGCTGGAGTGGTGGTTCAAGCGCCGTGGCCTGCTCGGCCTGCATGCAATGCGCTGAACCCACTGTTGCGCGCCCATTCAAGAGAATGGGTATCAAATGCAAATACGAGCCGTTATCATTTAAGGGTGGCGTCCGGTCCTGAGCAGGGCCGGTGCCGGGCGGGGTGCGCAGGCGTGCCCGGCCATCCTTTCCTGTTACGGCTGGTGTTCCATGCACGCACGTCCCGTCGTTCCCGGCTTGCCGGCGCTGGTGTTGGCTGCCCTGATCGGCACCATGGCGATGATGTCCTTCGTCGCCGTGATCGGCCCGGTGGTCCGCATGCTCGGCTTGTCCGAGTGGCATGCCGGCCTGTCGGTCACCGCCGCAGGCGTGTTGTGGATGCTGGCCGCGCGCCCCTGGGGCCAGCTCAGCGACCACATTGGGCGCAAGCGCGTGCTGATCCTGGCGATGAGTGCCTATACGGCGGTCTACATCGCACTGGCGGTGTTCATCGACGTCGCCCTGCAGGCGGTGCCGCCGGTACTGGTGTCGGTGCTGGTGCTGGTGGGCGCGCGCGGCTTGATCGGGCTGTTCTACGCGGCCGTGCCGCCCACGGCCGCTGCGCTGATTGCCGACAAGGCACCGACCGGGCAGCGCGCCAGTTTCCTCGCCCGGCTGGGCAGTGCCAACGCGCTGGGCATGGTACTGGGTCCGGCCGCTGCCGGCTGGCTGGCCTATACCAATCTTTCGCTGGCGCTGTACGTGGCCGCGTTGCTGCCGTTGCTGGCACTGGCATTGCTGGCCTGGCGGCTGCCGGCTACACCACCGGTGGTGGGCGCGTCCGCACAGCGCCGCACGCCGATGAGCCGCCTCGACTCGCGGTTGCGCCTGCCGCAGTTGGCGGCGTTCATCGCGATGGTCTCGGTGACCATCGCGCAGGTCACGGTCGGCTTCTTCGCGATTGATCGCCTGGGCCTGGATGCCGCTGCCGGTGCACGCATGGCAGGCATCGCCCTGACCGCGGTCGGTGTCGGCCTGATCCTGGCGCAGGCGCTGGTGATGAAGCTGGAGGTCCATCCACGCCGCTGGATCGTCCTTGGCGCCCTGATTTCCGGCATTGGCTTTGCTTCGGTGGCGGGCGTGCAGCAGGGCTGGCAGTTGCCGGCGGCGTACGCGTTGGCCGCGTTTGGCATGGGCTTCGTATTCCCCTCGTTCCAGGCGCTGGCCGCCGATGCGGTGGAGGCGCACGAGCAGGGCGCCGCCGCCGGCACCGTCGCTGCCGCGCAGGGGCTGGGCATGGTGGCCGGGCCGATGCTCGGCACGCTGTTGTATCGCGGCGGGCCGAGCCTGCCTTACCTGCTGGTCGGTGCGCTGCTGCTGTTGCTGTGCGCGCTGGCTGCAGCGCATCGGACGAAGGAGACCCCATGAACGATTCCCTGATGCAGGGCGCGTGGCCGGAGGCTGCGCCAGCGTCACTGGACAGCACCGACGACGCGTCGCTGTTCCTGCTGCAGCATGCCGGCCAGCACGTGCATGCACGCGGCTGCCGCGCCACGCTGCCGGCCGGTGCACTGGCGACATTGGCAGAACGCGTCTCGGCGTTCTTTGCCCGGCAGCGTGGCGGCCCGGGCCTGCTGGTTGGCGCAGTGCCGTTCGAACCGCGTGCGGACGATGCGCTATTCCAGCCCGAGCGCCTGCTGCCGGCACTGGCACTGCAGCCGCAGGCCGCACCGCCGCTGGACGGTTCCCTGAAGGCCGAGCCTGCGCCGCAGGACTATGCGTCAGCGGTTGCCGCGGCGGTGCAGGTACTGCGCGCGCCCGAACTGAACCTCCAGAAGGTGGTGCTGGCGCGCAGCCTGCTGGCACGCACGCGGCAGTCACTTTCCCCGGAGGTGCTGCTGGCACGCCTGGGCGCGGATCCTTCGGTGGCGACCTATGCGGTTCCGCTGCCGGTGGAGCTGGGCCAGGCGCCGGCCTGGCTGGTGGGGGCGACGCCGGAACTGCTGCTGCGCAAGCGCGGCGCCGAGCTGTTGTCGCATCCGCTGGCCGGTTCCGCGCGGCGCAGCGCTGATGCCGCCGAGGACGAGCGTGCGGCGCAGGCGCTGCTGGCCTCGACCAAGGACCACGACGAGCACCGCCACGTGGTCGAAGCCATCGTCGAGGGCCTGGCACCGTACTGCAGCCACATCGATGCGCAGCCGCGCCCGGTGCTGCATGCCACCGCCAGCATGTGGCACCTGGGCACCCGCATCCACGCCACCCTGAAGGATCCGCAGACGTCTGCCGCCGAACTGCTGGCGCAGCTGCACCCCACGCCGGCAGTCTGCGGTACGCCACGGTTGGCGGCGCTGCAGCGCATCCGCGAGCTGGAACCGGTGCCGCGCGGCTTCTACGCCGGTGCCGTGGGCTGGTTGGACGCGCAGGGTGACGGCGACTGGTACGTGGCGATCCGCTGCGCGCGCCTGCAGGGCACGCAGCTGCGCCTGTATGCCGGTGCCGGCATCGTCGCCGAGTCACACCCCGAGGCCGAGGTGGCCGAAACCGCAGCGAAGTTCGCTGCCCTGTTGAACGCGCTGGGTGTCCATGAATCCGCGCCCGCCATCGAGCCTGCCGCATGAGTACCTCCACTGACTCTTCCCGCCTGCCGCTGCAGCAGGTGTGGCCCGACACGCTGGTGGCGCGCTATCGCGACGCCGGTCACTGGCGTGGCGAGACCTTCCCGGGTTTCCTTCGCGAGCGTGCAGAACGCTATGCCGATGACATCGCGGTGGTCGCCGGCGACGTACGCCTGAGCTATGCGCAGCTGTGGCATGAGGCAGGCCGCATCGGTGCGGGCCTGCTGGCGCTCGGCCTGCAGCCTGGCGAACGGGTGCTGGTGCAGCTGGGCAATACCGCCGGGTTCATCACCACCGTCTGCGGCCTGTTCCGCGCCGGCCTGGTGCCGGTGTATGCGTTGCCGGCGCACCGCATCACCGAGCTGGTCCACTTCGCCAACAAGGCGGAAGCCAGTGCCTACATCACCACCACACTGCACGATGGCTTCGATCATCGCGGGTTGGCAAGGGCGCTGCAGGCCGAAGTGCCGGCGGTTAGCCATGTGGTGATCGACGGCGATGCGGCGGAATTCATCGCGCTGGAGGCACTGCAGGGCGATCGCAGCCAGCTGCCGTCCGATCCGGACCCGCAGTCGGTGGCGTTCCTGCAGATATCCGGAGGCAGCACCGGGCTGTCCAAGCTGATTCCGCGTACCCACGACGACTACATCTACTCGTTCCGCGCCAGCAATGACCTCTGCGGCATCGACCGCGACAGCGTCTATCTGGTCGCGCTGCCGGCCGCGCACAATTTCCCGATGAGTTCGCCGGGCTTCTTCGGCGCACTGTATGCCGGCGCCCGCGTGGTGCTCAGTCCCGGCCCCGGTCCGGATGCGGCCTTCCCGCTGATCGCCCGCGAGCAGGTGACCTGCTGCGGGCTGGTGCCGCCGCTGGCGTTGCTGTGGGCACAGGCCGCCGCCACCAGCAAGCATGACCTGTCCAGCCTGCAGGTACTGCAGGTAGGCGGCGCCAAACTGGTGCCGGAAGCCGCACGACGGGTGATCGATGGCCTTGGCTGCACGCTGCAGCAGGTGTTCGGCATGGCCGAAGGCCTGGTCAACTACACACGGCTGGATGACCCGGAGGAACTGATCGTGGCCTGCCAGGGCAGGCCGATCAGTCCGGATGATGAAGTGCGCGTGGTCGATGATCACGACCAGCCGGTGGCCGAAGGCGAGGTAGGGCATCTGCTCACCCGTGGGCCGTACACCATCCGCGGCTACCACAACGACGCGGTGGCCAATGCGCGCTCGTTCACCGATGACGGCTTCTATCGTACCGGTGACCGTGTGCAGCAGCTGCCCGGAGGCTACCTGGTGGTGCAGGGCCGCGCCGGTGACCACATCAACCGTGCCGGCGAGAAGATCTCCGCCGAAGAGATCGAAGATCACCTGCTGGCCCACCCCGGTGTGTTCGATGCGGCCGTGGTCTCCATTCCCGACGAGTACCTGGGCGAGCGCAGCTGTGCCTTCGTGATTCCGCAGGGCGAGCCGATCAAGGCGCCGGCGCTGAAGTCCTGGATGCGCGGGCGCGGCCTGGCGGCGTTCAAGGTGCCCGACCAGGTCGTGTTCGTCGACAGTTTCGATACCACCGCGGTCGGCAAGATCAGCCGCCGCGAACTGCGCGCGCAGTTGCGTGCGCGTCATCTGCAACAGACAGGAGGAACGCGCTGATGGCGCTGCCCCGTATCACCGATTACCCCTTGCCGACCGCCGCCGAACTGCCGCAGGCACGCGGCCCGTGGCGCCCGCAGCGCGATCGTGTCGCCTTGCTGGTGCACGACATGCAGCGCTACTTCCTGGCCGCATTCGACGCCGGCAATGTACCGCTGCGGCCGGCCGTGGACAACATCGCACGCCTGCTGGCGCATTGCCGCGCGCACGGTATTCCGGTGTTCTACACCGCCCAGCATGGCGACCAGGACCGCCGTGACCGTGGCCTGCAGGCCGACCTGTGGGGACCGGGCATGCGCCGCAGTGCCGACCACGAACCGATCATCGAAGCACTGGCACCGCAGCCGGGCGAGCACGTGCTGGTGAAGCATCGCTACAGCGCATTCCAGCGCAGCAACCTGGAAACGCTGATGCGGGTGCGTGGACGCGACCAGCTGCTGGTGACCGGCGTTTACGCCCATATCGGCTGCACCGCGACCGTGGTCGAAGCCTTCCAGCGTGATATCGAGGCCTTCATCGCCGCCGATGCGGTGGCGGACTTCTCGCGCGCCGACCACGATCAGGCGCTGCACTGGATTGCGCGCACCTGTGGTGTGCCGATGACCACCGACCAGCTGCTGGAGGTGCTGTGATGGCAGCCACCGGTGAGGTGCTGGATCTGGAGCGGATGCGTGCCGATGTGGCGCGCGTGCTGGAGTGCACGCCGGCCGAGATCGGTGACGACGACAACCTGATCGACCTGGATCTGGATTCGATGCGCATGCTCGGCCTGGTCCTGGCCTGGGGCAACACCGGCCTGCCGCTGGAGTTCTCGCAGTTGGCCGAATACACCACGCTGCGCCAGTGGTGGAACGTGGTGCAGACGCTGCAGGCCGCGCAGAACGCATGAACGCCGTCGCGCTGGCCACGCCGGTGGCATTGACCGAGGCCCAGGCTGGACTGTGGTTCGCACAGCGGTTGGCACCGGACAACCCGTCATTCAATACCGCGCACGCGGTGTGGATCGACGGCCCGCTGGACGTGACCGCGTTCGTCGCAGCGGCAGACCAGGCTGCGGGCGAGGCCGAGGCCTTTGCACTGCGCTTTGCCGAAGGGGCCGATGGCCAGCCGCTGCAGTGGCATGACCCGGCACACGTGCCGCTGCTTTCGGTGCGTGATGTTTCCGCCGAGGCGGACGCTGCTGCTGCGGCACGCAGCCTGATGCACGCCGACCGGATGAGCCCGGTCGACCCCACCCGCGACCGGATCAGCCAGCAGGTGCTGCTTGAGCTGGGCGGGCAGCGCTGGGTCTGGTACCTGCGGGTGCATCATCTGGCGGCTGATGGCTATGGCATGGCGCTGTTCACCGATCGCGTGTGCGCGTTGTACGCCGGCCGCATGGGTGAGCCACTGCCGGGGCTGGCGGGCGTGCTGGCCGATGATGCCGCTTATCGTGCCGATCCGCGCCGCGCGCTGGCCGGGCAGTGGTGGCGTGAGCACATGCAGGGCGCACCGGCAGGCGTGGGCCTGGCCGGCACGCTCGCGGCCAGTGACGACGCGCTGCGCTGGGTGCAGCCGCTCGATGCGGCCTTCCGTGAGCAGCTGCTGCAGGCCTCGGTGCGTTGGCTGCAGCCCTGGCCGGATGTGCTGGCCGCGTTGTCGGCCGAGTACCTGCGGCGGATGAGCGCGGCCGATGAAGTGGTGCTGGGCGTGCCCTACATGGGGCGGCTCGGCAACGCGTCGGCGCGGGTGCCGGCGATGGTGATGAATGTGTTGCCGCTGCGCGTAGCGGCCGGCGAGGGCAGCGTCGAGGCCTTCACCCGCGGCCTGGGCCGGAAGCTCAGCCAGGGGCGCAAGCACGGCCGTTACCGCGGTGAGCAGCTGCGCCGGGACCTGGGCCTGGTCGGCGCGCAGCAGCGCCTGCACGGTCCGCTGGTGAATGTGCAGCCGTTCTACAAGGCGTTGACGCTGGCCGACGTGCAGGCGACGCTGCAGGTGCTGTGCACCGGGCCGGTGGATGACCTGACGCTGGGCTTCCGTGGCGATGGCCAGGCGCTGCTGGATGTGGAGATCGAGGCCAATCCCGCGCTGTACAGTCGCGAGGATGTCGAGGCGCACGCGGCGCGGCTGCTGCATTTCGTATCGGCGGCGCTGCAGGCTGACGATATCGCAGCCGTGCCCCTGGCGACGCCCAAGGAGGCGCAGCAGGTGCTGCAGGAATTCAATGCCACCGCGCACGCGCTGCCGGAGACGACCCTGGTCGAGCTGCTGCAGCAGGGCATGGATCGGGACCCACACGCGCCTGCGCTGGTGTTCGGCGACGCTGCTTTGGATTACGCAACGCTGGAAGCGCGCAGTTTCGCGCTGGCGGCGCAGCTGCGGGCGATGGATGTCGGCCCGGGCCGCGTGGTGGCGGTGGCATTGCCGCGCTCGCTGGAGCTGGTGATCGCGCTGGTCGCAGTGCTGCGTGCAGGCGCGGCCTACCTGCCGCTGGACCTTGCCCATCCCGACGAGCGCCTTGCGCGTATTCTCGCCTCGGCGCAGCCGGTGTGCGTACTGGCTGCGTCCGAGGTTTCGGCGCGCATGGCTGGCGTACCGATGCTCGCGCCGGAACAGTGGACCGCGCTGAGCTTCGCCGCGCCGTGGGCCGATCCGGCGCCCAGCGATGCGGCCTATGTGATCTACACCTCCGGTTCGACCGGCGAGCCGAAGGGCGTGGTCATCGAACACCGTGCCATCGTCAACCGCCTGCTGTGGATGCGCGAGCACTACGGCATCCGCACCGATGACCGCGTGCTGCAGAAGACCCCGGCAACCTTCGATGTCTCGGTCTGGGAGTTCTTCCTGCCGCTGCTGTGTGGAGCCACGCTGGTGGTCGCCGGGCCGGACGCGCATCGTGATCCTACCGAACTGGCGCGCTTGATCCGTGGGCATGGCATCACCACGGCGCATTTCGTGCCGTCGATGCTCGATGCCTTCCTCGCCTCACCAGCCTCCGAGGGCCTGCAGCTGCGCCGCGTGTTCACCAGTGGCGAAGCGCTGGATGCCGCGTTGCGCGACCGCTTCCACGCGCGTGTGCACGCAGAACTGCATAACCTGTATGGCCCGACCGAAGCTGCGGTGGATGTCAGCTACTGGCCGGCGTCGGCGCAGGATCGCTCGCGGCCGGTGCCGATCGGGTTCCCGGTCTGGAACACCCGCCTGTACGTGCTGGACGCCCGGATGCAGCCGGTGCCGGTCGGTGTGGCCGGTGACCTGTACCTGGGTGGCGTACAACTGGCACGTGGCTATCTGGGTCGCGATGACCTGACCGCCGAACGCTTCCTGGCCGATCCTTTCCTGGCGGGCGAGCGCATCTACCGCACCGGCGACGTGGCGCGCTGGCGCCGCGATGGTGCGGTGGAGTATCTGGGCCGCAGCGACCATCAGGTGAAACTGCGCGGCCTGCGCATCGAGCTGGGCGAGATCGAGGCGGCACTGCGCGAGCTGCCTGGCATGGAGCGGGTGGAAGTGCTGCTGCGCCAGGACGCGCCGGGTGATGCCCGGCTGGTGGCCTATGTGCCAGCGGCGCTTGCCGATGCCGTGACGCTGCGCAGCCACCTGGCCACGCGCGTGCCGGACTATATGGTGCCCTCGGCATTCGTCGGCGTGGACCACTGGCCGGTGACCGCCAACGGCAAGCTCGACCGCAACGCGTTGCCGAAACCAACACAATTTGAAATTGCCGGCTTGGCGCCGCGCACTCCGTTGGAACAGGAACTGGCGTTGCTGTTTGCCCAGGCACTCGGGCGTGAAGTGCCAGTTGCGGTGGATGCGGATTTCTTCAGTCTCGGCGGTGACTCGCTGTCGGCGGTGCACCTGCTGCTGGCCATCGAGCAGCGCTGGCGCTGCGATCTGGGTCTGGGTGCCTTGTTCGCGCAGCCCACCGTGGCCGCGCTGGCGGTTCGCATTGCCGAGCCGCCCGCGCTGGCCGATCACGCGTTGGGGCCAGTGATCGCGCTGGCCGCGACCGACGCTGCCGGGCCCACGCCGCTGTTCGTGCTGCATCCGGCCGGTGGCATCGCCTGGAACTACCGCACCCTGGCCCGGGCACTGCAGCCGGCACGCCCGGTGTATGGCCTGCAGTCGCCGGCACTGGATGCGCGGCAGCCGCTGCCGAGCAGCATCGAGGCGATGGCCAACGACTACGTGCAGCGCGTGGTCGCATTGCAGCCGAAGGGGCCGGTGCATCTGCTGGGCTGGTCGGTGGGTGGCATCCTCGCCCAGGCGATGGCGGTGCGCCTGCATGAGATCGGCCGCGAGGTCGGCGAGCTGGTGCTTCTGGACGCTTATCCCAGCGAGTGCTGGCGGGCCGAGCCGGAACCCGATGCCATCGCTGCATTGCGGGCACTGCTGGCGATTGCCGGCCACGATCCGGATGCGCATCCGGAACTGGACAGCCGTGAACGCATTCTGGCGTTCCTGCGACGTGGCGGTAGTGCACTCGGCAGCCTGCCGGATGTGGTGCTCGATGGCGTGGTGCGCGCGGTGACCGGCACCAATCGACTGATCCGCGAACACATCCACCAACCGTTCGATGGCACGCTGGTGCACGTCCGCGCGGGCCGGGATCACCAGGCGCGACCACAGCTGCAGTCGGCGTTGTGGCGGACCCACGCGCGCAAGGTGCAGGCCTTGGAACTGCCGTTCCTGCACGCCGAGCTGACCGGCCGCGATGCGGTGGCGCAGCTGGCGCCGTGGTTGTCGGCGCGGTTGCGCCAATGGGACGAGCAACAGGAGATCGCAACATGCAGTTGACCGGTTTTGAAGGCCGCGTGGCGTTGGTGACCGGTGCCGCCGGCGGCATCGGCGAGGCACTGGTACGGCTGTTGGTCGAGGCCGGCTGCACGGTGGTGGCGACCGATCGTGAGGCGCCACACGTGGCCGATACGCGGGTCAGGTCGTTCGCACTCGACGTGACCGACAGCGCAGCGGTGGACGCCCTGGTGGATCGTGTGGAAGCCGGCATCGGGCCCATTGGCCTTGCCTCCAACGTGGCGGGTGTTCTGCATGTGGGAGCTGTTGCGGAGACCACCGATACCGATTGGCGCCGGGTGTTCGCGGTCAACGCCGATGGCGTGTTCCACGTTGGGCGTGCGCTGGCGCGGGTGATGTCACCGCGTGGCCAGGGCGCGATCGTCACCGTCAGCTCGAATGCGGCCGGTGTGCCGCGGCATGGCATGGCGGCGTATGCCGCGTCCAAGGCCGCCGCCACCATGTTCACCCGCTGCCTCGGGCTGGAGCTGGCGCCGCTGGGCATCCGCTGCAACATCGTCGCCCCGGGGTCCACGTTGACCCCGATGCAGACCGGCATGTGGCAGGACGAGCGCGGTGCCGAGCGGGTAATCGCCGGCAGCCTGGAGACCTACAAGGCCGGCATTCCACTGCGCAAGCTGGCCACCCCCGAGGACATTGCGCACTCAGTGATGTTCCTGCTCTCGGAACAGGCCGGGCACGTGGCGATGAGCGACCTGTACGTGGACGGCGGCGCCACCCTGCGCGCCTGAGCCCCGACCGCCGCCTGCCGGCAATGGTAGTGCCGGCCGCTGGCCGGCAACCTCATTCAACTTCAGACATCTCCCAACCTCCATCGAGGCATGGCCCGACAGCCAACGCCCAATGATCGACCCACCATGGCGCATGAGCAGCCATCGCCTCCGCCTGGGCCGTCACTCGATCATCGGCCAGTCCTACGTTCTGACAACCACGACACACCAGCGCCGCCGGCTCTTTGAAAGCGAAGCTGCAGCAGCATGTGTAATCGACCAGTTCCACTACATCGAACAGCGCGGGCTCGTAAAGTCACACGCATGGGTCGTCATGCCGGATCACGTCCACTGGATGTTCGAGCTGCGCGCAGCTCACCTTCCCGACATCGCGCGCCGGATGAAATCGTCGAGCGCGCTTGCGCTGAATCGCCTGGTGGGGCGTCGATGTACGGTCTGGCAGTCTGGCTACTTTGATCATGCCGTGAGGGCCGAGGAGTCGCTGGCGCAGCAAGCGCTGTACACCCTGGGGAATCCGGTGCGCGCCGGTCTTGCTGGGCAGATTGGCGAGTATCCGTATGCATGGTCGGTCTGGTTGTGATGCCGGCCAGCGGCCGGCACTACCAGTGAATGTTCAGCGCAGCCATTCGCTGTTCAGCGCCGCTTGCGCGCGCCTCGGCCGTGGTCGGCCTGGTTGTGATGCAGGCCAGCGGCCGGCACTACCACAGCAAAGGCGAAGCGCAGCGCAGCTCAGATTGCGTTCCGGCGCACAGAGCACCCTCGACGGTAGTGCCGGCCGCTGGCCGGCAACCCCATGACCCACGCGGAGATGCATAGCTGCCGGCCAGCGGCCGGCGCTACCACAGCAAAGGCGAAGCGCAGCGCAGATTGCGTTCCGGCGCACAGAGCAGCCTCGATGGTAGTGCCGGCCGCTGGCCGGCAACCCCATGACACGCGCGAAGATGCATAACTGCCGGCCAGCGGCCGGCACTACCAGTCAATGTTCAGCACGGCCATTCGCTGTTCAGCGCCGCTTGCGCGCGCCTCGGCCGTGGTCGGTCCGGTTTGATGTCGGCCAGCGGCCGGCACTACCACAGCAGAGGCGAAGCGCAGCGCAGATTGCGTTCCGGCGCACAGAGCACCCTCGATGGTAGTGCCGGCCGCTGGCCGGCAACCCCATGACCCGCGCGAAGATGCATAGCTGCCGGCCAGCGGCCGGCACTACCAGTCAATGTTCAGCGCGGCCATTCGCTGTTCAGCGCCGCTTGCGCGCGCTTCGGCCGTGGTCGGTCCGGTTTGATGCCGGCCAGCGGCCGGCATTACCAATTGGTGTTCAGCGCGGCTTGCGTGTCCGCTTCGGCTTCGCGGTATCTGCACCGCTGGCGGCGCCGTCCTGCAGCGCCTGCAGCCACGACAACGTATCCACATAGTCGATGAAGTGCCGCAGGTAGCCGGGGCTGGTGGCCTGCATCGTGTCCAGCATGCGCTGCACCAGCACCGCCGAGTTCAGCGGGCCGCCGTCGGCCGGGGCCTCGGTGCGCAGTGAGCGGCGCACCTGCAGTTCGCTGCGCAGCTCCGACCACTCGCGCTGCACCTGCTGCAGCATCGGCACCTGCGGGTAATGCGGCAGCGAGCGCGACCCCGCATCGAGGTCGCGCACCAGTGCGCGCAGGCCTTCCAGCGCTGGCGGCTTACTTGGCATGCGGGGCCTTGGGCTTGGGAATCGGCGCGATTTCCACGCGGCGGTTGCGTGCGCGGCCTTCCTCATTGGCATTGGAACTGACCGGCTGCTCGCTGCCGAACGCGGCGGCGAACACGGCGTCAGCCGGTACGCCATCGGCGATCAGGGTGCGGGTCACGGTCAGCGAGCGCTGCGCGGACAGCTCCCAGTTGTCGGCGAAACGCCGGTTGCCTTCGCGTACCGGCGCGTCATCGGTGAAGCCGCTGACCATCAGGATTTCTTCGCGGCTGCCCAGGTAGGCGGCCAGCGGCGCGGCCAGGCTGCGCAGCAGCTCCTGGCCTTCCGGCTGCAGCTGGTCGGAGTTCAGCGCGAACAGCACGCTGCCGCTGATGCCGATGCGTCCATCGACCAGGGTCACGCGACCGGCGGCCAGCGGGCCAGCCAGTGCCTGCTCCAGTGTCTGCAGGCGCTTGGCTTCGGCCTGGCGCTGCTTCACTTCCTGGTCCAGCCGCTGCGACAGCTCCAGCTGCACCGCGACCACACCGACCAGTATCAGCACGAACGCGCCCAGCAGCACCGACATCAGGTCGCCGAAGGCGGCCCAGATCGGGGCATGCGAGCCGCCATCGACCTCCAGCTCGTCGCTCATGCGCTGCCGGCCTTGCCGCGGCGCGCGGCCAGCTGCTGCAGTTCTTCCATCACCTGCTTCTGCGACAGCAGGCTGAGGTCGACCACCTCGCGCGCCTGCGCCACGTAGTAGGCCAGCTGCTCGTCGCTGCGGGCCAGCGAGGCGTCCAGTGCGCCGCCAATCTGTTCCAGGCGGCCGGACAGCTCGGTGGAGGCGCTGCCGAACTGCGCGACCGCTTCGCCGAAGCTGCTGGCCAGCTGTCCGACGTCGCCCGCGCTGCCGTGGAGCGCTGCGGCAATGCCATCCAGCTTGCCGGTCTCGGCGGCGATATGGTCGGTGAAGCGGTTGCCGACGCGTTCCAGTAGCTCGGCCGAGCCACCGACCAGTGCGTCCACAGCGGTGCGCTGTTCGTGCGAGGCGTGGTTGATCGCATCCAGCAGGGTCTGCACGGTGGCCAGCAGGCGTCCGCGTTCCTCCAGCATCGCGTTGTCACGCACCAGGCTCTCGGACAGCGTACTGCGCAGCTCGTTGATGACGTCGGCAGCGGCCTTGGGCGCGGCGGCGGCGGTCTGCAGCAGGGTGGACACTTCGGCCAGCGTGGCGCTGGCCTGTGCGCGACCGTTCTCGCCGATCTGCTGTGCGGTCTCCGCCAGCGTGTCGCAGACGCGCTGCTGCTGCGCGGCCAGGCGTTCGCCATTGGCCTGCAGGCGCTCGGCCAGCTCGGTGGAAACGTGCTGCAGAGCATCGCTCCAGCGCTGCAGGCGCTGTTCGTCGCCGGCCTGCAACTGCGCCTGCAGGGCGGCGTGGGCCTGCTGCAACTCGGCGCTGACCGCGTCCCAGCGCGCCTGGCGCTGCTGCTCGCGGCTGTCCAGGCTGGCCTGCAGTTCGGCGTGCGCGGTCGCGGCGGTGGCCTGCGCTGCCTGCCACTGCTGCGAACGCTGCAGTTCGTGGTCCTGCAGCAGCGACTGGCTGGCGCTGTGCTGCTGCTCCAGTGCCTGCAGCAGCGCCTGCGCACGCGCGTCCAGATGCTCGCTGGCGGCGATCAACGCCTGCTGCTGGCGCTCGACCAGCGCGCTGTTCAGGGCCTGCTGCTGTTCGGCGGCAGCACGCAAGGCCTCCGCATTGTCCTGTGCATCGGCCTGCAGGCGCTCGCCGATACGTGTGACCAGCGCTTCGGCATGCGTGGCCTGGCCATCGCTGAAGGCCTGCAGGTGCTGGCGCAGGTCGCTCACCAGTGCCTGCTGTGCCTGGGTCTGTTCACTCACCACCTTGGCCCAGCTGGCCTCGGTTGCGACGCGGCTGCGCTCGAAACCGTCGCTCAGGCCGGTCAGCTGCTGCTGCACGGCCTGCTCGACGCGGGCATGCAGTGCTTCGCCGTGATGGGCCAGGCCAGCCAGGGTGGTCTCGGCCATCGGCTGCAGCGCGCCACCGATGGCGGCGGCGCTGGCTTCAGCCCCTTCGCGCAGCGACTGCTGCAGCGAGACCGCCAGGCGTTCCTGCAGTGCCTGGCTCTGGGTCAGGAACTCGGCCTGGCCGGCCAGCAGGCGCTCATTGGCGGCCGCACTGTGCTGTTCAAAGGTGCTGGTCATCGCCTGCAGGCGGTCGACCAGCGCCGGCAGCGCCGCGGACTGTGCCTGCAGCAGGCGCAGCGACTCGGCGCGCTGCCAGGCCTGCGAGTACGGATGCAGGTCGCCGGAAATGGCGCGATCCAGCTGCTGCACGGCCTGCAGGCGGTCACGACGCAGCAGCGCCGCCAGCAGGCCGAGCATGGCCGAGCTGGCCACACCGGCGATCGAGGTGCCGAATGCCACCGCCAGGCCCTGCACCGGCGAAGCCAGCGAGCCGCGGATCGCGGCCATGTCGGTCGCGCTCTGCAGGGCCAGTCCGGTGCCACGCAGCGTGTCCATCATGCCCAGCAGGGTGCCGAGCATGCCCAGCAGCACCAGCAGGCCGACCAGGTAAGGGGTCAGCACCGGAGCGGGCAGGGCGGTACGCTCGCCTTCCACGCGCAGGCGCACGGCGTTGCGCAGGCCTGCCGGTACGCGCTCCAGCCAGGGAGCGAGGCTCTCCTTCGCGCTGGACAGGTCGTTCAGTGCGCTGCGCAGGCCGTTGCTGGCCTGGCGGTAGCGGTACAGCTCCACGCCACCGGCGATGTAGCAGGCCGCGATGATCGCCGCCACCGCTGCACCCAGCGGATGCACCGAAACATAGCCAATGCCGATCCAGCACACGGCCAGCAGGCCGACAAGGAAAACAACGACATGGAAAGCAGTTCTGGACATGGTGTTCCGGTCAGTGGGAGCGCAGGGCGTCTTGCAGCCCTTCGATCGGGTGGAAGCGCAGCTGCAGCTCGGCGAGCAGCAGGGTGCGCATGTCATGGCGGAAGGCCGCGCGCCAGCCGGGCTGGCCGTGCACGCGTTCAAAACGGGCGCCGAGCACGGCCGGCGCAGTGGCCAGCAGGCTGTGCTCGCGCGGGGTGAGGGTCTGTTCCATCACCGCATCGACCTCGGCCAGCCGCGCCAGCTCGGGCGAAACCTGCACCAGCTGGTCGCGCAGGCGGCCGCGCAGGCGCCCGGTGGCGGTCTGGATGGCCTGCTGCAGTACCCGGTAGCGCTGGCGCAGCGAGGCGAAGTTGGGTGCAGCGGCGGCTTCGGCCAGGTCCAGCAGGCGCTCGGCCTCGGCGTCCTCACTGATCGAGGCCAGCAGGCTGGTGTGCGCCTGGACGCAGTCGGCCAGCACATCCTCGACGGCTTCGGCGGCTTCACCGGGCTCGGGCAGGCGTCCGCCGAGCGCCCCGGACAGGGCCACGGCACGGCTCCAGTCCACCCACTGGCCGAGCCGATCGGTCAGGGCGGGACTGCTGGCCGGCATCGCGCCGTCGCTGAGACGGGCGAGCAGGCGGAGGAACTCCGGTCCACCCAGGACCGGCTGCGCTGCGTTCGCCATCAAGGGGTGAGGGGCCAAAAACCGTTGATTTTACAACCAGATGACCCGGCCTGGATGAAGGCGGGGCCGGGGGAGGGGACCCGCAGGCGCGACAAGGCTTAGAATGACCGGCTGCACCCATCCCGTTCGACCCCTGGAGTACCCAATGACTGTTGCGCAGTTCTACCCGATCGGCACCCCCGGACAGCCCTGGGGCGACGCGGAACGCGCACAGTGGCGGGCCCGCCAGCAGCGCCAGCGCAGCTATCACGACGACGTGGTGGCCGCGCTCGAGCGCCTGGACGACAGCTTCGATGTGATCCAGTACGGCCAGTTGGACTATGCGCCGGACCATTACCCGCTGTTCGCCGTGGTCAACCACGACTGGAACCCGGCGCTGCCGACCGCACTGATCACTGGTGGTGTGCATGGCTACGAGACCAGCGGCGTGCATGGCGCCCTGCAGTTCCTGGAACAGCAGGCTGAGCGTTACCTGGGCCGGCTGAACCTGATCGTGGCACCGTGCGTCAGCCCGTGGGGCTACGAGCGCATCCAGCGCTGGAACCCGGATGCCATCGACCCCAACCGCAGCTTCCGTGACGGCGGCCAGATCGAGGAAGCGGCCGCGCTGATGGCCTGGGTGGCCGAGCGCAAACCGAACCTGCTGGTGCACCTGGACCTGCACGAGACCACCGACAGCGACCTGCACGAGTTCGATCCGGCGCGCTGCGCCCGCGATGGCAAGCCGTTCGAGCGCGACACCATTCCGGATGGCTTCTACGTGATCGGCAACAGCGAAGACCCGCAGGCCGAGTTCCAGAAGGCCCTGATCGCTGCGGTCGCGCCAGTCACCCATATCGCCCCGGCCGACGCCGAGGGCAACCTGGTCGGCCTGCCGCTGCAGTCGCCGGGCGTGGTGTGGGGTGAGTCGCGCTCGATCGGCGCCTGCGCCGGCTTCACCGACGCGCGCTTTGCCACCACCACCGAGGTCTACCCGGACAGCCCGCGCACCAACCCGCAGGAATGCAACGACGCCCAGGTGGCGGCGGTGTGTGCGGGCCTGGATTTCGCCCTGGCGGCGCAGTAACGCGCCACTTTGCGGGCAGCGACCGGCATCAACCGGCGCCGTTTTCTGACCGGTAAGGCGACCACCGATGGCGTGGCCGCCGTCCGGCAACCGGCGAAGACATCCAGATCGCGTTGGTACACCGCGCTGCTGACGCCAAACAGGCCCAGCAGCGAGTGGAAAACGTTGTCGTGGCTGTATGCCCTGTGCAGGGCGTTGTCGCGCTGGCATGCCCCATCAAGGCCTGCGTTGCGGCCGAAGTCCGGTGAGAACCACATCACCATCGGCACCTGGGTCTGCTCGCGCGGGGCGATGAAGTAGGGCGTGCCGTGCAGGTACATTCCGCGTTCGCCCAGCGACTCACCATGGTCTGACACATAGATCAGTGCGACATCACGCTGGTCCGCATAACCCTGCAGCAGGTCGATGGTCTTGCCAAGCATGCGGTCGGTATGGACCAGGGTGTTGTCGTAGGTGTTGATCAGCGCCTCGTTGCTGCAACGCTGGATCTGGTTGCTGTCGCAGGTCGGACTGAATACCCGCGACTGTGCCGGGTAGCGTTCGAAGTAGGTCGGGCCGTGGCTGCCAAGCTGGTGCAGCACGACCAGGGCGTCACCGTTCATGGCGTCAATGCGTGTACCGAGCTGATGCAGCAGCACCTCGTCATAGCAGGTGCCGTCGGCATTGACACATTGGCCGGCCACCTTCAGCGCGGGCATGTCCTCGGTCGGCACGCGTTCGCACACGCCTTTGCAGCCACCGTTGTTGTTGTTGCGCCAGAGCACGCTGATGCCGGTGCGCTGCAGGATGTCGAGCACGTTCTCCTCGGTCGCTGCGCGTACATCGTCATACTGGCGGCGGGTCATCTGCGAGAACATGCACGGCACCGAGATCGCCGTTGCGGTTCCGCATGAGGAAACATCACTGAAGCTGATGACGCCTTCCTTGCGCGAGAGCCGGGGATTGGTCGCGCGTGGGTAGCCGTTGAGCTGGAAGTTCTGTGATCGCGCGGTCTCGCCGACGACCATGACCACCAGCTTCGGACGCGGGCCCGGTACGCGCCGTGCGTCCATGCCGATCGGGCGCAAGGGTTGCTGGCGGGCGCTGTAGAGGCCTTTCAGATAACCGTGGGTATGGCGCACGACATTCAACGGCAGCACCTGGTCACGGAGATAGCGGTTGTTGCGCAGCAGCGAGGAGTAGTCCTTGTAGAACGCGAAGCCGATTGCCAGCAGTACCAGCAATGACGCCAGAGCGCTGGCCGGCCACACCAGCAGCGAACGTATCGAACCGGCCCCGCTGGTGGTGCGCACCAGGGCGAGCCCGGCAGCAGGTAGCACGCCCAGCGCCAGCAGGGTCAACAGTAGTGGCAGCGACAGATAGGCGTTCAGTTCGGCCTGGTTGGTCTCGAACACGTTCTGCACCATGCTGCGATCGATCAGCACGTTGTAGTGCAGCATGAAGTAGCTGCAGGCGGCGCTGACGACAACGAGCAGCACCAGCAGCGGCCTGCGCAGGAATGGCAGTGCCAGCAGTGGCGTCAGCAACAGGTTGAACAGGCAGAACAGCACCACCGGCAGGCTGGCCAGGAACAGCACGCTGCGCACGCTGTTGAGGTCGACCAGCCCCCACAGCGTCTTCCAGAGGGCGATGTTTCCAATCGTGGTGAAGAACAGTGCGACGGCCCAGACCAGAACGATCGGATGGGGCCGTGGAAAACGGCGGCATTGACGCACGAGCAGGTTCCGTGGAGCGGGAGTGCGCGCAGTATCGAAACCGCTTTATCAGGAAGTTGTCAGGTTGGGCGGACTAGCCCAGCAGGATGAGGCCCCACACAGCACCCACCATCAACAGTGCGGTGGTCTGCGCGGCGCTGCCCATATCCTTGGCGTTCTTTGACAGCGGATGCTGTTCAAGGGAGATGCGATCAACCACCGCTTCGATCGCCGAGTTGAGCAGTTCCACCAGCAGGCTGATGAAGCAGACCGCCAGCACTATCGCGCGCTCGACCGCGCTGATGTCCAGTACGAACGCTGCAATGATCAACAGCGCGTGCAGAAGCAGCAGCTGGCGAAAGGCAGCCTCGCCGCGGAAGGTGGCGACGAAGCCATCACGCGAATGGATGAGGGTGTGGAAGATGCGGCTCAGGCCGGTCTTCCCGTGCGGGTACTTGCCGCTGTCCTTGGGGTGCTGCATGCGGTTTCCGCCGTGAAGTGAGCAATCCCCAGCATGTGCACGCGTGCGTCAGGAAATCGTCAGAGGGGCCACTCCAGGCTGAACCGGCATCCCTGCTGCGATGAATGCACCGTCATCCTCCAACCCAGGTGCTCCACGATGCGCTGCACGATCGACAACCCCAGCCCCTCGCCGCTGTGCACGCTAGCGGGTACGAAGCGCTGGAACAGCTGTGGATCGATACTGGAGGGCAGGCCGGGCCCCGTGTCGGCGACGATGAGTGCGGCGTCGTGGAGGGAGATCCGGACTTCGCCGCTTTCGGTGTACTGGCAGGCGTTGCGCAGAAGGTTCCAGATCACGCTGCGCGCAAGATCCGCGTTGGTGTGCAGCACGGTGTCATGCAGGGCATCAAACGCAACGATCACCGGCTTGCCGGAAAGCCAGGGCTGGCAGCGATCCATGCAGCATTCAATCAGCGCACGCAGGGCCACCTCGTTGCGTGGCACGGTGCTGGGGGCGCGAGAGAGCAGCAGCAGGCAGGTCAGCTGGCGCTGCATCTCCTGGGTGGTGCGCAGGATGCGCTCGGCACTGGGAACCAGGTGGCTGTCGGCCGGAAGCTGGCAGGCCAGCGTCTCGGCAGCACCACCGATGATGGCCAAGGGCGTGCGCAGCTCGTGGCTGGCATCGCCGCTGAAGCACTGTTCGCGATGCAGGAACCGTTCGAGCTCGTCACTATGGCGGGCAAAGGCGCGCGCGAGCACGCCGATCTCATCGCGTGCGTCCTGGTAGGGAAAGGGCTTGTGGCCGTCCTGCACCGCATCGGCCAATCGTGTGATGGGCGCGATGACGTGGGTCGCTACCTTGCGACCGATCAGGAAGGCGCCAAGCACGCAGATCGAAATGACCAGTGCCGCAAAGGCATTGATCAGGTATTCCAGATAGCCATAGGGCGCTGCGTCCTGCAGCAGGTAGTAACGTTGGCCGGCACTGTCGAACACGCGCAGGTGCCACTCGTTGGGTGCTGCTTCGCCGTGATATCCCGGGCCATATTGGCGCAGCACGACAGGCACGTCCTGGGCATCGAACAGTGCGCTGCCGGAGGGCAGGTCGGGACGCCGACCACGGGCGAGTTCGTCCTGCAGGCGGCGTACTTCATTGTCCTGGGTCCGCGCGACGACAGCGGCCCGGACCTGGTCGTAGTCCACCTGTTCGGCCAGTACGATGAAGCCCATGGCACCGGCCATCAACAGCACGAACGAGATCGTGATGCGGGTGCGCAGGCTCAGGCGGCGGTAGAGGGAGGCACGGGTCACGCCTGCATGCGCCAGCCGACGCTGTGCACCGTGGTGATCAGCGCGGTGTCGAAGCTGCGGTCCACCTGCAGGCGCAGCTCATGGATGTGGGTTCGCAGCGCGCCGCTGTCGGGTGGCTCGTCGCCCCAGACCAGGTATTCCATTTCCTGCTTGCGCACCACGGCCGGCGCCGCACGCACCAGGCACATCAGCAGCTTGTGCGACGTGGGCGTCAGCGCAATGCAGCGGCCTTGCCGCCAGGCTTGCGGCGAGCGCGTGTCCACCTGCAGGTCCTTCCACGCCAGCACGCTCTGGACCTGGCGACCCTGCGCCCGTCGTACCAGGGCCTTGATCCGCGCATCCAGTTCCGTCAGCGAGAACGGTTTGACCAGGTAGTCATCCGCGCCCAGTGCCAGGCCCTGCACGCGGTCTTCGACCGGATCGCGCGCGGTCAGCATCAGGATCGGCACCGGGTTCTGGAACTCCTGGCGCAGCTTCTGGCACAGCGTCATGCCGTCCAGCCGCGGCAGCATCAGGTCCAGCAGGATGGCGTCGTAGTCGTGCTGCGTGGCCCGGCGCAGGCCGCTGGCGCCGTCGCGGGCGTCGTCCAGTACGTAACCCAGCGGTTCAAAGAAGGCATACAGGTTGGCAACCAGCTCGGGGTTGTCTTCGATGATCAGCAGGCGGGTCATGGCATGCGTCCTTGCGCGTGGCCGAACTCTGCCCGATCGCTGGCCGAATGCCAATGCCCTTGCTGAATGGATCGCGGGTGAGGGCGCCCGCATCAAGCCCTGCTCAATCGGCCGGGCTGCGTGAATCGCGGACCGAGTAGATCACCGAGAAGATCTTCCAGCCCTGCTCGGTGCGGATCAGCTGCCACATTTCCTTGCCCCAGTTGGTCTTCACCCCATCGTCGTGGAAGCTGTAGTCAAACGAGACCGAAGCCACATCACCATCCGTCTCGATCTTCGTGTTGTAGAACTTCTCCTCCTTCGGCTTCGGCGAGGCCACCGCCCCGTCGATCAGCGCGATGAAGTTGTTTGCAGGAATCTGCCGCGCCTTGATTGCATCGGGCTTGGCCTTGCGGATCTCCTGCAGGCGCACGTCTTCGGAAACGAACTGCCAGCCGATGTCTTCTGGTTTGTCCGAGAAGAACAGGCCCATGTAGGTCGGCTTGTCCTTGTTGATCAGCGAAGTACGGAACGATTCGACCACCTGTTCGATCGCTTTTACATCCGCCGCTGATGGCTGCTGGCTAGCGTGGGCC
This sequence comes from Stenotrophomonas sp. YJH_SMC_91, assembly GCF_059368495.1. Taxonomy (NCBI): domain Bacteria; kingdom Pseudomonadati; phylum Pseudomonadota; class Gammaproteobacteria; order Lysobacterales; family Lysobacteraceae; genus Stenotrophomonas; species Stenotrophomonas sp. YJH_SMC_91. Next base: position 127,159 of record NZ_JCAFRT010000002.1, on the reverse strand, counting down.
GGCTGGCCTGCGATGAGGCCAACAATGAGAAACGCGCTCTGGAATCCGGTGGTTCGCATCATTCATGTCGGCCGCAGTGTGGTGGGAGCGCGCCAGGGCCACGGCTACAGGGCCCCGGCGCGCTCCGCATTCAACGATGCAGCGCGTCAACAATCAAGCCGGTGGCGATCTCCACCAGCAGATACTCGTTATCGGACTGGCGCACCCAGCGCCGGTCGCGGCCCGGTTCGCGCAGGTCATAGCGCGCGTAATCGTCTACCCAATAGCGGCGGTCCACTTCGGCCCACGGCAGGCGCTCGCCACGTCGCCAGGCCTTCTTCTGCCAGCCCGGCGGCGGCGCGTCGCGGTGGTGCGGGCCGCCTGCGTGCGGCGGCGGGCCGTTGCCTCGGGCGTGGTGCGGCGGATCGGCGAAGGCGGGGGCCGCGGCCAACGCGGTGGCTGCGCTCAATGCGATGGCAAGCAAACGTGTGGTCTTCATGGGGATGCCTCCGTCATGGCCGCAGCATGCGGCGCTGTGGCGGGAATATAGGGCAATCCATGTGAATGAATGCGGGTGTAGGCGGTAATTTCCTGAACAGACGGCGCGGCCTGCAGTCGTTGCCAGACAACGGGTCATTGGACCCCGCCCGGGGCCGAATCCGTTGCAGCCCAGCCTCCGCCCAACGACACGAAAAGATCCATCTGCCGGTCAATGCGTTCCGCGCGCGAGGCGGCCAATGCGGACTCCGCATCTGCCAGCTCCGCCTGGGCCGAAAGCACGTCTAGAAAATCGATCCTGCCGAAGCGGTAGAGGTGCTGTGCCTGTTCGGTGGCCCGGGCTGCGTCCCGACGCGCGTGCGCTAGGCTGCGCTCGCGTTCAAGCTCCTGCGTGCAGGCAGAAAGCGCGGTCTCGGTCTGGCGCAGTGCCTGCAGCACGATGCCGTCAAAGGAAGCGAGAGCGGTCTCCGCATTGGCACCGGCCGCTGCGATGCGGGCCTTCGCCGCGCGGTGGTTGGGCCAGTGCCATGACAGCACGGGGCCGATGCTCGCACCGAAGCCGTCGGCCGACAGCAGATGCGCCGGTGTGCCGGCGACGCCCGAAGAGGCGCCCAGGGTGATCTGCGGATAGAGAGCCGCCGTCTCGACACCGATCATTGCAGTCGCGGCGGCCAGGCTGCGTTCGGCTGCGCGTACGTCAGGGCGCCGCTGGAGCAGCTGCCAGCCGTCACCGATCGGCAATGCTTGCTGCAGCTCAGGGGGCTGTGGGCACCCTTCTGCTTCCCTGGGATAGTCTGCCGGGACTTTGCCCATCAGTGCGGCCAGTTCGAACAGTGAGGCCTGCCGTTCCGCCAGCAGGTGCGGTATCGCCGCCGCGCTGCGATTGACGGCTGCACCGGCACGGCTGACATCGAAGTCCGTTCCGCGCCCGCCGGCAGCAAGGCGTCGGGTTGCCTCCAGCGTAGCGCGCTGTATCGCCAGCACCTGCCGGGTTGCAGTGAGCGTGTGATTGCTTGTGCACACCTGGAGATAGGCACGGGTGACGGCCGCAGCGACGACCACGCGGACCTGGTCGCGTGCCGCAGCGACAGCCTCCGTGTCCGCGTTGGCGGCTTCGATGCCGCGGCGGATGCCGCCTGCGAGATCCAGCGGATAGGAGAGGTGGAGGCCCAGCGCATAGGATTGCGGTGCGGCCGACGCCTGGGTGTAGCCACCGGCATGGGTGAGCGTGCCCGATGCATCCACGTCCCCTTGTACGGCACCGCGCGCGCGGTACTCCAGCACGGTCGCGCTGGCGCGCCGAAGGTTGGCATCGGCGGCGCGCAGGTCGGTATTGGCCGCCAGTGCTTCGCGTACGTAGGCGTCAAGCTGGGGGTCGCCATACAGTTGCCACCATCGATCCGGTGGCGCGTCGTGGCTGAACGATGCCTCCTGGCCCGAGACGAACGCCCGCGCCGCCCGTGGGGAGGCTGCGACAGCGCTCGCCGGCAGGTGATAGTCGGGGCCGGACACGCAGGCCGTCATCGGCAGCAGCAGGGCAAGCAGCCCGCCACGTACTGTCCGCACGCTCACTTGCAGGCTCCCTGCGCCGAGGGGGTGATGGTCACACTCGCAGTGCGACCTACGATCAGCCGGGTATCCGGCGACGCATCATCGATACGGATGCGTACCGGGATGCGCTGTGCCAGCCTCACCCAGGTATAGGTCGGCGCCACGGCCGGCAGCAGGTTGTGCGTGCTTGAGCGCTGATCGTCGGCAATGCCGGCGGCGATGCTGTCAACGTGTCCGCGGACATCGCGGGTGTCGCCCATCAGCCGGGCCACGGCGGCATCGCCCTCGGTGATGCAGGTCAGTTTGGTTTCCTCGAAGTAGCCTTCGATACGCAGGCTGTGGGTGTCGATCAGCGCCAGTGCCTGCGCACCGGGTTGCAGGTAGTCGCCCGCGTGCAGGTCCAGGTTGGTGACGATGCCGTCGGTGGTTGCGCGCACCTCGGTGCGTTGCACGTTGAGCTGGGCGACGCGCTGTTCGGCCCGTGCCTGCGCCAGCGCTGCCAACTCGGTATCGACCTTGGCGGCATTGCGTTCGCGTGTCTCCGAGGCGACCAGGTTGCCAAGTGCGTTGTCCCGTGTCGATTCGCGGCGGGCCAGCGCCAGCGTGGCGCGAGCGCTGCTGACCGCTGCATCGGCCTTCTCAAGCGCGGCAGCGAAGCGCGGTTGATCCAGCACCAGAAGCAGCTGTCCGGCGCTGACCCGCTGGTTGTCGTGCACCAGCACCTGGGTGACCAGCCCCCCCATGTCCGATGCAACGCGCACCACATCGGCGCGCACCCGCCCATCCCGCGTCCACGGGCGCATTTCGTAACGCTTCCAGATGGACAGTGCGGCGACGACAGCAATCGCGAATACAACCAGCGTAGCGCTCCAGCGCCCGATGACGGCAAGCAGGTGTTTCATTTCATTTCTCGAGCAGGGGCGAGAGCCGGATCATCAGCTCCGCCAGGATCACGAACAGGGACAGGCCCACCAAGGGCCGCGCGGCGAACAGCCGGTACAGGCCGAGGCTGGCGAGCAGGCGCGAGGTCAGCATCGACAGCGCCAGCGCGGCGGCGGCCACGGCGAGCAGGCCGGGGATCAGCACGCCATCAATGGAAAGATCAGAAAGCATGAGGTCAGTGCCGATGAGTGAGAGCAGGCGCCAGCAGGTCGCGGCGCAATCCGCAGAGCAGGTGCGACAGATGCTCACGATCACCCCCGCTGCTGGCCACTGCGGCCTCGCGCATGCGGTCGAGCAGTTCCAGAAGATGGGCATCGACACTGCGTGGCGCATGGCCGCGGATCCTGAAATGTGCGGCGATGCGTTCGACCAGCGCCGCATGAAGCGCCCGAACCTGCGGGTTGTGCAGCCGCCTTTCCAGCGCGCGGAGTTGGCTGGATGCACGTGCCGCACGAACGTCCGCAAACAATTCCCGCAGATCGTGTGCGGCACTGGAACGGCCCTGCAACCTGGGAGCGAGCAGCCCGATTCGATCCAGCATGCGGCTGAGCCAGGCGCGGGTCACGCCACCTTGTTCGGCGGCATGTCGTGCGATATCCCGACGGATCGAACGCTCCAGCCGTGCGCGGTTGCGGCCCGCATCGGCGGTCTGGAACAGCTGCATGCTGCACAGTGCCACCGTCGTACCGATGAACAACGCAACGCTGTTGTTGAGCGCGCCGGCGATGTTGGTCGAATTGGTCGCGCCCAGGCCGGCGATGAGCGGAAACGTCAGCACCACGCCCAGCGCAGCCATGATGAAGGGCGGCCGGGCCAGGAACGATCCGCATAGCAGCAGCGCAGGCGCCAGCGCGGCCATCAGGCCGACGAAATCGGACAGCGCGGGGAAGATCAGCAGACCGTAGAGCAGGCCGACGGCAACGCCGATGCAAGATCCCACCAGGTAGCGCATGACATGCGGTGCCGGCGCTTCGATCGTGCCGAACAGCACGCACGCCGTGCCGATGATGGACACCGCCGTGGCGCCGTCCGACCAGCCGGTAACGATCCACAGAACGCAGCTCAGCAGGATGCCGACGAACGCGCCCAGCGCGCTGCGCAGGGCAAGCCGATGATCCCGGTGAAGTGCCGCACCCTGCGTATGTCGCGCAAGGCGGGCAGGTACATGCCGGCGCCAGTCGGGCCGGGCAGTGTGCAGCTCCGCCTGCAGTACGCGGCAATCGGCGTGGGCAAGGTCGATCTCGGCCTGTTGCGCGACCAGGCCGGCCCGCAGCAGATCGCGCCAGTCTGTTGCATCCATCGCGCTGGCCTGTGGTGAGCGCAGCCGGGCGATGGAATCTTCCACCGCGCTGGACAGCATCAGTACGTCCAGCATCCGGTCATGCAGGGCACGCAGGATCTGCACCTGGGCGACGCCGTGGGCGCTGTCGAAGGGCAGGTGGATCGACAGCACATGCAGCTCGAGCAGGTCGGCGGCCACTTTCGAGCGGTCCGTCGCCAGTACCGTGTCCGATGCACTGGCGCGCATGTCGCGTGTCCATCGTTCCGCATCCTCCAGCACGGCAGCAACCCGTGCGTGCACGCGCATCGAGACCCGGCGCGGCAGCACCAACCCATGTACCAGCGTGGCGGCCAGGATGCCGATGGCGATTTCCTGCACCCGCGTGATGGCAATGGTGAACACCTCTCCCGGCACCATCACCGCAGGAAACCCGATCAGGCTGGTGGTATAGCCGGCCAGCAGGAACGCGTACGCACGTGGCGTGCGGTCGAGCATCGCCAGGTACAGGCACAGCGCCATCCAGGTGGCGAGTGTGGCGCTCAGCACCAAGGGTGCATTGGCGAAACGTGGCACCAGCGCGACGGTGGCGACGGCCCCGCCCACGGTACCCAGCAGGCGGAACAGGCCGCGGCTGAGTGTCGCCCCGGAAAGGGGCTGCGACACCAGATAGACCGTGCCGACCACCCAGAACGGGCGGTTCAGGCCGATCCGCAGAGAGACATACAGCCCCAACGACGCGGCGAGCAGGCATTTGAGCGAGAACAGCACCGCCTCCTGGTCGGTCCTGAGGGCAGGGCTTTTAAACCGGGCAAATGCCTGGAGCAGGTGGGGGCGGAGCGGGGTGGGGGAGTGCATGCAGCTCATGCTAGTGACCGGCCGCACTGGCGAATTTCGCTACAATGACAATCAATCGCTAAAACCGGTCAATGTGAGAATGGCTCGCATTTCGCTCCCCGGCTTTGACCTGGACCCGGACGAGACCGATCGCCCGGCGGTTGCCAGCCGCCTGCAGGTGGCCGAGCACGACGCGGAAATTCCGGTGCATGAGCATCGAAAGGGTCAGCTCATTCTTGCGCTGCATGGGGCGGTGACCTGCGAAGTGGCCAATGCGCTGTGGATCGTGCCGCCCCAGTGTGGCGTCTGGATTCCGGGCGGCATGCCGCACAGCAACCGCGCCACCGCCAACGCGCGCCTGTGCTACCTGTTCGTCGAGCCCGGCATCGTCGACCTGCCGGCGCAGTGCGTGACGCTGGCCATCTCGCCGATGCTGCGCGAGATGATCCTGCACCTGGCCGACGCGCCGCTGGACTATCCGCATGGCAGCCACACCGACCGGCTGGCGCGGGTGCTGCTGGACGAACTGGTGCAGACGCCGGCTGAGCATCTGTCGCTGCCGGTCAGCCATCACCCGAAGGTGCGCGCGCTGGCTGCGGCGCTGTCGGCGGATCCGGCAGACCGCAGCACCATCGGCCAGTGGGCCGTGCGCCTGGCCCTGGGCGAGCGCACGTTGACCCGCCTCATCGAACGGGAAACGGGACTGTCCTTCGGGCGCTGGCGGCAGCAACTGCACCTGCTCATCGCCATTCGGGAACTCGCCGCCGGTGCACCCGTACAACGCGTTTCCGAGACGCTGGGCTATGAGTCGGTGACGGCCTTCATCACGATGTTCAAGAAAGCGCTTGGCCTTTCCCCGGCGCGGTACTTTGCGGTGCGCCTGCGTGGGCAGTAGCCGGGGACAGCCCGGGAAGCCCCTGCCTGGAACAGCTACTTCGAGGTGCCGGAGACCGATTGAATCGCTGCCACCACCGCAGCGGGTTCCTCGCGCTGGAGGGTGTGGCCGGTTGCCAGGTAGCGGTGCGAGCCGCGCGTGAATCCCGAGAAGAGCAGGGCGTGCTGTGCTTTCCAGAGCGCCTTGCCCGCTGCGGTTTCCTCGAAGAACAGCGGTTCGGCAGCCAGCTGGGTTGCAGTCAGCAGCGCTACCGGCACGTCCGGCATCGTGCGCGGGGTTTCCGCACCGGGTGCATCCAGCTGTTCGGTCAGCACGGCGTAGTCGGCGGCCATGGCTGGCGGCAGCATCGCCCGCAGCTGGGCATCATCTGCCTGCACGCGGGCACTGTCGGCCTGCTTGAACGCATGGCGCTGCCCCATTGTGGCCGGGTCCACCAGCACCAGGCCCTGCAGGCGCTCCGGATGGCGGCGTGCAAACTCCGTGGCCAGCAGGCCGCCATAGGAGTGACCCACCAGCACAACGCGGCGACCGGGAGCGAGCGTATCGATCACGGCCGTGAGGTCGGCCAGATGCGCATCGATGCGCTTGGGATGACCGTCGCTGCCGGACTTGCCGAGTCCCGCACGGGCGTAGGTGATGCTGTGGTAGTCGCGCCCCAGACCGGCAACCACCTCCTTCCAGGCCCCCGCGCCCTGCCCGAAACCGGATTCAAAGACCACGGTGATCGGGCCGGCCCCCATCTCTTCGGCCTGCAGTGTGTAAGCGCCTCGATCCACCTGGATTTCCCCTGCGTGCGCGGTGCCCACTGCGGCCATCATGGCGGCCAGCGCCCACAACGTCACTCGGCTGATCTTCATTGCCATTCTCCTGGGCCGTGACGCGTGCCAGCCCTTCCGATGGGTCAGGTCTGCAGCGGAGTGCCACAGCCTGCCGACCTCGCGACAGGTCGTGTTGGTAATGTAGTGAGGTATAACACCGACTCCCCGTGCAGGAAGTCATGGTGTATGAGGTCGCTGCGCCTGCGCTGCGGGTTCTTCCGCCCGCCTATCAACGTGGCTGACCTTGTCGGCATCTGGTGCGTCGGATCTGGCGCTGCTTTTGCCCTTTGTCGCCGGCGTTGCAGCAGTTGGAAGAAGGGACGCCGGCAATCTATTAGGTTGCATTGGCTATCGTCTGCGCTATGGTTGGAATTCAACCTGTGTACTGAGCCCTATGAAGCTGACGCGCGGATGGCTTCTTGCACTATCTGTAATGTGGCTCGCCATTTTCGCTTTGATGCTGTGGATGGGCCGAATCTGGGATGCGTGTGGTGCCTTCCTGGCTGCGACAGCCTTCGTTCTCGTTGCCTTTAGGAGAAAGCGGCATTTTGCAGATGGGTCCCCGGAGTAGCGGGCCTTCTCAACCACCTCTTTGCAAGGGGGCTTGAGATCATGACGTCATAGGTAATCGCATCGCGCTGGTCACCTCGGCAGGTACCGCCAGCTACACCATCCGGCAACTGTTGACCGTGGTGAATGCGAACGTCAGTGCGTTCAACAGGTGCATTAACAATGCGGAGAAGGGGCGAAGGTGAGGTATGCCGCAGCTGTCATTGCCGGTCTGGTTCTGGCCGGCTGTGCAACATCGGGTGGCGATATGATCGTGCGCGTCTCGGGAAGCGTGCCGCCAGGTCAGGGTGACGTTCGCGCTCTCGATTGTGAGCTGAGCATGCTCGGGGAGGGCGGAGGTGTGGTTTCGTCGAAACCGGTTGGAAGCACATTCTCGGTACCCATGATGGTCGTTGCAGGGCCGGAACCCCAGAGCTACCAATTCGCCGTTGAATGCAGGGACGGTCGGAGGTTCGCATCCAAGCCGGTACAGATCAGTAGTCGGCGGTCCTATGCTCGGGATCTCAATCTTGGGGAGCTTCAGGAGCGGGGAGAGAGAGGAAGGGGCGGATGAGGTCGCACCACCGTCGTATGAATCTGGCGGATTCCAGTAGATGAACCAAGATTTCAACTCCCTTGAATGGTGTGACGCCACGTTGCTGGCTATCAACATTGACAGAAGCAATCCTGGCGAGTCCGACGAGGTAAAGGTCCAGGTGCGCTGGCCGGACTGCCGGCAGGCAACCGTCTGCTTCTCGGAAGCGTACGGGTGCTCGGCTCTCATGAACTTCGGCGTACTGGGTGACGAGGGAATTGAGTTCGCCATGGTGGACGATGACGAGCCGGGACTCGCTGATCTTCTTGATCGTTGGAAGGCGGTCGGCTATCCGCTGTCCGGTCTGAAGTGTTTTCGTATCGAGACCAGCTCGACCGGAAGCGTCATTCTGATCTACGCCAGGACATGGCGGATCGAGAATCAGCCGATGGCGGATGCAGTGCCCTGAAGGACATTCCGTGCCCAGATTCCTCACCCCCGACGAGGTCTCCCTCATCCATAGGCTGCTGCCGGAGACGACCGAGCTGTCCGAACGGTTGTTGAAGGATCTGGCGCTCGCCCAGGTGGAGGACGTGGAAGTCGTCGGATTCGGGGGCGTGGTGTTCCTGTCCAGCACGACCCAGGTTTTCGGAAGCGACATTGCCACGGCCATGCTTGCCGATGCCGACGGCGTACCGGTGAGGGTCACCTTGTGCCTGGACAATCACGATCAGCTCTTCGAGCTGGAGCTGTGCAAGGTGGACTTCTCGCCGATCATCGGCGTCGATCTGAGGAGCGCTTTCAGCGAGTACTGACGCCTGCTGAAAGCGATCCAAGCTGAAGGGCGTTGCGCATCGCCTTCACCCTTCGGGCTGCAAGCGCCCCACCGCCTGCGCGCACAACGACTGGCAGGCCATGACCAACCCCTCCATCACCCGGTCGCCCACGTACTCTTCGGGTTCGCCATTCTGCCGGGTGCGTTCGGCCGCCAGCAGCATTTCCAGCACCACCCGCAACCCGCTCAACGCGCAATCGGCATCGGCCAGGGCCAGGCAGCGCCCGGGCAGCTGATGCCGCTCCGGCCACGGCTGCCCATCAGCCGCCGCACCGGAGCCGATGCGGTGGAGATTGGCAATGAAGGTGTTCCTGTCCACTGTTGGCGCAGCCTGTGGCGAACCGTCGTCGCCGGCGGTGCTGCGGTAGGCGTGCAGATGCGGGAAGTCCGATTCGTTCATGGCAAGGCTCCGTGCAGGGCAATCGGTAGCCGCCACCCATAAAAGTGGCGGGCGGTACGTGGTTCGAATCCGGGTTGGTCCCAAGCCGGTGGGCGCGAACGCCCCCACGCACCGCCCGCCATAGCCGGCAGACGGATTGCCAGCCGGCGCCACGGAATGTGGACGCCGACTGGCAAGCGCAATCACTCAGGACCAACTCGGGATTCGAAACCCGGCCACCCTTTTCCGGTGGCACGCCATCTGAGCCCGTGGCGCTGTGCAATGCCAATCAGAAGAGTTGCAAACATCACTCGATTGGAGACGCTTTCGGCATTCTCCCACGCTGTTAAGCACCGCCAGCGCTAGCTGGCGCGGCGGTCCGCCCGCACCGTGCAATCTGCGACAGGTGTCGAGGTTGGGGGGCGTTAGGGAACAAGGGGGGAGGGGCGATGACGACAGGCTCTGAAGGGAAGGGCCTGAGTCGAGCATGGCCCGCCTCTACAAGCGTCAAAGCGTGACGTGCGACTCGGGTTGACGTTCCCAGCCACCAAGCGCAGGCTTGTTCAGCACGTTTCCTAAACAGAAGGAGACTTATGACCGCGACCGCTTCGCTGCACCCCACCCCCGACACCCAGGGCCGTTCCCGCCTGTGGAGTGTGTTCTGGCTGCAGGGCGTCATTCCCAGCAACATTCTGTGGGCGGTGGCCCTCTGGGCCCTGGCCAACCAGCGCACCACGCTGCTGCTGGGGGTATTTGCCGTGCTGCTGCTTTATACCGGCTGGATCATCCCGGCGGTCTGGCGGGCGGCGCCCACCGCGCACAACCCCAACCTGGGTGTGGCGGCGCGCGGGTTGACCGTCGCCTGGGGGCTGAACACCGTGCTGGTGATCTTCTTCCTGACCCTGCAGCTGGTGGCTCAATAGAACTGAACGGGCTCGCCGCCACGGTCGAAGGCGGCGAAGCGGCCGATCTGACCGTCATGGATGGCGTTGACCATCAGCTTCAGCGGGCGCGCGGCTTCGTCGCTGTTGGGTGCGAAACCGCCTCTGCCATCCAGCGCCGCCACGAACACCAGGTCCCAGTCGATGCCGGTGGTGGTCGATTCGGTCGCCAGCGCCTGGAAGCTGGGCACCTCGGCTGGCAGCTTGTCCACGCACAGCACCGGCGACAGGGTGCCGCCCTCGCGGCGGTCATGCCGGTCGCGCTGGTCACCGGTGGGCGATTCGGGCAGCTCGGCGCGCACGAATACGAACAGCAGGCGTTGCGGTTCAGCCTGCTCGCCGGCGGCATGCAGCAGTTGCTGGAAATCGTTCATCATCATGAGGGTTGTCACACGCCCGCTGCACGGAAAGCCGCATGCTGCCACAACGCCTGCCGCGCGGGGCCGAACGCGATTGATTTAAGTCATGCCCATGGAACTGAAGGCCGCGTACTCTGGCAATCGTTCCAGCAGGCGAGGGTATCCGGGCCGTTCCGGGCACAGGCAAGACGGTGGAGCAACAAGGTGGACCAGCCATGAGCCAACTCACCGACGGTTTCGGACGCAGCTTTCCGTACCTGCGCCTGTCGTTGACCGAAGCCTGCAACTTCCGTTGCAGCTACTGCCTGCCCGACGGTTACCAGGCCGATGGCCGCCCGCGCTTCCTGCAGGTGGATGAAATCGCGAGGCTGGTGCGTGCGTTTGCCGCGCTGGGTATGAGCAAGATCCGCCTGACCGGCGGCGAGCCCAGCCTGCGCAAGGATCTGGACGAGATCATCGCCACCGTGGCGGCGGTGCCGGGCATCCGCAAGGTGGCCATCACCACCAATGGCACGTTGCTGCCGCGGCGCCTGCCGGGGTGGCACCGGGCCGGCCTGACTGCGCTGAACGTGAGCATGGACAGCCTGCAGCGCGAACGCTTCAAGACCATCACCGGGCACGACCGCCTGCCGGAGATCGAACAGGGCCTGGCCCTGGCGCAGGCGTTGGGCCTGCCGGCGATCAAGCTCAACGCGGTGCTGCTGCGTGGCCTGAACGATGACGAGTTGCCGCAGTGGATGGACTACCTGCGTGGCCGCCCCTTCAGCGTGCGCTTCATCGAACTGATGCGCACCGGCGACAACGAAGCCTATTTCCAGCGCCACCACCTGCGCGCCGACGTGGTGATCGAGCAGCTGCTGGCCGCTGGCTGGCACGAGCGTCCGCGCGCCGCCGACGCCGGCCCGGCGCGCGAGTTCGGCCACCCCGACCATCGCGGCAGCATCGGCATCATTGCCCCGTATTCGCGTGACTTCTGCAAGGGCTGCAACCGCCTGCGGGTGACCGCCAAGGGCGACTTGCGGCTGTGCCTGTTCGGCGAGTTCGGCGTACCGCTGCGCCCGCTGCTGCAGCGCGATGAGGACCACGACGCGCTGCTGGCACGCATCACCACACAGCTTGGCCTGAAAGCGGCCGGGCATGGACTGCACCAGGGCCAGACCGGGCTGACCCCGCACCTGGCCTCCATCGGAGGATGAGCAACACGATGAGTGGGGAATTGAATGCGGCCTTCCACATGGCCGATGTCCGTAACAAGCGCATCAGCCGCCGCCGTGCGGTGGCGGTGGGCGAGCTGCATGCCGGTCCAGTGGCCTATCCGCTGATCGTCGAGCGCCGCCTGCCCAAAGGCGATGCGCTGGTGATGGCCGAGATTGCCGGCCTGCAGGGCGCCAAGATGGCGTCGATGCTGATGCCGCTGTGCCATCCGCTGCCGCTGGAACTGGTGCAGGTGTTCTGCGCACCGGTGCCGGAGCGGCAGGCGATCCGCGTGTGGTGCGAGTGCGCCAGCGAGGCACGCACCGGCGTCGAGATGGAGGCGCTGGCTGGTGTCAACGCGGCGTTGCTGACCCTGTACGACCTGAGCAAGCCAGTGGAACCGGCACTGCGCATCGAAGGCATCCGCCTGCTGTTCAAGGAAGGCGGCAAGCGCGGGGTCTGGCTGCACCCGGATGGCATGGACGAGGCCGAGCGCGTGCGTTTCAACCCACGTGCACCTAAGGGGTTGGAGGGTGCGGCCTGCGCGGTGATTACGCTGAGCGATCGCGCCAGCGAAGGCACTTATGAGGATGTGTCCGGCCCGACCCTGGTGACCGGCCTGAGAAAGCTGGGTGGCGACGTAGTGGCCGCCGAAGTGCTGCCCGATGGCATCGAGCCGTTGGCGGGCCGCCTGCAGGCCTTGGCTGCCGAGGGCGTGCGCCTGTGCCTGTGTACCGGTGGTACCGGGCTGGGCCCGCGTGACCTGACCCCGGAGGCGCTGCGTTCCTTGAACGCGCGGCCCGTGCATGGCCTGGCGCAGATGGTGCGGGCCCTGAGTGCGCAGCACACGCCGATGGCCTGGCTGAGCCGCGCCGAGGTGGTACAGCTGGGCAACATGCTGGTGTTCGCATTGCCCGGCAGCCCGAAGGCGGCGGCGCAGTGCCTGGATATCCTGGCGCCGGTACTGGGCCATGCCCTGGCGATGGTCGAGGGGGATGGCCACTGATGATTGCCTACAGCGATGCCTTGCAGCACCTGCTGGACGCGGCCAAGCCGCTGCCGGCCGAGCATCTGCCGCTGCATGAGGCCGCGGGCCGCACGCTGGCCCGTGACATCCACAGCGCGCAGTCGCTGCCGCCGTTCGACAATTCGGCGATGGACGGCTTCGCGCTGCGCGCCAACGGCACGGCGTTCGAGGCCGGTACCGAATTTGCCGTGCAGGGTTGGCAGGCGGCCGGCGATGCTGGCGCCGAAGGCGGCGAGGGTGCCTGGGAAATCATGACCGGTGCGCGCATGCCGGTTGGGCTGGATACGGTGGTGCCGGTCGAGAATGTGGAGATCCTCGCCAGCGAGGACGGCCGCCCGGCCCGCATCGCCCTGAAGACATCGGTGAAGCCGGGCCAGAACGTGCGCCTGCGCGGCGAGGATGTGAGCGACGGCGAGCGCGTGCTGCGGGCCGGGCAGTTGCTGGACATCAACGCGCGCACCCTGCTGCATGCCATCGGCGTGGGCGAGGTGGCGGTGGTGGCACGGCCGAAGGCGGCGGTGATCGCCACCGGCAAGGAACTGGTGACCGAGGCGGCGCAGACGCTGGAATCCGGTCAGATCCGTGACAGCAACCGGCCGTACCTGGTCGGCCGCCTGCAGGCCGCCGGTGCCGAGGTGGTCTGGCAGGGCACGGTGGGCGACGACGTGGCCGCGTTCAACGCGGTACTGGATGCAGCGCTGGACGCGGGTGCGCAGCTGTTGATCAGCACCGGCGCGGTGTCGGCCGGCCGCTACGATTTCATTCCCGACGCGCTGCGCGGCCGGGGTGCGCGCATCGTGTTCCACAAGGTGGCGATCCGCCCCGGCAAGCCGCTGCTGTTTGCGGTGCTGCCCAATGGCGCGCTGTATTTCGGCCTGCCCGGCAACCCGGTGTCGGCTGCGGTGGGCCAGCGCTTCTTCGTTGAGCCGGTACTGCGCCGCCTGCTGGGGCTGGCGCCGGAGCTCATGTTGCAGCTGCCGCTGCAGGCCGACGTGCGCAAGCCGCCGGGCCTGCGCTTCCACGCGCGTGCGCGGGTGGAAATGGACGGACAGGGACGCCTGAGTGCGCGCGTGCTGTCCGGGCAGGAGTCGTTCCGTTTGATGTCCATGCTGCAGGCCAACGCCTGGGTGGTGCTGGAGGCCGAGGGAGACCTGGCCAGCGCTGGCACCTACGTGCGCGTGCAGGGCTGGGGTCACCACGAACCGGTGCAGCTGGTGAGCCAGGAGTCATGATGAAACAGGTGAATCTGCAGTTGTTCGGTGCGTTTTCCGATCTGGATGCCAGCCGCGAGATCGCCGTGGATGTGGCCGGTGGCACCGTGGCCGATCTGCGCCAGGCGCTGCGCGAGCTGCTGCCGCTGCGTTGGCCGGGTTTCCGTGCCGGCCTGCTGGACTACTCGGCGTTCGCCGACCAGCAACGCGTGCTGCGCGACCACGAGGCGCTGCCCGACGATGGCCGCGTGGCGATCCTGCCACCAGTGAGCGGGGGCTGAGCGATGAGCGAGAAGATCATCGCGAAGGTGGTGGACCGCGCGCAGGCGGCGATCGATCCAGCCGAGGGCATTGCTGCGGTCTCTGATCCGGGCTTCGGCGGCATCGACGTGTTCATCGGCAAGGTGCGCGACGTCAACATCGGCCGGCTGGTGACCGGGATCACCTACGACCTGTTCGAGCCGCTGGTGCTGAACGAGTTCAAGCGCCTGGCCGCCGAGGTCGAGGCGGCGTTCGGTCCGAAGCTGAAGCTGTATGTGGCCCACGCCAAGGGCCGGTTGGGCATCGGCGATGTGGCGGTGGTGGTGGCCGCGGGCAGCCCGCACCGCGACGAAGCGTTCCGCGCGTGCCGGCAGTTGATCGAGGTGGTCAAGCACCAGTGCCCGATCTGGAAGCAGGAGCACTACGAGGACGGCGACAGCGAGTGGAGCGAGGGTTGCAGCCTGTGCCATGCGGACAGCGAACCCGCCCATGCCCATGATCATGCGCACGACCACGGGCATTGACCCCACCCTTCAGGGCGGCGCGGGGTTCAGTAGATCCACGCCATGCGTGGATGAGGCCTTTCCCGAGCACCCGGCCGGCGCAGCCACGCATGGCGTGGCTCTACGGCGATGAGCGTCAACGGCATCGTGCTGGCCGGCGGCCTGTCCACCCGGATGGGCCGCGACAAGGCGCTGCTGCCGTGGCAGGGGCGGACCTTGCTGGAACACATGCGGGGCCTGTTGATGCAGGCTGGCGCACGCGAGGTCTGGGTCAGCGGAAATTACCCGGCGTTCGGCGGCGTGCCGGACCGCGTGGCACGTTGCGGGCCGCTGGGCGGGCTCTACAGCGTGGCGATGCGCATGCCCGATGGCCCGGCCTGGGTGGTGCCGGTGGATACGCCGCTGCTGCCGCCGCGATTGCTGCAGCAATTGCGTGACGGCCATCGCGGTCCATGCACGATCTTTGCCGGCCATCCCCTGCCCATGCTGGTGGATATAGACGATGCTTGTCGCAACGTACTTGAATCGATGCTGGGCGACCCGGACGGTCCGCGCTCGCTGCAGGCCCTGCAGCGTCGTCTTGGCGTGAATTCCGTGGCGCTGGCGCCGGTTGACGAGGCCGGGCTGGTCAACTGCAATACCCCCGAACAATGGGAGGATGTTGCGTCATGAAAGTGCAGTTGCAGGACCAATCGGTACGGCTTCGCCTGGACGAGGCCGAGCTGGCGCGCCTGCTGGCCGGTGAAACGGTCGAGAACATGACCCGCTTCGGCGGTATCGAAGGCTGGGGCATGGCGGTGTCGCTGCATGGCGGCGATCAACCGGTACTGCTCGACGGAGGCACCTTCTGCCGCCTGGTACTGCCGCGCTCGGCCGTCGAGGCCTTGGCGGCGCGGCTGCCGTGCCGCGATGGCCTGCCATTCGACATTGCCCTGGAAGATGGAAGCCAGCTTCAGCTGCAGTTCGATGTGGACGTGCGCGACAGCGTGCGCCAGCGCGGGGTGACCCGCCGCAGCACCGCTTCATCGGTTTGACATTTGTCAGGGGCAGGGTGGAAACCGGCCCTTGATTGATCCAGATCAACCCCGTCGTCCGTGCTGCACGGCCTAATGGCTGCATGACGACGGGTTACAACTTGAAACGCAGTACCCACGTCATTCCACAGCCTTGGAGCCATGTATGACCGTCGGTAGCGATCCTGTTGTCCGCAGCACTGCCAGTCCCGGTCGCGTCATCAGCGACTGGACGCCGGAGGATCCCGGCTATTGGGAGCGCACCGGCAAGCGGGTCGCCACCCGCAACCTGGTCATCTCGATCCCTTCGCTGCTGCTGGCCTTCTCGGTCTGGGTGCTGTTCTCGGCGGTGTCGATCAGCCTGCCGAAGATCGGCTTCAACTTCAGCACCGACCAGCTGTTCTGGCTGGTGGCACTGCCCAGCCTGTCCGGCGCGACCCTGCGCATCTTCTATTCGTTCGTGATCCCGATCTTCGGCGGCCGCCGCTGGACCGCGCTGTCCACCGCGTCGCTGCTGGCGCCGACGCTCTGGCTCGGCTTTGCGGTGCAGAACCCGGCCACGCCGTACTGGGTGTTCGTGGCCATCGCGATCCTGTGTGGTTTCGGCGGCGCGAACTTCTCGTCGTCGATGTCCAACATCTCCTTCTTCTACCCCAAGCAGAAGCAGGGCCTGGCGCTGGGCCTGAACGCCGGCCTGGGCAATGTGGGCGTGTCGGTGGCGCAGGCGGTGATTCCGCTGGTCATCACCGTGGGCGTATTCGGTGCGCTGGGTGGTGCACCGCAGCCCGCGGTGGAGGGTGGGGCACCGCTGTTCCTGCAGAACGCCGGTTTCATCTGGGTGCCGGCCATCGCGCTGTGCGCCATCGCGGCCTGGTTCGGCATGAACGACCTGACCAGCGCCCGCTCGTCGTTCTCCGAGCAGGCGGTGATCTTCCGCCGCAAGCACAACTGGCTGATGTGCTGGCTGTACATCGGCACCTTCGGTTCCTACATCGGTTTCTCGGCCGGCTTCCCGATGCTGGTGAAGAGCCAGTTCCCGGACGTGAACCCGCTGGCCTACGCCTTCATCGGCCCGCTGCTGGGCGCGCTGATGCGCTCGGTGGGTGGCAGCATGGCCGACCGCTGGGGTGGTGCACGCCTGACCTTCTGGGTGTTCGCGCTGATGATCGCGGCAGTGTTCGGCGTGCTGCACTTCCTGCCCAGCGATGGCCAGGGCGGCAACTTCTACGGCTTCCTGCTCAGCTTCATGGCGCTGTTCGTGCTCAGTGGCATCGGCAACGGCACCACCTTCCGCATGATCCCGGTGATTTTCCGCACCCTGCATGAGCGCTGGTCGGCCAACGACAACGCCGAGGGCAAGGCCACGGCCGCACACCAGGCCAGCATCGAGTCGGCCGCAGTGGTCGGTTTCTCCGGTGCGATCGGTGCCTACGGCGGTTTCTTCATTCCCAAGAGCTACGGCTCGTCCATTACGTTGACCGGCAGCCCCGACATGGCGCTGTACGGATTCGTTGTTTTCTATGTCACCTGCCTGGCCGTGACCTGGTGGTGGTACTACCGGCGCGGTGCCGAGACACCCTGCTGACGACATGAAAACGCACCGCAGCCAGATGACACACACAGCCACGATGCCGATGTCCGCAAAGGGAGATCCCCGATGAGTTATTTCCTCGATCGCTTGCAGTTCTTCAAGCGTGACCCCCAGACCTTTGCCGATGGCCATGGTTTTGCCAAGAGCGAGGGCCGCGACTGGGAAAACAGTTACCGCGCCCGCTGGCAGTACGACAAGATCGTACGATCCACCCACGGCGTGAACTGCACCGGCTCCTGCAGCTGGAAGATCTACGTCAAGAACGGCCTGGTCACCTGGGAAACCCAGCAGACCGACTACCCGCGCACACGCCCGGACCTGCCCAACCATGAACCGCGTGGCTGCCCGCGTGGCGCCAGCTA
Source organism: Stenotrophomonas sp. YJH_SMC_91 (assembly GCF_059368495.1). NCBI lineage: Bacteria > Pseudomonadati > Pseudomonadota > Gammaproteobacteria > Lysobacterales > Lysobacteraceae > Stenotrophomonas > Stenotrophomonas sp. YJH_SMC_91. The sequence goes on along the minus strand of NZ_JCAFRT010000002.1, from coordinate 109,600 downwards.
TTCCTGGTACCTGTACAGCGCCAACCGGCTGAAGTACCCGCTGATCCGCGGCACGCTGCTGCGCCTGTGGCGCGAAGCACGCAAGAGCAAGGCCCCGGTCGATGCCTGGGCCAGCATCGTGGAGGACAAGGAGAAGGCGCGTTCGTACAAGACCCGCCGCGGCATGGGTGGCTTCGTGCGCCTGCAGTGGGAAGAGGCCAACGAGATCATCGCCGCCTCCAACCTGTATACGGTGAAGCAGTACGGCCCGGACCGCGTGGTCGGGTTCTCGCCGATTCCGGCGATGTCGATGGTGTCCTACGCCGCCGGTGCGCGATATTTGTCGCTGCTGGGTGGCGCCTGCCTGTCCTTCTACGACTGGTACTGCGACCTGCCGCCGGCCTCGCCGCAGATCTGGGGCGAGCAGACCGACGTGCCCGAATCGGCCGACTGGTACAACAGTCGCTACATCATCGCCTGGGGCTCGAACGTGCCGCAGACGCGTACGCCCGATGCACATTTCTTCACCGAGGCGCGCTACAACGGCACCAAGACGGTGGCGATCTGCCCGGACTATTCCGAGCTGGCCAAGCTGACCGACCACTGGCTGCACCCCAAGCAGGGCACCGACGCGGCGCTGGCCTTTGCCTTCGGCCATGTGATCCTGCGCGAGTTCCATGTTGATTGGCCCTCGCAGTATTTCCAGGACTACTGCCGCCAGTACTCGGACATGCCGATGCTGGTGCGTCTGGAGCGTCGCGACGATGGCCGCCTGGTGGCGGGCCGCTTCCTGCGTGCCAGTGAGCTGGGCGGGCTGGGTGAAGCCAACAACCCGGACTGGAAGACCCTGGCCTACGACGAGAACAGCGGCCAGATCGTGGTGCCCAACGGCTCGATCGGTTTCCGCTGGGGCGAGAAGGGTCGTTGGAACATCGAAGAGAAGGCCAGCAATGGCGCCGATACGCGCCTGCGCCTGAGCTTGTCCGAGGCCAACGACGGCATCGAGGCAGTGAGCTTCCCGTACTTCGGTGGCATTGAAAGCGATGGCTGGACCGCTGCACCGGCCGAAGAAGTACTGGACCGCAACATTCCGGTGCGCCGACTGGCCACGGCCGATGGCGGCGAGACGCTGGTGGCCACGGTCTACGACCTGCTGCTGGCCCAGTACGGCGTGGACCGTGGCTTTGGCGGCGGCAACGTGGCATCGAGCTTCGATGACATGGTGCCGGGCACGCCGGCGTGGCAGGAACGCATCACCGGCGTGTCGCGCGCCGAGGTGATCGAGATCGCACGCGAGTTCGCGCGTACCGCCGACAAGACCCACGGCCGATCGATGATCATCGTCGGCGCGGGCATGAACCACTGGTTCCACAACGACATGAACTACCGCGGCCTGATCAACATGCTGATCATGTGCGGCTGCGTGGGCCAGACCGGTGGCGGCTGGGCGCATTACGTGGGCCAGGAAAAGCTGCGCCCGCAGACCGGCTGGCAGCCGCTCGCATTCGGCCTGGACTGGAGCAAGCCGCCGCGCCACATGAACGGCACTTCGTTCTTCTACTTCAACACCGGGCAGTGGCGCTACGAGAAGCTGCAGGTGGACGAGCTGCTGTCGCCGCTGGCCGATGCGAGCAAGTACGGCGGCAGCCTGGCCGACCTGAACCTGCGCGCGGTGCGCATGGGCTGGCTGCCGAGCACCCCGCAGCTGGACCGCAACCCGCTGCAGCTGGTACGCGAGGCCGAAGCGGCCGGCGTGGCCCCGGCGGACTATGCGCTGGGCAAGTTCAAGGACGGCTCGCTGGACTTCGCCTTCGCCGACCCGGACGCCAGCCAGAACCACCCGCGCATGATGTTCATCTGGCGCTCGAACCTGCTGGGTTCCTCGGGCAAGGGCCACGAGTACATGCTGCGGCACCTGCTGGGTACGCGCCACGGGCTGCAGGGCAAGGACCTGGGCGAAATGGGCGCAGTGAAGCCGCAGGAGGTGAAGTGGCGCGACGAGGCGCCGGAAGGCAAGCTGGACCTGCTGGTCACGCTCGACTTCCGCATGTGCACCACCGCGCTGTACTCGGACATCGTGCTGCCGACGGCAACCTGGTACGAGAAGGACGACCTCAACACCTCGGACATGCACCCGTTCATCCACCCGCTGTCGAAGGCGGTGGACCCGGCCTGGGAATCGCGCAGTGACTGGGACATCTTCAAGGAGGTGGCCCGCACCGTGAGCGAGATGGCGCCGGGCGTGCTGGGTGTGGAGAAGGACCTGGTGCTGGTGCCGACCCTGCACGACACCCCCAACGAGCTGGGCATGCCGTTCGGCGTAGCCGACTGGAAGAAGGGCGAGTGCGAGGCCATTCCGGGCCAGACCATGCCGTCGATGACGGTGGTTGAGCGTGACTACCCGAACCTGTACCGCAAGTTCACCTCGCTCGGCCCACTGCTGGACAAGCAGGGCAATGGCGGCAAGGGCATGAGCTGGGACACGAAGCACGAGGTCGAGTTCCTCGGCAAGTTGAACCACACCGTGCACGAAGAAGGCGTAAGCCAGGGGCGCCCGGCCATCTCGACCGCGATCGACGCGGCCGAAGTGATCCTGCACCTGGCGCCGGAAACCAACGGCCACGTGGCGGTGAAGGCCTGGGAATCGCTGGGCACCTTCACCGGCCGCGAGCACACCCACCTGGCCGTGGGCAAGGAGCACGAGGCGATCCGCTTCCGTGACATCCAGGCACAGCCGCGCAAGATCATTTCCTCGCCGATCTGGTCGGGCCTGGAAGACGACAACGTCAGCTACAACGCCGGCTATACCAACGTGCACGAGCTGATTCCGTGGCGCACGGTGACCGGTCGCCAGCAGTTCTACCAGGACCACGAGTGGATGATCGACTTTGGCGAGGCCTTCATGAGCTACCGGCCGCCGGTCAACACGCGCACGGTGGAGCCGCTGCTGAACCAGCGCCCGAACGGCAACAAGGAGATCGTGCTGAACTGGATCACCCCGCACCAGAAGTGGGGCATCCACAGCACCTACAGCGACAACCTGATCATGCAGACACTGTCGCGCGGTGGCCCGATCGTGTGGATCAGCGAGGACGACGCGCGCAGCGCCGGCATCGTCGACAACGACTGGATCGAGCTGTTCAACGTCAACGGTGCGATTGCTGCGCGCGCGGTGGTCAGCCAGCGCGTGATGCCGGGCATGGCGATGATGTACCACGCCCAGGAACGCATCATCAACGTGCCGGGCTCGGAGATTTCCGGCACCCGCGGCGGCATCCACAACTCGGTGACCCGCATCGTGCTCAAGCCGACCCACATGATCGGCGGCTACGCGCAGCTGGCCTATGGCTTCAACTACTACGGCACCTGCGGTACCAACCGCGACGAGTTCGTGATCGTACGCAAGATGGACAAGATTGATTGGTTGGACGATGAACAAGGAAGTTCGAGTGTCGCGGGCGCAGGACGCGCAGGAGCGACCGATGAGCAGCCCGCTGGTGCTTCGGCATCGGCCAGCAAGGAGGTGGTGTGATGAAGGTCCGTGCACAGATCGCGATGGTGCTGAACCTGGACAAGTGCATCGGCTGCCATACCTGCTCGATCACCTGCAAGAACGTCTGGACTTCGCGCGAGGGCGTCGAGTACGCCTGGTTCAACAACGTGGAAACCAAGCCGGGCATCGGCTACCCGAAGGAATGGGAAAACCAGGAGAAGTGGAACGGTGGCTGGGTGCGCACCGGCAGCGGCAAGCTGGTGCCACGCGCGGGTGGCCGCTGGCGCATGCTGGCCAAGATCTTCGCCAACCCGGACCTGCCGCAGATCGACGACTACTACGAGCCGTTCGATTTCGACTACCAGAACCTGCACACCGCCAAGGACAGCCAGCACCAGCCCACCGCGCGGCCGCGTTCGCTGATCAGTGGCGAGCGCATGCAGAAGATCGAGTGGGGCCCGAACTGGGAGGAGATCCTCGGTTCGGAGTTCAGCAAGCGATCGCGCGACTACAACTTCGACCAGGTGCAGAAGGAGATCTACGGCGCCTTCGAGAAGACTTTCATGATGTACCTGCCGCGCCTGTGCGAGCACTGCCTGAACCCGGCGTGCGTGTCGGCGTGCCCCTCGGGCGCGATCTACAAGCGCGAGGAAGATGGCATCGTGCTGATCGACCAGGACAAGTGCCGCGGCTGGCGCATGTGCGTGTCGGCCTGCCCGTACAAGAAGATCTACTACAACTGGAAGAGCGGCAAGTCGGAGAAGTGCATCTTCTGCTACCCGCGCATCGAGATGGGTGAGCCGACCGTGTGCTCGGAAACCTGCGTGGGCCGCATCCGCTACCTGGGCGTGATGCTGTACGACGCCGACCGCATCGCCGAGGCCGCTTCGGTGGCCGCCGAGAAGGACCTGTACCAGGCCCACCTGGATATCTTCCTGGACCCGAACGATCCGGCGGTGATCGCCGCCGCGCGCAAGGAGGGCATCCCGGACAGCTGGCTGGAGTCTGCCAAGCAGTCGCCGGTGTACAAGCTGGCGATCGACTGGAAGCTGGCGCTGCCGCTGCACCCGGAATACCGCACGCTGCCGATGGTCTGGTACGTGCCGCCGCTGTCGCCGATCCAGTCTGCCGCCGAGCGTGGCCGCGTGGGCATGAGCGGGGAACTGCCGGACGTGGCGTCGCTGCGCATTCCGATGCGCTACCTGGCCAACCTGCTGACGGCCGGTGACGAGGCGCCGGTGGTACGCGCGCTGGAGCGGCTGATGGCGATGCGTGCCTGGCGCCGGGCCAGGAACGTGGACGGCGTGGAAGACACCTCGGTGCTGGAACAGACCGGGCTGAGCATCGCCCAGGTGGAGGAGATGTACCGCTACCTGGCCATCGCCAACTACGAGGACCGTTTCGTGATTCCGACCGGCCACCGCGAGTATGCCAACGACGCCTTCGGCGAGCGCGGCGGCTGCGGCTTCACCTTCGGCAACGGCTGCAATGGTGACAGCCCGGCCGACCTGTTCGGCCAGCGCAAGACCACCACCTTCGTGGTGGACAAGGGCCCGAACCACCGCCGCAAGGAGGTGGTGTGATGAGCGTGCTCAAGCTGGTCGGGGTGTTGCTGGACTACCCCCGCGAAGAACTGTGGGAGCACGGCGAGGAACTGCTCGCCGCCTGTGACGACCCGGCGCTGAACGCCACCCGCCGCCAGCAGCTGCGCAGCTTCGTGCAGCAGCTGCTGGCCACCGATGCGCTGGATGCGCAGGCGGCGTGGCTGGCCAGTTTCGACCGCGGCCGCTCGATGAGCCTGCTGCTGTTCGAGCACATCCATGGCGAGTCGCGCGACCGCGGCCAGGCCATGGTCGATCTGGTCGAAACCTACCGCCGCAACGGCTTCGAACTGGATGCACGCGAGCTGCCGGATTACCTGCCGCTGCTGCTGGAGTTTCTGGCCCATCGCCCAGGCAGCGAGGCCCGCGAGTGGCTGCACCACATCGGCCATATCGCCGGGATGCTGGCGGCGCGTGCCGCCGAGCGGGAGCTGCCGCACCGGGTGCTGTTCGAGATCCTGGTCGAAGCCGGTGACGGCAAGGCCGATCTGCAGGCGCTGCGCCAGCGTGCCAGCGAGGAAGTCCGCGACGATACCGCCGAGGCCATGGACCGTTTGTGGGAGGAGGAGGCGGTGCGCTTCGGCGCCGAAGCTCCTGCCGAAGACTGCAAGCCGCCCGTGCGTTCGCCGGCCCGTCCTTCGCATCGAGAGGTCCAGCCATGAGTTACTCCCTGCATCAATTCGCCTTCCAGTACTACCCGTACATCGCCGTGGCGGTGCTGCTGATCGGCAGCTGGGCCCGCTATGACAGGGCCATGTATACCTGGCGCACCGGCTCCAGCCAGATGCTGTCGGACAAGGGCATGCGGATCGGCAGCAACTGCTTCCACATCGGCATCCTGGCCATCCTCGGTGGCCACCTGGTCGGCCTGCTGACCCCGCACGCGGTGTACGAGCACTTCATCACCTCCTCGCAGAAGCAGATGCTGGCGATGGTGGTCGGTGGTGTGTTCGGCGCACTGTGCTTCATCGGCATCAGCATCCTGCTGGTGCGCCGCCTGTTCAACGCGCGCGTGCGGGCCACCGGCAGCTTCGGTGACACCCTGGTGCTGGTGTTGCTGTTCGCCCAGCTGTGCCTGGGCCTGTACAGCATCCGCATCTCGTCCGGCCACCTGGACGGCGGGGTGATGGTGCAGCTGGCCGAGTGGGCACAGCACATCGTGACCTTCCGTGCCGGTGCCGCCGACTACATCGAGGGCGTCAGCTGGGTCTACAAGATGCATATCTTCCTGGGCCTGACCCTGTTCCTGATCGCGCCGTTCACGCGCCTGGTGCACGTGTGGAGCATTCCGATCAGCTACCTGTGGAGGCCGTACCAGGTGGTGCGCCGCCGCCAGGCCACGCTGCGCTACGGTCCGCGGGAGTAAGTCATGGGCAGCCTGCCGAAATTCCTGCCGATCACCGTGATCGACTCCGCTGCGCCGGTTCCCGCCGAGGCGCATTCGCACCACCATGACGCGGCAGCGCAGGGGCCGCGCTCGCTCGGGCAGCCGGCACCGTGCCGGCTGTTCGTGGACGAGACCGCGATCAGCGAGGCCGACATCGCCCGCGAGATGCAGCACCACCGGGCGATGCGCCCGGAGCAGTCTCGTGCCGAAGCGGCACGTGCACTGGTGGTGCGCGAGCTGCTGCGCCTGGAAGCGCAGCGGCTTGGGCTGCAGGCGCCGGAGGGCAACCGAGTAAGCGACGAGGAAGTGCTGATCCAACAGCTGCTGGAAGATGCGATCAAAGACCGCGTACCGAGTGATGAAGACTGCCGCCGGTACTTCGAGCAGAACCCGGAGCGCTTCCGCTCCCCCGACCGCGTGCGTCTGCGCCATATCCTGCTGGCCGCGCCGGCCGACGACGTGGCTGGGCGCTTCGCCGCACGTACCGAGGGCGAGCGGCTGGTCGGGCTGCTGAAAGAGTCGCCGCACCTGTTCGCCGATTTCGCCCTGCGCCATTCGCGTTGCCCATCCAGCAGCGAGGGCGGCGACCTGGGCTGGCTGCAGCGTGGGCAGACCACGCCGGAGTTCGACCGCCAGGTGTTCCGCCTGCGCGAGGGCCTGGCCGGTTTCCCGGTGGAATCGCGCTGGGGCTACCACGTGGTCTGCGTCGATGCACGCGAGGAAGGCCAGCCGCAGCCGTTCGAGGCGGTGCTGCCGCAGCTGCGTGACTACCTGGAGCTGCAGGTACGCCAGCGTGAAGTGCAGGCCTACCTGCTGCAGCTGCAGGAACGCTACCCGGTGCGCGGGCTGGATGAGATCGAAGCCGAAGCGGATATCGGCTGAACCCCCTTGAACGAGGAGAATTCATGAACCAGGCCCTTGCCCCCGCCAGTGCCGGGCAGCAGCAACGTGCGCTGTGGCTGAGCACGTTCGCCTTCACCGTGTGCTTTGCGGTGTGGATGATCTTTTCGATCATCGGCATCCAGATCAGTCAACAGCTCGGCTTGAATGACACCCAGTTCGGCCTGTTGATCGCCACGCCGGTGCTGACCGGTTCGGTCAGCCGGGTCTTCCTCGGCATATGGTCCGACCAGTTCGGTGGCCGCAAGGTGATGGTGCTGGTGATGCTGTGTGGCGCAGTGGCCACCTGGATGCTGACCTATGCCCAGACCTACACCCAGTTCCTGATTGCCGCGCTGTGCGTGGGTATCGCCGGCGGCAACTTCTCGGTGGGCGTGGCCTACGTCTCGAAGTGGTTCCCGGCCAGCAAGCAGGGCACCGCACTGGGCATCTTCGGTGCTGGCAACATCGGCTCGGCGGTGACCAAGCTGCTGGCGCCGCTGGTGATGGTGGCGGCCGGCTGGACCATGGTCGCCAAGGTCTGGGCCGTCGCGCTGGCCGTCACGGCGGTGCTGTTCTTCCTCTTCAGCAAGGAAGATCCGTCGCTGGAGCAGCGCCGTCGCGAAGGCGTGAAGCCGGTGCCGTTCGCCGAGCAGATGGCGCCACTGAAGAACCTGCAGGTGTGGCGGTTCTCGCTGTACTACTTCTTCGTGTTCGGTGGCTTCGTGGCGCTGGCGCTGTGGCTGCCGCACTACCTGGTGGGCGCCTATGGCATGGACGTGGGCCACGCCGGCATGCTGGCGGCGTGCTATTCGATCCCGGCCAGCCTGTTCCGCGTGGTCGGTGGCTGGATGTCGGACCGGATGGGGGCGCGCCGGGTGATGTACTGGACCTTCGGCGTGTCGGCCATCTGCACCTTCCTGCTGGCCTACCCGGATACCGAGTATGTGGTGAAGGGCATCCATGGCCCGATCCACTTCCATCTGGCCATCGGCGTGGTGATGTTCACCGTGCTGGTGTTCGTGCTGGGCTTCTTCATGTCGCTGGGCAAGGCCGCGGTCTACAAGCACATCCCGGCGTACTACCCCAAGCACGTGGGTGCCGTGGGCGGCGTGGTTGGCATGATCGGTGGCCTGGGTGGCTTCATCCTGCCGATCGTGTTCGGTGCATTGAACGATGCGGTGGGCATCTGGAGCAGCTGCTTCATGCTGCTGTTCGTGCTGGTGGCCGCTGCACTGGCCTGGATGCACTTCGCGATCCGCCGTATGGAACGCCGCCACTTCCCGCAGATCGACCGCGAAACCGACCTGCCCGAAGCCATCGATGCGGCCGCCGCCGAGCGGGTGCGCGGTGGGTGAAGGTGTTTGCCGGCCAGCGGCCGGCACTACCAGAACGGTGCGCGATGGGTGGAGGGTGCTGCCGGCCAGCGGCCGGCACTACCAAATGGTGGGTGAAGGGGTAGTGCCGGACGCTGGCCGGCAGCAACCGCCAGATGCGCCACGCTTGATTTCAATCAGGGCCACGCGAAGAGGAACGCCCGAAGATGTCTGCCATGAGCTTCCACGTTGACGAGAGCGAGGACACTGCGCTGCAGGCTGCATTGCTGCGGCAACCGCGGCACGTGCTGTTTCCGCCGGCTGACCAGTTCAGTACTGGTTTTGGCGAAAGCGGCTGGCGCGCTGCCATGCGCGCCAGCAATGAGCACCTGATCCCACGCGGCTTGACGCTCGGCTTCCAGGTCGGTCGTGGCGGGCGCGGTGTGCCGCCGCAGGCCTATCTGGACACCTTGCTGCTGGCGCTGCGGCTGCAGGCCGACGTGCTGGCCGAGGACCGTGAAGTGGTGGCGATGGTACTGCAGCTGGGGCTGGCCGAGACGTTGCCGCCGCCGCAGCTCGGCCAGCTGCTGGATGCGGTGCCGCAGCACCTGCGCACCGTGGCGCGGCCCCAGGTGGAGGTGCGGCTGGACGCAGGCAGCGCGCTGGCGCCGGCGCAGCTGCGTGCGGTGGGCTGCACCCGTTTGAACGTGATCGATCGCGCCGATGCACCGGGGCCGACCCTGCTGGCACAGGCGCGACAGGTGGGCTTCACCGCGCGCTACTACCAGTTGCGGGTACCCGGCAGCGAGGACGCTGGCTTCATTGAACGGCTGCACGAGGTGCTGGCCGAGGCACCGGAGCGCATCCTGCTGCCGGCGCCGTGTGCGCTGCCAGAATACCCCTCGGCCGTCCATTGGCTGCAGGCCTGGCGCCTGCTGCGCGCTGCGGGTTACGAACCGATTGGTGGCGATCACTATCAGCGCGGCGATCTGCCGAACCCGCACGGTCCGGGCGATGGCCAGCGCCATTGCGATCTTGCCAGCGTGCCACGCCGCGACCGCAGTGATTTCATCGGGCTTGGCCTGTCTGCCTGCAGCCAGATCGGCGAGGTGTTCTACCGGCTGGAGGACGAACTGGGCGAATGGCGTGCGCGGCTGCTGGCGGGTCACATGGGAGTCTCCGCCGGGCTGATCCTGTCCGAGGACGAGCGGTTGGTGGCCGAAGTGGCGCAGAGCATCGCCTGTGACCACGCCCTCGATGCGGCTGCCTTCGAGTGGCGCAACGATGAACCGTTCGAGGAATGTTTCGCCGAACAGCTGCCCGCGTTGTCGCCGCTGCTGGCACGCGGCTGGGCGCAGTGGGATGCGCGCGTGCTGCGCCTGGCCGAAGAAGGGCGCCTGCTGTGGCGTATGATGGCCGCATGCTTCCGGCCGGCGGCCGCCATCGCTTGAGTCTTGCCCCGATGTCTTCAATTCCGCCTTCGCAGGGCCGTCTCGGCCGGGCCACACCCAACCCCGCCGCCGCCGATGATGGCGACGCACTGCACTTCTGCAGCACCTGCGCGTTCTCCGACGCATGCATGTCGCAGGGTTACGACAAGACCGCACTGGGCGACCTGCACGTGCTGGTCGACCATGTCGGTCCGTTCCATGCAGGTGACTACATCTTCCGCGCCGGCGAATCGTTCGATTCGATTGCTGCGGTGCGCGCGGGCATGGTCAAGACCTTCGTCGATGACAGCCAGGGCAACGAGCAGGTGCTGGGCTTCAGCCTGCCGGGCGAAGTGATCGGCCTCAACGCGATCCACGGTTCGCGCTTCCCCTGCAATGCGGTGGCGCTGGACACCGTGCACCTGTGCCGCATCTCGTTCCCCAAGCTCAGCCTGTTGGCGACCCGCATGCCGGGGCTGCAGGCCAAGCTGTTCAGCCTGCTCAGTGCGGAGATCGGCAAGGTCGCGACCCTGGCCGCCAACCACCGTACCGAAGAACGCATGGCCGCGTTCCTGCTGGACATGTCCGAGCGCTACGCGCGGCGCGGTTTCTCCGCCACGCGCTTCAACCTGACGATGGCGCGTACCGAGATCGCCAATTACCTGCGGATGGCGCCGGAAACCGCCAGCCGCGTGCTGCGCCGCCTGAGCGATGATGGGATCATTGCGGTGAAGCAGCGCGAGATCCTGTTGCTGCAGCCCGAGCGCCTGGCAGCGCTGGCGGTGGCCGACGAATCCGATCCGAACTGAACCTGGCCGGGAGCCGACGATGAAGCGAGCTGGACTGTTGTTGCTGGGACTGCTGGCTACGGTACCGGCCTGGGCGGCCGACCTGACGGTGTCGGCGGCTTCGAGCCTGACCGAGAGCTTCCGCGAGCTGGGCGCGGCGTATGAGAGGGCGCACCCGGGAACCAAGGTCGATTTCAACTTCGCCGCATCCGGCGTGCTGCTGCAGCAGATCAGCCGTGGCGCACCGGTGGATGTGTTCGCGTCGGCCGATGAAACCACGATGGACCAGGCCCAGCAGCAGGACCTGCTGGCGGCCGGTACCCGCGAGGTGTTCGCGGTGAACGCACTATGGGTGGTGGTGCCGCCGCAGGCCAAGGCTGCGCCGCGTACCTTGAAGGACCTGGCCGGTGCCGGTGTGCAGCGCGTTGCGCTGGGCAACCCGGACAGCGTGCCGGTTGGCCGCTATGCCAAGGGCGCGCTGGAAGCGGCGGGCCTGTGGCCGTCGGTGCAGGGCAGGATCATCACGACGCAGAACGTGCGCCAGTCGCTGGATTACGTGGCGCGCGGTGAAGTGGATGCGGGCTTCGTCTATGCCACAGATGCACAGGCGATGCCCGACCGGGTGCGCCGCGCCTTCGCGGTTCCGGTGGCGGGGCGCATTGCCTATCCGCTGGCGGTGACCAGGGCCAGCGCGCAGTCGGCCGAAGCCAGGCGCTTCACCGCCTTCGTGCGTTCGGCGCCGGGCCAGGCGATCCTGGCCAAGCACGGGTTCGGCAAGCCCTGACGCATGGATTTCGACTGGAGCGCACTGGGGTTGTCGCTGAAGGTGGCCGGCTGGGCCACCGCGATCAATCTGGTGCTGGGCGTGGCACTGGGCGCGCTGCTGGCGCGGCGGCGCTTTCCCGGCCGCGAGCTGCTGGATTCGCTGCTGACCCTGCCGATGGTGCTGCCACCGACGGTGCTGGGCTATTACCTGCTGGTGCTGATCGGCCGCAACGGCCCGATCGGCGCGTGGCTGCAGTCGTGGTTCGGCATCAACCTGGTGTTCACCTGGCAGGCCGCGGTGATCGCCGCGGCGGTGGCTTCGCTGCCGCTGGTGTTCAAGCCGGCACGCGCGGCGTTCGAGGAAGTGGACGGACAGCTGGAGCAGGCCGCGCGCACGCTTGGAGTGTCCGAAGCAGCGGTGTTCTTCCGCGTCACGCTGCCGCTGGCGTGGCGCGGCATTCTTGCCGGCCTGCTGCTGGCCTTCGCACGCGCGATGGGTGAGTTTGGCGCGACATTGATGGTGGCGGGCAGCATTCCGGGACGCACGCAGACGCTGTCGATCGCCATCTACGAGGCGGTGCAGGCCGGCCAGGATGGCAAGGCCAATGCGCTGGTGATCCTGACTTCGGTGGTGTGCATCGTGATCCTGTTGCTGGCAGCGCGGCTGGTGGGCGGGCGTCGCCGGGAGCTGCGCGATGTGGCTTGACCTGCAGGTGCAGCGCCGCCTGCAGGCGGCCGGCCAGGATTTCGTGTTGGACGTATCGCTGCAGTGCACGCAGCGGCAGGTGGTGCTGTTCGGGCCTTCAGGCGCCGGCAAGAGCCTGACCCTGAAGGCGGTGGCCGGGCTGCTGCGGCCGGGCCAGGGCCATGTGCGCCTGCAGGGGCAGACCCTGTTCGACGCGGCCACCGCTGTGGATCTGCCGCCGCAGCGCCGCCGGCTGGGCTACGTGTTCCAGGATTACGCGTTGTTCCCGCACCTGAGCGTGCGCCAGAACGTGGCGTTCGGGCTGGAGCGCGGGTGGTTGAATCCGCGCGCGCGCCAGCGCTTCGATGCGGTGGAGCAGTGGCTGCACGCATTCCGCATCGACACGGTGGGCGATCTGCTGCCCTCGCAGGTCTCCGGTGGCCAGCGCCAGCGCACTGCATTGGCGCGCGCCCTGGTGACGCAGCCGCAGGCGCTGCTGCTGGATGAGCCGTTCTCCGCACTGGACCATGACCTGCGCCAGCACCTGCGTCAGGAGCTGGAAACGGTGCTGGACCGGACCGGCATCCCGTTGCTGTTGATCAGCCACGATCCACAGGACGTGGCGATGTTCGGCCAGCAGGTGGCGCGCGTGGTGGACGGCCGCATCGTCGGCGGTTGACCCGTGATGGACGCACCGGCGATGGTTGGTCACATCTGATGGTAGTGCCGGCCGCTGGCCGGCAACCTCGGTATCCTGGGCAGCCGGCCAGCGGCCGGCTCTACCGTGATGCACGGGCGATGGTTGGCTACATATTCTGGTAATGCCGGCCGGCGGCCGGCTCTACCGTGATGCACAGGCGATGATTGGCTACATGTTCTGGTAGTGCCGGCCGCTGGCCGGCAACCAAGGGATACTGAGCAGCCGGCCAGCGGCCGGCTCTACCGGTCCAGGATTCGTGCAGTCCAGTGGTACCGATCAATACAGCTCACAGTGCGTGCGGCCTTCACCGCGCAGCGCGTCCCAGTGTCCTTCGCCAGCGATGGCATCGATGGCCTCGCGCACCGCGCCCTCCAGATGGCGCTTGTTGCCGCACAGGTACAGGTGCCCGCCACGGGCCAGGACGTCGCGCACTTCGCTGGCGCGCTGCTGCAGCACGTGCTGCACATAGATCTTTTCAGCGCCATCGCGCGAGAACGCGGTATGCAGGCCGGCCAGCACGCCACGCGCGTGCCAGTCCTGCAGCTGGTCGCGATACAGGTAATCGTGCTGGCGGTGCTTCTCGCCAAACACCAGGTGCACCTCGCGTTCGCAGCCGTTGGCCTGCAGCTCCTGCATCAGGCCCATCAGCGGTGCGATGCCGGTGCCGGTGCCGACCAGCAGCAGCGGCGCCTGGCCGGTATCGGGCAGGTGGAAGCCAGGGTTGGAGCGGCAGTACACACGGGCGTGCTCGCCGCCATGCAGCAGGCTGCCGGTGGCAGTGCCGAAGCGTTCGCGGCCGCGCAGGGTGTAGCGCACTTCGCGCACGCACAGGCTCAGCTGGTCGTCGCACGGGTGCGAGGCGATCGAATAGGCACGCGGCAGCCGCGGTGACAGCAGTTCGCGCAGCCGGGCAAGCGGCACGCTGTCCGGCGTGGCGTGGTCCTGCAGCACGTCCAGCAGGTCCAGGCCGTGCAGGTAGGCTTCCAGCTCGCGCTTCTGGCTGACCTTCAACAGGCCCTTCAGTACCTCACTACTGCCGAGCTTGGCCAGTTCGCGCAGCACGCCCTTGCTCAGCAGGCGCAGCTCGCGGTCGTGCAGGGCGGCCACGGCGGCGGTGTCGCCGTACCAGGTAGCCAATGCCTGCAGCAAGGCAGGGTCGTTCTCGGGTACCACGTGCAGGGTGTCCCCCGCGCGGTAGGCCATGCCACTGCCGGCAATGTCCAACTGCAGGTGCCACGCCGCCGGGTCGCTGCTGTTCAAGCGGCGGCGTTCGAGGATGGGAGCGGCAAAGGCATTGTCTTCGCCATAAGCGGTGACCTGCAGGTGCAGGTGCTGGCCAGCGCTCAGGTTGCCGTTCAGCACCTGGCCGAGCACCGGCTGCCATTGCTGGAAGAACTGCTCGTAGCCCAGGTCGGCATCCACGCGGCGCAGCAGTGGCTGCGCCTGGCGCTCGCACAGCGCGGCATCCAGCGCCTTGGTGAAGCCGCAGAAGCTCGGGTAGCCGGTGTCACCGAGGCCGAACACTGCATAGCGCAGGCCGCTCAGCGTCGGGATCTGGCGCAGCGTTTCGAAGAACTGCTCGCCATTGGCTGGCGGCTCTCCGTCACCGAAGGAACTGGAGATCGCCAGCAGCACATCGCCTTGGCCGAGACTGGCTACGTCAATGTCGTTGAACGGGAGCACCTGCGGCCCATGCGGCTGCAGCTCCGCGCCCAGGCGCTGGGCCAGGGCGCGGGCGTTGCCCGACTCGGACGCGAAACCCACCAGCAGACGGCTGAAGGGCGTACTGGTCGGGAGGGCGTTCACGCGGCCTCGTAGAAGTCGTCGAACTTTTCCTTGCTGAACTCGACCAGGTCATAGTTCTGCATCAGGTCGTTCACCACGCGGCGGATGCTGATGTACGAAGTGATGTTGCCGTCTGCGTCGAACAGCGGCTGCACGGTGGTGTCGACCACGTAGAGCACGCCGCCCTTGCCGAGGTTGGGCACGATGCCGGTCCAGGTCTTGCCGGCCTTGATGGTGTCCCACATGTCCTTGTATACGGCCTTGGGCACGTCCGGGTGGCGCACGATGCTGTGCGGCTGGCCGATCAGCTCTTCGCGGGCGAAGCCGGTGAGCGTGCAGAACAGGTCATTGGCGTAGGTGATGTTGCCCTGCAGGTCGGTGGTGGAGATCACCATGACGTTCTGCATGGCGTTCAGCAGCTGGGCGTTGTCGGGGGTGTAGCTCATCGCAGGGTCCTTGTGGATGCCGGCCGCGCCGGCGTGTTCGGGTCCTGCATAGGAATACGCCCGGGCGGCGGCGGGCGGTTTGACATTGGTCAAGCGCGTAGCGCGAAGGCCTGCGACCGGGTGTCGCAGGGTGAGTCTCTTAAAGACCAATCCAGCTCGGCTCAGGCGGCACGTGGGATTGCCAACAGCCGGGCGTGGGCTCGGCCCCATCGCAGGAGACACGGGCAGGAGGCGGGCGCATGTCATGTGTACTGAGCTCATGACGTGTTGTCACAAAGAAATCGCCATGGCTTCACGGTTGATTGATCGCATGCAGGGCTATTGTCGTCCTGAGCCTCTCGCTGACGTCCCCCACGTCCTGCGTCGACTTCCTTCCCACCATCAGCGCCCATCCCGGCGCCGCTGGCGTCCGTCTGCCTGAAATACCCGAGAGACCCTCCCATGGCCCGCGCTGTCCAGTCCGCTTCATCTGTTGCGACCTCTCCCGGTTCGCTCGTGCCGATCGGCACCCGGCGTGGCCACTCGCTGCCACTGCAGCTGCCGGAGCTGGTACAGCGTGTGTTGTTCGTCGCGACCGAGATGGCCGACTTCATCAAGGCCGGGGGCCTGGGCGACGTGGCCGCAGCCCTGCCGCGTGCGGTACGCGGCGCCTGTGATTCGCGCGTGCTGCTGCCCGGCTACCCGGAGGTACTGCAGCGCCTGCCACAGCTGCAGCGGATGGGACAGGTCAGCGCGAGGGCGGGCCTGCCTGCGTGCGGGATCGGCATGGCAGTGCAGGCAGACGGCCTTCCGATCTACGTGCTGCTCTCGCCAGAGCTGTACGAGCGCGAAGGTTCGCCATACGTCGATGGGCAGGGCCAGGAGTGGAAGGACAACGCGGTTCGCTTCGCCACGCTCTCACACGCGGCGGCGGAGATTGCGGCCGGGCGTGCCGGGCTGGACTGGTCGCCGCAGCTGCTGCACCTGAATGATTGGCCTGTGGCCATGGCGGCAGCCTACGTGCGTTGGGACCGGACCACCGTGCCGACCCTGCTGACCATCCACAACCTGGCTTACCAGGGGCTGTTTCCGTATGCGCTTGCACCTGTGCTGGGCGTACCGGTCGAACACCTGGATGAACTGCACTTCCACGGGCAGATGTCGTTCCTGCAGGGCGGGATCACCAATGCCACGCGCCTGAACACGGTCAGCCTGCGCTACGCGCAGCAGATCACCGCCCCGGATGACGGCTGCGGGCTGCATGACCTGTTGGCGCGCCGGGCGGCCGGCGGACACCTGAGTGGCATCGTCAACGGCATCGACGCCAGCTGGGATCCACGCCGCGACATCCACCTCAAGGCCCATTTCGGCATCGGCGAATGGACCGGGCGCGCCACCAATGCGCACGCGGTGCGCAGTGCATTCGGCCTGGCGCCCTCGGCCGGCCCGCTGTTCGCGGTGGTCTCCCGCCTGGTGCACCAGAAAGGCCTGGACATCACATGCGACGTGGCGCCGCAGATCGTGGCGGCCGGCGGCCAGCTGGTCATCATCGGTGGCGGCGAGCCGCAGGTGGAAGCGCAGGTGCAGGCGCTGGCCCGGCGCTACCCCGGACGGGTGGGCGCATTCATCGGCTTCGAAGAGGCGCTGGCCCGCCAGATGTTTGCTGGCGCCGATTTCCTGCTGATGCCTTCGCGTTTCGAACCCTGTGGGTTGAGCCAGATGTACGCGCAGCGCTTCGGCTGCCTGCCAATCGCGCACGCGACCGGCGGGCTGGTCGATACCGTTGAGGATGGCGTGACCGGATTCCTGTTCCACGGCGCGAATGCCGATGGCTTGCGCCGCTGTGTGGAACGGGCGATGCGCACCTTCCGCCTGCCCGGCCTGCTGCAGGCCATGCGCCGCGCGGCCATGCTGCGGCCGGGCGGTTGGGATGCGGCGGGGCGCGCATATCTGGCGCTATACCAGCAGACCTGCCAGGTGGCCGCATGAGTCACGACAGCCTGCAGCCGGTCGCCCTCGAGGACGAGCCCATGGCGACCGCCGGACGGGAGGAGGGCGTGGTGGCTCCGGTCCTGGACGACCTGGTTCATGCACGGGCGGCCGATGCGTTTGCCTGGCTCGGGCCGCACCAACAGCCCGATGGCCAGCGCCAGCTGCGCGTTCTGGTGCCCCACGCGCGTCGCGTGGAGGTGATTGCGGGCCCGGAGCGGCGCTGGGATCTGCAACCGGGTCCCTTGCCCGGCCTGTTCGAAGGTGCAGCAGGTGAAGCGCCCGTGCCGCTGCTCGCCCTGCATTTCGAGCAGGGTGTGGAGCAGGTGCACGATGCCTATTCCTTCGGTCCGCTGCTGGATGAGGCGCTGCTGCAGCATTTCCATGCCGGTGACGCTGATGCAGCGCGCCAGTTGGGCGCAGTAGCGATGCAGGTACAGGGTATCGACGGCGTGCGCTTCGCGGTGTGGGCCCCCAACGCACGAAGGGTTGCCGTGGTCGGCGATTTCAACGGGTGGGATGGCCGGCGCCATCCGATGCGGCTGCGCCACACCGCTGGCGTGTGGGAGCTGTTCCTGCCTGGCGTGCAGGCCGGTGCCCGCTACAAATTCCGCATCGTCGGCGCCGACGGCCGGGTGATGCCCGACAAGTTCGATCCGATGGCGCGCTGGGCCGAGCTGCCACCGGCCACCGCCTCGCGGGTGCCTTCGGCAGCGCCGATGCAGTGGCACGATGACGCATGGTTGGCGGCGCGGCGGCAGGCCGGAACCTGCACGCCGCTGTCCATCTACGAAGTGCATGCGGGCTCCTGGCAGCGCAGCGACGATGGTTCGCCGCTGGACTGGGATGCCTTGGCCGACCGGTTGATTCCGTACGTGGCAGGGCTTGGTTTCACCCACATCGAGCTGCTGCCGGTCAGCGAGCATCCCTTTGGCGGTTCCTGGGGCTATCAGCCACTGGGGATCTACGCGCCAACGGCGCGCCATGGCACGCCACAGGCCTTCGCACGCTTCGTGGACCGCTGCCATCAGGCCGGCGTAGGGGTGATCGTGGACTGGGTGAGCGCGCACTTCCCGAACGATGCGCATGGCCTGGCCGGGTTCGATGGCACCGCGCTGTACGAGCATGCCGACCCGCGCGAAGGGGTGCACGCCGACTGGGACACGCTGATCTACAACTATGGCCGCAACGAAGTGGCCGCCTACCTGATCGGCAGTGCATTGGAGTGGGTGGAGCGGTTCCACATCGATGGTCTGCGCGTGGATGCCGTGGCGTCGATGCTGTACCGGGATTACAGCCGTGCCGAGGGCCAGTGGATACCCAACGAGCAGGGCGGGCGCGAGAACCTGCAGGCGGTCGCTTTTCTACGGCGGATGAACCAGACGCTGAGGGAGCGCTTCCCGGATGTGCTGGTGATCGCCGAGGAATCCACCGCATGGCCAGGGGTGACCGCGCCGGTGGAGCAGGGCGGGCTTGGTTTCACCCACAAATGGAACATGGGCTGGATGCATGACACCCTGCAGTACCTCGGGCGCGATCCGGTTCATCGCCAGCATCACCATAGTGAGATCAGCTTCGGCCTGGTCTACGCCTTCTCCGAACGGTTCGTGCTTCCGCTTTCGCATGACGAGGTGGTGCACGGCAAGGGAGCGCTGCTGGCCAAGATGGCGGGCGAGCCGGCGCAGCGGCTGGCCCAGCTCCGCGCGTACTACGGTTTCATGTGGGCGCACCCGGGCAGCAAACTGCTGTTCATGGGCGGCGAGTTCGGCCAGGGACAGGAGTGGTCGCACGATGCGGCACTGGACTGGGCACGGGCGGCCAGCAACGAGGGCCAGGGCCTGTCGCGCCTGGTGGGCGACCTCAATGCCGTGCTGCGCTCCGAACCCGCGTTGCACCGCGACGAACGCGACGAACGCGGTTTCGACTGGAGCGTGGCCGACGACAGCCGCAACAGCGTCTACGCCTTCATCCGCCGGGATCCGGCCGGTAGCGGCCGCACCCTTCTGGTAGTGAGCAACTTCACTCCGGTACGTCGCGACGGCTACCGGGTCGGTGTGCCGCAACCGGGGTGTTGGACCGAACGGCTCAACACCGACAGCGGTTACTACGGTGGCGGCAACGCGGGAAACCTCGGCGCAGTGCATACCGAGCCGAGGCCGATGCATGGTCACCCGCAGTCGCTGCGGCTCACACTGCCGCCGCTGTCCACGCTGTACCTGCAGGTTGATGCATGACCGCAGTGGCGCCGCGCCTGGGCGCATGGCCGGTGGCCGGTGAAGGTGTCGAGTTCCGCGTGTGGGCACCGGATGCAGGCACCGTGGCGCTGTGCCTGCAGGGCGTGCTGCGGCCGATGCACCGCGACCCGGACGGCTGCCACTGGCTGCGGACACAGGCGTCGCATGGTGACCGCTACCGGTTCCGCCTGCCGTCCGGCCAGGACGTGCCCGACCCCGCCTCGCGCTGGCAACCGGACGGCGTCGATGGTGACAGCGCGGTGGTGCTTGGCACGGATGGAGCACAGCCCACGTGGCAGGGGCATGCCTGGCAGGACCTGGTGATCTATGAAGTGCACATCGAGGCCGGCGGCGGGTTCGCGGCGTTGACCGCGCAGCTGCCGATGCTGGCGGCCCTGGGCATCACCGCCATTGAACTGATGCCGGTCGCGCAGTTTCCCGGTGGCCGCAACTGGGGCTACGACGGCGTGTTCCCGTATGCACCCGCGCTGGCCTATGGCGGTCCGTCCGCGCTGAAGGCCTTTGTCGACGCGGCGCACGATGCAGGGCTCTCGGTGCTGCTGGATGTGGTCTACAACCACTTCGGGCCGCAGGGGAACCGTCTGCGCGACTACGCGTGTGGGTTCTTCCGTGACGATCGCAGCACGCCGTGGGGCGAGGCCATCGACTTCCGCCAGCCCTGGGTGCGACGGTTCTTCATCGACAATGCGCTGATGTGGCTGCGCGACTATGGCGTCGACGGCCTGCGCCTGGATGCGGTGCACGCCATTGACGATGACCGTTTCCTGCAGCAGCTTGCCGACGAGGTACGTGCGGTGGCCCCTCACGCGCACCTGGTGCTGGAGAACGAACGCAACCAGGTGCGGTGGCTGCGCGGCGCCTATCAGGGACAGTGGAACGACGACTTCCACAACGCGCTGCATGTGATGCTGACCGGCGAGCAGGAAGGCTATTACGCGGCCTATGCCGGGCGCGCCGAAGCACTCCTGGCGCGCTGCCTGGCCGAAGGATTCGCCTGGCAGGGCGAGCCGGACCTGCACGGCCATCCCCGTGGCGAGCCCAGCGTCGACCTGTCGCCCGCGCGTTTTGTGGTATTCGCGCAGAACCACGACCAGGTGGGCAACCGCGCCTTCGGCGAGCGCCTGTCGATGCTGACCGATCCTGCCCCGCTGCGCGCGGCGCTGGCCCTGACCCTGCTGACGCCGATGATCCCGCTGCTGTTCATGGGCGAACCGTGGCAGGCGCAATCGCCATTCCTGTTCTTCACCGACTACGCGCCACCGCTGGACGAGGCGGTGCGTGAAGGGCGTCGCCGTGAGTTCTCCGGTTTCAGTGCCTTTGCCGACGCCGCCGCGCGCGCGCGTATTCCGGACCCGAACGATGCGGCGACCCTGCAGGCGTCGTACACGCCGCCGCCCGGCGATGATCCCTGGTCGCAGCACTGGCTGCGCTGCACGGGTGAGTTCCTCGGCCTGCGCAGGCGCTATCTGCAGCCTGGCCTGCTGCAGGCGCGGTCGCTGGGCGCGCGCGTGCTGGGCCAGGGCGCGGTGCAGGCGGGCTGGCAGTTGCCCTCGGGCCAATGGTGGATCGCGATCAACGTGGGCCCTGTGCCGGTGGCGCATGCGGTGCCGGCCGGCGAGTGCGTCGTTGGGCCGGACGCGGCCGCGATGCTGCCGGCAGGCGGCGGTGCGCTTGCGCGCTGGATCGCCGCATGAATACGGATGCGGCGGTGCGGGAGGCGGCTCGCCGTGTGGGCCTGCTGGTCCGCTGGACCGACGTGGCCGGAGCAGAGCGCGAGGTTGCGCCCGACGTGCTGCGCGCCGTGCTGTCGGAGTTCGCGTGCGACGGTGTGCCGGTGGCCCACCCGTTGCTCACTGCCTGCTGTGGTCAGCTCCTGGCCATGCCTGAGGCAACTGGCGCGGCGTGCTGGGTGGACGAGCAGGGCACAGCGTTGCCTGCACGTGCGGATGCGCAAGGGCGCTGGCGGGTTCCGGATCAGCCAGGCTATTGGCAGTGGCGCCGGGGCGACCGGCAACAGGCGGTTGCGGTGGCACCGCAGCGTGCCTGGTGGCCGCAGGGCCTGCTGCGCGGTTGGGGTCTGTCGGCGCAGGTCTACAGCCTGCGCGCGCCCGGTGATGCCGGCATCGGTGACAGCGCCGGCTGTGCGCGGTGGCGCGAGCTGCTGCACCGTCACTGCGGCGATGCACTGGCGTTGAGTCCGCTGCACGCCGGCCTGGCACCGGGCACGGGCTACAGTCCTTACTCGCCCAGCGACCGGCGCTGGCTCGATCCGCTGCAGGTGTCGCTGCCGCAGGTTTTGCCGGAGGCCGCCGGCAGCGTGTTGCGCGAGGACGAAGCACTGGCGATGGCCGTTGAAGCGGCTACCGCAGCACGCCGCATCGACTGGCCGCACTCGGCGGCAGTGAAGTGGCGCTGGCTGCGCCAAGGGCGCCAATGGCTGCGGCAGCAGGCGCCGGCACAGTACGAACAGATGCAGACGTGGTGCGATGCGCAGCGGGAACCCCTGCTGCAGTATTGCCAGCACGCCGCCGACCGATTCACTGGAAGCGCCGACGACCATGCGTTTGCGCAGTGGTTGGCGTGGCAAGGCTGGGCGCAGGTGCAGGCGGGACTGCGCAACGACGGCGCGTCGATCGGACTGATCGCGGATCTGGCAGTGGGTTGTGCACCGCAGGGCGTCGAGGCCCGGACCGGCGGCGACCGCCTGCTGCAGGGCCTCGAGCTGGGCGCGCCGCCGGATGCGTTCAATCCGCTGGGCCAGGCCTGGGGTATCACCAGCTGGTCACCCTCTGCGTTGCAGCGCGAAGGGTTTGAACCGTTCATCCGCGTGTTGCGCGCCGTGATGGCGGGTCGCGGTGGATTGCGCATCGACCACATCCTGGGCCTGCAGCGGCTGTGGGTGCTGCCGCGTGGCGCGGGCGCCGGGCAGGGGGTGTATCTGCGCTATCCGTTCGATGATCTGATCAACCTGCTGGTGCTGGAATCGTGGCGCCATCGCTGCGTGCTGATTGGCGAAGACCTGGGCGTGGTTCCTCCGGGTATCCGCCAGCGACTGGCAGCCCGTGGCGTGCTGGGGCTGGAGGTGCTGCCGTTCGCCCGCAACGGTGAGCGCTTCCTGCCGGCGCCACGGTGGCGCCGCGATGCGGTGGCCATGCCCTCCACCCATGATCTGCCGCCGCTGGCCGGCTGGCTGCGTGGGCGCGACCTGCGCTGGCGTGCACGCCTGGGTGAGCTGACCGAGCTTCCCGCGGCGCTGCACGCGCGTGCCAGCGAGGTACAGGCGCTGTCCGCAGTCGCCCGGGGCGAGGGCGCGACGCTGGAAGCGCGTGCGCTGTCACTGGTGGCGCACGCACCTTCACGGCTGGCGCTGCTCCCGCTGGAAGATGCGCTGGGCAGCCGCGCGCAGGTGAACCTGCCGGGTACCGTCAATGGTCACCCGAACTGGCGCCGACGCTTGCCGCTTGCGTGGGATCCGGACGCGGCCGATGCGCGCATTGCCCGGTTCAGCGCCACGCGGCGCAAGGCGGGACGATGACCCGGTTGCGTGCCACCGCACGCCTGCAGCTGCATGCAGGCTTCAACTTCGAGGCCGCTGCGGCGCAGCTGCCGTACTACGCCGCGCTGGGCGTCAGCCACCTTTACCTGTCGCCGATCAGCGCTGCGATGCCAGGGTCCATGCATGGCTACGATGGCATCGACCCGGCCCGCATCAATCCGGAACTGGGCGGCGAAGAAGCCTTCCAGCGGCTGGCGACAGCGGCGCGTGCGCATGGCATGGGCCTGATCCTGGACATCGTACCCAACCATCTTGCGGCATCCCCGCAGACGCCCTGGTGGAACGATGTGCTGCTGCACGGGTGCAGAAGTCCCCATGCAGGATGGTTCGACATTGACTGGGAGGCGCCGGGTTGCGAGGGCCGGCTCTGGCTGCCAGTGCTGGACCGGCCACTGCACGACGCCGTGCGCGATGGCGTGTTGCGCGTAGCAGTGGACGATGAGCGGCCGACGCTGCGTCATCACGGGCTGGCATTGCCGTTGTCTCCGCGCAGCCATCCGCTGGTACCCGCGCAGTGGCCGGCATGGGCGGAACGCTGCAACCGCAGCGTCGAACGGTTGCACACGCTGCTGCGGCGGCAGCACTACCGGCTGGCTTGGTGGCGCACGGCGGGCGATCAGGTGAACTACCGGCGCTTCTTCGACATCAACGAACTGGCCGCACTGCGGGTGGAGCGCGACGATGTGTTCGCGGCGGTGCATGCGCTGCCGTTGCGGCTGGTGCGTGCGGGGTGGGTTGACGGCCTGCGCATTGACCATGTGGATGGCCTGTCGTCACCCGGGCCGTACCTGCAACACCTGCGTGCGTCGCTCGACGAGGCCTGCGCGGCAGGCGGTCGCGACCCACAGGCAGTGAGCGTGCATGTGGAGAAGATACTGGCGGAGGACGAACAGCTGCCCGATGGCTGGGCCTGCGACGGCACGACGGGCTATGACTTCATGGACCAGGTTGGCGCCTGGCTGCATGATCCGGCTGCTGCACCCGCGCTCTCCCGCACCTGGCAAGCGGCGATTGGCGACGCGCGCAGCTTTGACGACTTGCAGCAGGATGCCCGCAGCATGCTGCTGCGCACGTCGCTTCACACCGACTTCCAGCGACTGCTGCGCAGCGCGCAGCGGGTCCTGCAGCCCCGGCTGGCCGAAGCCGATATCGGAGCCGCTGCGCTTGCCCGTGCATTGGCCGCGCTGCTGCGGCACTACCGTACCTACCGCCCCTATTCGCTGCAGGATGCAGGTGAACGGAAGGCCCTGGTGGACGCTGCCGCGGCAGCACGCGAGGCACTGGACGGTACGGCACACGCGGCACTGGATCTGCTGCTGCGGGCACTTCCCGGCGAGGCGGAGGCCGAGCGCGCGCTGCGGGTGAGATTCGGGCAATTGGCCGCGCCGTTGAATGCCAAGTCGGTGGAGGACACAGGCTTCTATCGTTACTTCAGGCTGCTGTCGCGCAACGAAGTCGGAAGTGATCCGCAGCGGCTGGGCATGGAGGGACGCGAGCTGCTGGAACACGCAGTGGGACGCCTGCAGCGCCATCCGCGGGCATTGCTTGCGCTGGCGACCCACGATCACAAGCGCGGGGCCGACAGCCGGGCGCGGCTGGCGGTTCTCAGCACCTGCACGGTCGAGTGGCGGGACGCCGTGCGGCGCTGGAGCCGGATGTCGACCCGCGCGGGCGCGCCGATGCCGTTGCCGGGTGCCGAGGCCTATGCGCTGTGGCAGGCGCTCGTGGCCGCGTGGCCGATGCACGGTAACCCGGGCGCCGACTTCGCATCGAGGATGGTGCAATGGCTGACCAAGGCGTTGCGCGAGGGCAAACGGGTCAGCAGCTGGTCCGATCCCAACGTGGCGGTGGAGGAGGCCGCCGCGCAGTGGCTGCACGCACTGCTGGATGGAGCGCCATTGCAGCCGGTGCGGGAGGCGCTGGCGACGTTCGTGGCGCGCATTGCGCCGGCCGGCGCCTGCAACGGCCTGGCACAACTGTGCCTGCAGCACTGCCTGCCCGGCGTGCCCGACCTCTACCAGGGCGGAGAAGGCTGGGACCTGAGCCTGGTGGACCCGGACAACCGGCGTGCCGTGGACTATCCAGTGCGGCAGGCGTGGCTGCGCGATACGCGCGGTTGGCCCGCCCTGCTGGAGGACTGGCGGGACGGTGGCATCAAGGCATTTCTGCTCAGGCGCTTGCTGGAGTGCCGCCGCAGGCACCCGCAGCTGTTCCTGCACGGCCAACTGCAGGCGCTGTCCGCACCGGCGCGTTCGCCCTGGCTGGCATTCGCGCGCAGGCATCAGGCGCAGGTGCTGCTGGTGATCGTGCGGCGTGGTTCGCCCACCGCCGTGCCCGGGCCCAGCCTGCACGCAGCACACAACGTCGGCACTGGCCTGATGCTGCACGGGCTGGCGACAGGCCCCATGCGCAACCTGCTGGACGGGCGCATCGAACATTTCAAGGCAACCGGGGACGCGGCACGGCTTCTGGCTGGCAGCCCGTTGGCGGTATGGATCAACGAGGAGACGGACAGGAATGGACAGCAGGGAACGACGGCAGCGGATTGAGGCATTGGCCCACCAGATATGGGAAGCGGAAGGGCGGCCGGACGACCAGCAGCAGCGGCATTGGCACATGGCCGAGCGCCTGGTGGAAGCCGAGATTGCCGCTGCGCGCGACGAGGAGGGAACCGATGGCCAGCCGTAAGTGGACGCAGACCTCGCGGGTGCGCGAAGGCCGGCCGTTCCCGCTGGGGGCGACCTGGGACGGCTTGGGTGTGAACTTCGCGCTGTACTCGCGGCACGCTACCCGGGTGGAACTCTGCCTGTTCGACGCGCGCAACCGTGAAGTCGAGCGTATCGCGCTGCCCGAGTACACCAACGAGATCTGGCACGGCTACCTGCCGGACGTGCGGCCCGGGCAACGTTACGGCTACCGGGTGCACGGCCCGTATGCGCCGGAAGAGGGCCATCGCTTCAATCCCAACAAGCTGCTGCTGGATCCCTATGCCAAGCAGATCGTCGGCGAACTGAAGTGGGCCCCACACCTGTTCGGCTACACCCTGGGTCACCGCGATGGCGATCTCAGTTTCGACCGCCGCGACAGCGCCGGTTACATGCCACGCTGTGCCGTGATCGATCCGGCTTTCAGCTGGGGCGCAGAGCGTGCACCTGCCACGCCCTGGGACCGGACCGTGATCTACGAAGCCCACGTGCGCGGACTGACCATGCAGCATCCCGACGTCCCACAGGCCGAGCGCGGTACCTTCTCCGCGTTGCGGCACGATGCGGTGGTCGACCACCTCAGCCATCTGGGGGTGACCGCCATCGAGCTGCTGCCGGTGCATGCCTACGTGGATGACCAGCAGCTGCTCGAGCGCGGGCTGCGCAACTACTGGGGATACAACACCATCGGCTTCTTCGCGCCGCAGGCACGCTATCTGTCGCTGGGCACCGTGGCCGAGTTCAAGCAGATGGTCGCGCGCCTGCACAACGCGGGCATCGAGGTCATCCTGGACGTGGTCTACAACCACACGGCCGAAGGCAACGAGCTGGGCCCTACGCTGTCGTTCAAGGGCATCGACAACGCCAGCTACTACCGTTTGGCCGATGATCGCCGCTATTACATCAACGATACCGGTACCGGCAACACGTTCGATCTGACCAATGCCGGTGCGCTGCGCATGGTCATGGACTCCCTGCGCTACTGGGTGACCGAGATGCGGGTGGATGGGTTCCGCTTCGACCTGGCAACCATCCTCGGCCGCGAACGGCATGGCTTCGACGCCTCGGGCAGCTTCCTCGATGCGGTACGCCAGGACCCGATCCTGAGCCAGGTGAAGCTGATTGCCGAGCCATGGGACATCGGCCCGGGCGGCTACCAGCTGGGCCAGTTTCCGCCGGGCTGGGCCGAGTGGAACGACCGCTTCCGCGACACGGTGCGCGCGCTGTGGCGTGGCGATGGCGGGCAGCTGGCGGAGTTTGCCACGCGCTTCACTGGCTCGGCCGACCTGTTCGAACACCACGGCAGGCGACCGTCGGCCAGCATCAATCTGGTGACGGCGCATGATGGATTCACCCTGCACGATCTGGTCAGCTACAACGATCGCCACAACGAGGCCAACGGCGAGGACAACCGTGACGGCCACTCGCACAACCTCTCCAGCAACCACGGCGTGGAGGGAGACACCGATGATGCGGCGATCCTTTCGTTGCGTGCGCGGCAGATGCGCAATCTGCTGGCCACGCTGCTGCTGGCGCAGGGGACGCCGATGCTGCTGGCGGGCGATGAGTTCGGCCATTCGCAGCAGGGCAACAACAACGCCTACTGCCAGGACAATCCACTGAGCTGGATCGACTGGGAGCGCGCAGCATTGCCGGCTGCACAGGCGCAGGTGGCGTTCGTGCGGCGGGCGCTGTCGCTGCGCCGGCGCTACGGCCTGCTGCGCCGGAACCGGTTCCTGCGCGGCGAGTACGATGAGGCACTGGGCCTGCGCGATATCGACTGGCGGCATCCCGATGGTCGCGGCATGGAGGAAGCGGACTGGCATGACGCAGGGCTGCGTGCGCTGGCGATCGTGCTGGACGGTCGCAGTCCGGACAGTGGCCTGCGCGAGCCCGGGCGGCATGTCAGCCTGGCCCTGCTGTTGAACGCCGGGGAGCAGCCGCAGCGGTTCTGTGTGTCAGACGACGCCCTGTCGTTCCGGCGCGTACTCCTGCAGACCGACGAAACGCCGTTGGAGCCGGATGAGGAAGGCGCCTGGACGCTGCCGCCGCGCAGCCTGTGCCTGCTGGCGGCAAGCAGCAGCGCGTGATTGCACTGCTGCGCCACTACGGACCGCCGGGCATTGCCCGGCGTACCGGTAGCTACCCCATCAGATAGCGCAACACACCCGCCGAGACCACGCCGATCAGCACGGTCGGCAGCATCGACAGCCGCGTGGCGGCCAGCAGGGTGATGGCCAGTGCGGCCAGGTCGGCCGGCTTGTCGGCCACGAAGTCCGGGGCGATCACCGAGATCAGCACGCAGCCCGGCGCGGCTTCCATCACCGTCACTGCGCGTTTGCTCAGTGTGCGGTTGCGCAGCGCGAGGAAGCCGACGATGCGGGTCAGGTAGGTGGCGGCGGCCATCAGCACGATGGCCAGTACCGAGGTCCAGTGGATCAGGCCATCGAAGATCATGCTGCGTCCTCCGCCAGCAGCCAGGCCGCGGCCAGGCCGGCCAGTGCGCCGCTGGCCACGTACCACGCACCTGGCACCAGCAGGTAGGTAGCAGCGGCAACGACCAGGCTGACCAGCCACGGCCGCGCGGCCTTCATGCCCTGCCACATGCCGCGCAACAGGACCAGGAACACGGCGGGGAAGGCCATGTCGAAACCATAGGCGTGGATGTCGCCCAGCATCGGGCCAACGATCGCGCCCAGCGCGGTGCAGGCCACCCAGACCGTGTACAGGCCTGCCGATACGCCCAGGTAGTAGGCCAGGCTGAAGCCAAGCGCGCGTCGGCGCGCATCGGCCACGCCCATCGCCCAGCTTTCGTCGCACATGAAGAACAGCGCCGGCAGCACCCGGCGGCGCGGCAGGTGCTGCAGCAGCGGGGCCAGGCTGGCGCCCATCAGCAGGTGACGGCTGTTGACCAGCGCGGTGATGGCCACGATCAGTGCAATGTGCGGTGGCGAGGTCCACAGTTCGACGGCGGCGAACTCCGAGCCGCCAGCGAAGTTGAGGCCGGTCATCAGCGGTACTTCCAGTGCGCTCAGGCCCTTCTGGGCCGCCTGCGCACCGAGCACCAGGGCGAACGGAATGAAGCCGATCATCACCGGCACGGCGGCGCGCAGGCCGCGCAGGAATTCGGCACGCGGCGCGGTATCGCAGGTGTCAGGCAGGGGGAGGGTGGTACGGGCGTCCATCGAACGGCACAACAAGGTGGGGGTGGCCCATGCTAGCGGTCCAATCGCGAAATCGGGTTGCGTTGATACCACTTGATTCTGGATGATTGATATTTCATGCGGCCAAAAGTGAAAGGGGTGAAATTCCATGCAGTACCAGCTGGACAACCTCGATCGGCGCATCCTCGACGCCCTGCAGCGCGACGGCCGCCTGCAGAACCTTGAGCTGGCACGCCTGGTCGGGCTGTCGCCGTCGGCCTGCCTGCGCCGGGTGCGTCTGCTGGAGGAGGGCGGCTACATCGACCGCTATGTGGCCTTGTTGAACGAGGCCAAGGTGGGCCGTGGCTTCACGGTGTTCGTGCGGGTGTGGCTGCGCGGGCAGGACGAGGACACCACCAATCATTTCATCAACAGCATCAAGTCTTTCCCGGAAGTGCTTGAATGCCATCTGATGGCCGGTGACTGCGATTTCCTGCTGCGGGTGGCGGTGGCCGACCTGGATGCCTACCGGCAGTTCCAGATGCAGCACCTGAACCGGATTGCCGGGGTGCAGAACACCAAGACCGAGATTCCGATGCAGCGGATCAAGCAGACGACCCAGCTGCCGCTTTGAGGGATGGGGTTTGCGGCCGGGTTGCACCCGGCACCCACGGGTAGTGCCGGCCGCTGGCCGGCAACCTCTGGAGCAACAGCAACAGCAACAGCAACAGCAACAGCAACAGCAACAGCAACAGCAACAGCAACAGCAACAGCGGGCCTGCTGAGGGATGGCGGGGTGGGTCCGGTTGCGGGGGACGCTGCAAGTACGTCCATGTAAGCTCGGTCGCCGCATCCATGCGGCTCACGCCCCCGCAACCGGACCCACCCCGCCTTCGACAGATTTCCACGATCTGCCGGAACGGCATGAGCTGCTCCTGGTGGGTGTCGACCTTGGTCGACACGTCTGGGTCGGCACGGGGTCGGATCCCGTTGCTGCGCAACGGGCTCTGACCCCAGGCGTGGATGAGGTGGTCTGTTCAATTCATTGATTCCTGATGGGTGACTGGCTTCGCGTCGGCTGTAGGCAGCGGTCATCGCAATGACATGTGGCGCCGGTACGGTTTGAGCCCGCTTGCGGGTCGCGCGCGGGCCGGGGTTCCGGTGGTGGCGCGCGTCCACTGCAGCTGCTGTCGCTGCCGAGGGTCATGTGTTCTACGTCAGGGGGCTGAATGGACACCATGCGGTCAGAACTTGGAAGGTGGCCATCGCCGCATGGCTGCTGCTGTCCTTTGCCGCTGCCGCGCAGGACGCTGTTCATGCCTACGACATCCCTGCGCAGCCGCTGGAACAGGCGGTCGAGCGCTTCAGCGTCATCAGTGGGTGGTCAGTGATGTACCCGGGTGACCTGGCCGCCGGCCGCAGCAGCCACGCGCTGCGCGGTAGCCTGTCGCCGCTGCCTGCGTTGCAGGTGCTGCTGCAGGACTCCGGTATCGAGGCCGAGGTGATCGGCGAGCAGCGCGTGGTGCTGCGCCGGGGCGCGCCCTCGGCCGCTGAATCGGGTGTTGGCGCCGAACTTCCCGAGGCCGAACGTCGGCGTCGCTACGGCGGCCTGCAGCAGCGGTTGCGTGCGGCGTTCTGTGACGACCCGGAGATCGCGCCCGGCCGCTATGCCGCGACGCTGCGCTTCCGCATCGACGGCGCGGGCCAGGTGAGCGAGCCCGAGCTGCTGTCAGGCAGTGGCAGCGCCCGCCGCGATGCGCGCCTGCTGCAGGCACTGCAGGGCTTGGTGCTGGCGCCCGATGCCGCTGCGCTGCCGCAGCCGGTGACGCTGCAGATCCGTCCTTCCGGCACCGACCACGACTGTGGCCGACGCGCGCCCCTTCAATGACTTCAAGGATTCGAACATGAGCAACGGTACGGCTGGGGCAATTGACCTGATGGACCACCTTCTGGGTGCCTACGATGAGCTGAAGCGCCGGCTGGTGCGCAAGCTGGGCTCGGAGGAGCTGGCCGGCGACGCGCTGCAGGACACGTGGATGCGCCTGAGCGCGCGGCGTGACCGCCTGGATGCCGTGCAGAACCCCGCGGCCTACCTGCTGCGAATGGCAATGAATACCGTGATCGACCGCCAACGTGCTGACCACCGCCTGCTGAGCCTGGAGGAGGTGGATACGCTGATGGACATGGCCGACCCTGCACCCGGTCCGGCGCAGGCGGCCGAACTGGACTTCGCGCTGGAAGACATGGTCGGCCTGCTGCAGCGCATGCCCGAGCGCCGTCGCCGCATCCTGCTGGCGATCCGCGTCGATGGCCTGCAGCAGCGCGATGTGGCCGATCACCTCGGTGTGTCGCTGCGGCTGGTGCAGCGTGAGCTGAAGGCGGCCCAGGACTACCTGGCCGAGCGCAGCGGGCAGGGGCGCCAGGTGCGGTTCTGAACGGCGGCATCCGTCTACACTTTGACGCCGAGCAGAACCCCGCAGCGTGCGGGTCCGGCATGAGCCCCCATGGATCCTGACGATCGCCCGCAACGCCCGCTGGATGCCGTCGAGCGTCAGGCGCACGCGTGGGTGGTGCGGCTGACCTCGGGCGAGGCGACCGCCGCCGACGGGCGCAGGTTCCGTACCTGGTGTGAGGCTGACCCGCGCCATCGCGAAGCGTTTGGCCGTGCGCGCCGGCAATGGGAGCAGGTACGGCTGGCCGGCGAGCAGTTGCCCGCCGCCGCGCGCCAACCGGTGGCGCCGACGCCGGCCCAGCGCTGGAGCCGGCGCGCCTTCCTGGGCGCGGCGATTGCCGCCCCGGCCAGCCTGGTGGTGGTGGCGGCAATCCGCCCGCCGCTGGGGCTGTGGCCTTCGGTGACGGCGATGACGGCTGATTTCCACACCGGCACCGGTGAACGTCTGCAGATCGCGCCCTTGCCACAGCTGAAGATCGAACTGGATACGCAGAGCAGCCTGCGCCGCCGCGCCGATGCGCAGGGCGAAGGCTTCGAGCTGGTGCAGGGCCAGGCCGCGATCGAGACCCTGGCCGGCCTGCGCCTGGCGCTGTTCGCGGGCCCGGGTTGCGTGATTGCCGATGAAGGCGCGGTGCGTCTGGATGTGCGCAACACCCACGGTCAGGTACGGGTGACCTGCCTGCAGGGCAGCGCCCGCATCGAGCATCCGCAGGGCCGGCTGCAGCTGCAGGCGGGTCAGCAGACCCAGTACGACGAGCGCCTCAGTGGCGTGGTGGCCGAGGCCGTGGCCTCGGAAGTGAGTGCCTGGACGGAGGGCATGCTGGTGTTCCGCCGCGCACCGCTGCGTGAGGTGGTGGAGGAGATCAACCGTTATCGCCGCGGCAAGGTGCTGCTGGGAGAATCGGCGTTGGCGCGCGCGCCGGTCAGCGGTCGCTTCCGTATTGATGATCCAGACGCGGCACTGGAGCAGCTGCGACTGACGATGTCGCTGGATCTGCGTCGCTTTCCGGGTGGCATTGCCGTCCTTGGATAGATGAAGACGCTGGCCCTGCGCGCCGCGCAGGCTGTTGCAAGCGAGGAGAGGCCAAGGATGCGCAACGAGACCATCGGTGTGCTGGATCTGCGTCGCAATCTGTCGGCGCTGCTGGAAACCACGCAGCGACGGCCATTGATGGTGCATCGCTATGGCTCACCTTGGGTGTGCGTGGTGTCCGATGCGCAGTGGCAGCAACAGGCGGTGCTGCTGGATTTCGATCCGCAGTCTCACCCGCTGGCGATGCGGCTGCGCCTGCAGCAGCAGTCGCTTCCGCTGTCTGAAGCTGGTGCGTTGCCGCCCGCGGCGGTTGCACGCGCACTGCTGTTGATGGACGTGCATCGCATTGAGGATCTCGCACAGCTGCACGACCAGGTGCTTCACCATCGCCTCTGGCATTGGTTCGTAGCAGGCACCCATGGTGTGATGGACGGCTGGCAGCTGCCGGCGCTGCGCGTTGCGATGGCGTCATGGTTCGATGACGTGGACATGTCCAATGCGCTGGCAACATTCGCCGCGCGCAGCGACGTGGCGATACTGGCACGGCGTTGTGGAGGCGAAGCGCCGCGGCTGGAACGCGAAGCCTGCAGGCAGATGACGCTGCGATGACGTTGTCGATGAAGCGCCACGCAGTGCACAGAGCTGCATGCGCGCTGTCGCTTCACCTGCCTTGCTGACGTCTTCTCCAGAGTACGACGCACCACGCGTCGTGGAGCACGGGCGGCGCCGATGGCAGATAGTCGCAGGATCAGCATGCTGGAACTGGATCGCCACCTGAGCCAGTCGCTGGAGCAGGCTCGGCACACGCCTGTAAACGTGCAGCGCTATGGGCACTCGTGGGTCTGGGTGCTGTCCAGTGATGCCTGGGCCGATGCGGCACGCTGGGCGGCACTGGACAGCAGCGCGCATCCGCTGGCCGCGCTGCGGCGCGCCCTCGATCTGCAGCTGCGGCCCTGGCCCGAAGCGGCCATGAACACGCTGCCGCTTGACGCGGGCGATGTGCGGCAGCTGCAACGTGCGGCGTTGCTGGTGGTCGTGCGTGATCTCACCAGTGCGCAGCGCGTGTACGACGATCTGCGCTACCACCAGGCCTACCGGATGTTCATCGGCCTCGACCATGGCACCGCGTGGTCGCCGATGCAGTGCATGCGCCTGCTGCAGGCCTGCGCGCACCCGTTGCTGCGCGACTGCATCGGCGATGCGCTGGCCAGCGTGCCACCGCACCTGTTCGAGTCTGCATGTGCCCCGGCTGCACGTATTGCGCCTGCACAGGGACACGCGCAGCGGATTTCCAGCGGATGTTTATCGTACTGACACATGCACCGCTGACCATGGCGTAGCGGTCTCTTCCAGGATGACGAGGGCGGAACAATGGCAAGGCAGGTTCGTGGTCGCAGGGCTCGGCAGCAGGGTTTCAGCCTGATCGAGATCATGGTGGTGGTGGTGATCATCGGCATCCTCGCCGCATTGATCGTGCCGCGGTTGATGGATCGCCCCGACCAGGCGCGCGTAGTGGCGGCGCGCCAGGACATCGCTGCATTGATGCAGGCGTTGAAACTGTTCAAGCTGGACAACGGGCGCTATCCCAGTGCCGAGCAGGGGCTGCAGGCGCTGGTGAAGCCACCGCAGGGCGGTGGCGCGATGCCGGTCACGCCCTATCTGGATCGCCTGCCCAATGATCCATGGGGCCATCCGTACCAGTACCAGATTCCCGGAACCCATGGCGACATCGATGTGTTCTCGCTGGGCGCGGACAGCAAGCCCGGTGGCGACGCCGGGAATGCGGACATCGGTTCCTGGCAGCTGTGAGGCAGGCCGATGTCAGCCCGGATGCGTTCTGTTTCGAGTGTCCGCCAACGTGGCATGGCGGTGATCGTCGCCTTGCTGGTGGTGGCACTGGTGGCGGTGATTGCCACCGCACTGCTGACCCGGCAGTCGGCCCAGCTGCGTGCGCTGCGTGGCGACCAGCTGCGCGTACAGGTACGCATGGCGGTGGACGCAACGCTGGAGCGTGCGGCACAGCAGCTGCGTGAGGATGTAAAGGAACAGCTGACCACGGTGCGCAGCGGGCGCTGGGCGCGCCCATTGGAGCTGCAGGCGCCGTTGCCGGTGCAACTGCAGCTGGTCGATGCGCAGTCGATGTTCAACCTGCGCAACCTTCTTGCGCATGGCAGGCCGGACCCCGAGGCGCGGCGCGCGTTCATCGCGTTGTGTGCCGGGCAGGGGCTGGGCCAGGGCGCCTGCGCATCCGCCGCCGACCACATCCAGGCGCGCCTGCGCGATGGCGACATGCAGGCGCAGGCGCCGCTGCCGCGCGAATCACTGATCGAACAAGCGCTACCTGGTGCCGATCCGGTGGCGTTGCAGGCGCTGGCGCGGCGTACCGTGGTGTTGCCGGCGCAGACCCTGGTCAACGCCAACACCAGCGACCTGCGCGTCCTGCAGGCGGTGACGCCCGTGGTCGAGCCGGCACGGCTGCAGGCGCTGCTCGGTGAGCGCGATGCTGGCCATTGGCTGCTCAATCGCGGCGACATCGCCAACCGACTCCAACTGAGCAACGAACAGATGGCCGTGCTTCCCCTGGGTATCCATAGCGAATGGTTCCTGGCCGTCGGCCAGGTGCAGGCTGACGGCAGTGCGGTCGATTTTCGCGCGCTGTTGTGGCGCGAATACCGCGACGATGGGGTGCGTGTGCAACGGGTGTGGACGAGGATCGGCGCATGAATGTGCAGCTTCGCGTGCGCCTGCCGGCGCTGGAGCACCTGCGCGCCGACAGCGCGGTGGACTGGGCGCAGCTGCACAAGGGCGAGGTGTTGGCGCATGGCCGCGACACACTGGCGACGCTGGGCCTGCGGCATCCGCAGGCTGCGGTGCGTGCCTGCCTCGATCCGAACGACCTGATCCTGCTGGAACTGCAGCTGCCGCCGTTGTCCGGGCGCCGCCTGCAGTCGGCGCTGCAGGGTGAGGTGGAGGCGATGCTGCTGGATGACCTGCAGGAGGTGGCGCTGGCCCACGGCGCGCAGGCGGCAGACGGCACGGTTCCGGTGGCCTGGCTCGGCCAGCAGGCCATCGCGCAGGCGCAGCAGCTGCTGGCCTCGTGTGGGCTGCAGCTGCAGGCGCTGTATCCGACGCCACTGCTGCTGCCCTGGCAGGACGGCCAGGCCACGCTGCAGGTCAGCGGCGAGCATCTGCTGGTACGCAGCGGGCGCGATCGGGGTTTCGTTCAATGGTATGGCGGACGTGATGCCTGTGCGGTGATGCAGGCGCTGGCCGTGCGCCTGCAACAGGCGGGCGTGCTGGCCGTGCAGTGGATCGATAGTGTGCCGCCGACGTGGCCGGACAGCCTGCCTGCCACCGCCGTCACGCATGAACGGCAGACCTCTGGCCCCTTGCCAGGCTGGTCATTGCCGCTGCCCGGCGCAGGCCGGAACGCACCGCGACTGGCGATCGGCCTGGCACTGGCAGCAGTGCTGCTGGCTGCACTCGGCCTGCAGCTGCAGGTCTCGCGTTGGCGGATCGAGGGCGAGGCCCTGCAACGGGACATGGCGCGCCAGTTCAGCGCGCGCTTCCCGGAGATCATCGATGTGGTGGACCCGGTGTTGCAGGCAAGGCGAGCACTTGCGGTGCCGCTGCCGGCGCCGCCGTTGCCGGCGCTGCAGCGTCAGGTTGCCAGCACGCTGCAGGCTGTTCCGGAGCTGGCCGGGCAAGTGCGCAGCCTGCATTACCAACCCGGGCAGCTGG
Source organism: Stenotrophomonas sp. YJH_SMC_91 (assembly GCF_059368495.1). NCBI lineage: Bacteria > Pseudomonadati > Pseudomonadota > Gammaproteobacteria > Lysobacterales > Lysobacteraceae > Stenotrophomonas > Stenotrophomonas sp. YJH_SMC_91. Next base: position 73,493 of record NZ_JCAFRT010000002.1, on the reverse strand, counting down.
ACATGGAGCTGGATGCCGATGCCCAGGCATTGGCCGACGATCCGCAGCGGCTTGAGCACTGGCAGCAAGCAGTTCAGGCACAGGGCCTGCAGCTGGCGCGCGAAGCCGGTGGACACCTGCGAGTGAGCGGAGCTGGGCAGTGACGACCCGCACCCTATGGCTGGGCGAGGGGCTGGTGGGCCTGCAGCACCGCTGGCAACGCCTGCCACCGCGCGACCGGCTGATGCTGTGGGTGATGGTGGTGGCGCTGCTGGTGGCGGGCCTGTGGTCGTTGTGGCTGGAGCCACTGCTGAAGCAGCGCACGTATTGGCAGGCCGAGCTGCCGCGGCTGCAGGCGCAGTCCCGCGCACTGGCACCGCTGCTGCGCGCCCGTGAGCGCCAGCAGCTGGCGCAGAGCCAGCACCCGACACTGGCCGGGCTGCGCGATGGCATCAAGACCGCCGGCCTTGCCGCCGGCCTGCATATCGAAGCGCGCGACGGGCGTTGGCACCTGCAGGTGCAGGCAGTGCCCGCCGACGCGCTGTGGAACTGGCTGCTGCCCGTGCTGGCCGATCCGGCCATCGAACTGCAGCAGCTGCAACTGACACGCACAGGGGATGCGAACATGCCGGCGGCACGGATTTCCGGAAACATCGTGATGGTGGCCACCGCGGGTGCCCATCCATGAGGGCGATGCGCAGCCTTGCCTGCAGTACCGCACTGGCCCTGATCGTGTGCATGGCCCACGCACCGGCGCCGGTACTGGCGCAGGACGCCCGTGATGAGCCGGTTCAGTTGAACCTGGTCGACACCGATATCGGTGGCGTACTGCGCATGGCAGCGCGCTTCACCGGGCGCCAGTTCCTGGTCGATCCACGGGTGACCGGCAAGATGACAGTGGTTTCCGATGGCCCGGTCAGCCGTACCCAGGCCTACCAGTTGCTGCTGGGCGCACTGCGCATGCGCGGCTTCGCCGTGGTCGAGAACGGCGGCGTCAGCCGGGTGGTGCCGCAGGCCGATGCCAAGCTGCTCGGTGGCCGCGTTGGCAGCGGCGGTGCGGGGGGTGAGATCGCCACGCGCACCTTCGCGCTGCGCTACGAGAACGCGGCCGCGCTGGTGGCGGTGCTGCGGCCGATGATCAGCCCGGACAATCCGATCACTGCCAATCCGGGCAACAACACGCTGGTGATCACCGACTATGCCGACAACCTGGAGCGCATCGCGCGTGTGATCGCCAGCGTGGATACACCGGCCGGCATGGACACCGATGTGGTGAAGCTGCAGCAGGGCATTGCCGTTGACGTCGCGGCGATGGTCGCGCCGCTGCTGGATGCGCAGGGCGCCGAGCCCACCCAGAAGGTGGTGGTGATGGCCGACCCGCGCAGCAACAGCGTGCTGCTGCGGTCGAGCAGTCCCGGGCGCACCCGCCTGGCTAGGCAGCTGGTGGAGAAGCTGGACCGTGCCCAGGATGAATCCGGCAACCTGCATGTGGTCTACCTGCGCAATGCCCAGGCCAACCAGCTCGCGGGTGTGCTGCGTGGCGTGGTGGCCGGGCAGAGCGATGCACCGGCGATGGGCAGCAACGAAGGCATCACACCACTGCCCGGCGACGCCAGCCGCTCCACCCCCGCGCAGCCGTCGCAGCCGCAGCAGGCCAAGCCCGGAGGCAATGCGCTGGAATCGCAGCGCCTGGACCCGAGCCGCCGTGACCCGATCGATGCAGGAAGCACCGGCTTCAGCCAGAACGGCATCTCGGTACAGGCGGACGTGGCCACCAACACGCTGCTGATCTCCGCCCCCGAGCCGGTGTACCGCAACCTGCGCCGGGTGATCGACCAGCTCGACCAGCGCCGTGCACAGGTGCTGGTGGAAAGCCTGATCGTGGAGGTCAACCAGACCGACGCGGCCGAACTGGGCGTGCAGTGGATGCTGGGCAATGGCCGCACCTTCGGCGGCACCCACTTCGGCGGCACCACCGGTGGCAGCGGGTTGAACACCAACGCACGCACCACCCTGGACGTGCTGCCCAAGGATGGCCTGAAGATCGGTGTGATCGACGGCACCATCAACCTGCCCGGCGTCGGCCAGATCCTCAACATGAAGGCGTTGGCCAACGCGCTGCAGAGCAAGGGCGGTGCCAACATCCTGTCCACGCCGAACCTGATGACGCTGGACAACGAAGCGGCCAGCATCATGGTCGGCCAGACCGTGCCGTTCGTCAGTGGCCGCTACGTGACCGACGGCGGCGGCGGCAGCAACAACCCGTTCCAGACCATCGTGCGCGAGGACGTCGGCCTGAAGCTGCGGGTGCGCCCGCAGATCTCCGAGGGCGGCACGGTGAAGCTGGACATCTACCAGGAAGTCAGCAGCATCGACGCGCAGAGCGCGAACAGCACGGCCGGCATCATCACCAACAAGCGCGCCCTGGATACCAGCGTGCTGCTGGACGATGGCCAGATCATGGTGCTGGGTGGCCTGCTGGAAGACAGCGTCAGCCATGGCCGTGATGCGGTGCCGGGGCTGGGAAAGATCCCGGTCCTGGGCGCCTTGTTCCGCAGCGACACGCGCAAGCGCGCCAAGACCAACCTGATGGTGTTCCTGCGCCCGCACGTGGTGCGTGACCCGGCCGCCGGCCAGCGCCTGACCCGCGACCGCTACGACTACATGCGCAACGCGCAGGCGGGCGCGCAGCCGGCACAGAGCTGGGCCTTGCCGGCGCTGTCGGCACCGCAGCTGCCACCGCAGGACCTGTCTGTACTCGGCCAGGGCAATGCACGCGATGACCAGGGCCAGCCGCTGCAGAGCAGCAGCCTGGCGGCGCTGTACCCGTCCGGTGACGGCGACGCGCAGCTGGTGCAGTTCGCGCAGGGGCTGGACCCGGCGCGTGCCAGCCAGGGCGTGGCGCAGGTGCGTGCACTGGGCCTGCAGGCCTATGCCGAAGCGACGCCCGGCGAGAGCGGGCAACGCCTGCGCGTGAGATTGCCGCGCGATCCGGCGACGCTGGACCCTGCGCTGCAGCAGCTGCGCGGGCTGGGCTACACGCCGGAACTGGTGATCGGGCCGTGAGCGCCGCCACAGCTCTGCCGTACGCCTGGGTGCGCAGCCATGGCGTGATGCTGTCCGAAGTTGGTGGCGAGCCCGTGTTGCTGGGCACCGCCGAAACTGCGGCGTGGGCCGTGGCCGAACTGCGCCGTCGGCATGGCCCGCTGCCGTTCCAGGCGCTGGATGCTGCGACGTGGCAACAGCGGTTGAGTGAGCAGTACCGTGACGGCGGCGATGCCGCTGCCGTAGTGGGTGCCGCCGAAAGCGAAGTCGATCTGGACCGGCTGATGCAGGACATGCCGGAGGTCACCGATCTGCTGGATGCTCAGGACGATGCGCCGGTGATCCGCATGATCAACGCGCTGCTGGCACAGGCCGCACGCGATGGCGCCAGCGATCTGCATATCGAACCGTTCGAGACTCATTCGGTGGTGCGCTACCGCGTGGACGGCACGCTGCGCGACATGGTGAAGCCACGGCGCGCACTGCATGCGGCGCTGGTATCACGCATCAAGATCATGGCGCACCTGGATATTGCCGAGAAGCGCCTGCCGCAGGACGGGCGCATCGCCATCCGCGTGGGCGGGCGGCCGCTGGATATCCGTGTCTCCACGGTGCCGACCGGTCATGGCGAGCGTGCTGTGCTGCGCCTGTTGGAAAAGGATGCCGGTCGCCTGCAGCTGCAGCGCCTCGGCATGGCCGATGACACGCTGGCCACGTTCACCGGGTTGATCCGTCAGCCGCACGGCATCGTGCTGGTCACCGGGCCGACCGGCAGCGGCAAGACCACGTCGCTGTACGCCGCACTGGGCCAGCTCGACAGCAGCACCAGCAACATCCTCACTGTGGAAGACCCGGTGGAGTACGACTTCGCCGGCATCGGCCAGATCCAGGTCAACGCGCGCATCGGCATGAGCTTTGGCACCGCGCTGCGTGCGATCCTGCGCCAGGATCCGGACACCATCATGATCGGTGAGATCCGCGACCTGGAGACCGCGCAGATTGCGGTGCAGTCGTCGCTGACCGGGCATGGCGTGCTGGCCTCGCTGCACACCAACGATGCGATCTCGGCGGTGACCCGCCTGGCTGACATGGGCGTGGAGCCCTTCCTGCTGGCCTCGTCGCTGCGCGGCGTGCTGGCGCAGCGGTTGGTGCGGCGGCTGTGCACGCAGTGCCGTCGTGCCGAGGTGGACGGCGAGGGTCGCACCGTATGGCGCGCGGTGGGCTGCGCGGCCTGCGCCAACAGCGGCTATCGGGGGCGAACCGGCATCCATGAACTATTCGTGGTCGACGACCGCGTGCGCGCATTGATCCATGAAGGGCAGGGCGAGCCTGCGCTGCGCGAGGCGGCCCGGCGGGCCGGCATGCGGACCCTGCGGCAGGATGGCCAGCGCTGGGTCGACAGCGGGGTAACCACGCTGGAAGAGATCCTGCGCGTCACCGGCGACGATTGAGGCCTGCATGGCACTGTTCGACTACCAGGCTGCCAACGCGCAGGGCCGCATCGAAAAGGGCCAGTTGGATGCCGACAGCCCGCGCGGTGCTCGCCAGCTGCTGCGCGGGCGCGGGCTGACCCCTGTGCAGGTGAGTGCGGCGCGCAGTGCCAGCAGTGGCTGGGGCGCTCGCCGGTTGTCCGCCAGCGAGTTGGCCTGGGCTACGCGCCAGCTGGCCAGCCTGTTGGCGGCCAGCCTGCCGCTGGAAGGCGCATTGAGTGCGGTGATCGAGCAGGCCGAACGCCCGCACGTGGCCCAGGCGCTTACCGCCGTGCGCGCCGACGTGCGTGCCGGCCAGCGCCTGACCGTTGCGCTGGCCGCGCGGCCGCGCGATTTCCCGCCGATCTATCGGGCGCTGGTGGGCGCAGGTGAAGACTCCGGTGACCTGGCGCGGGTGATGGAGCGCCTTGCCGACTACATCGAAGAACGCAACGCGCTGCAGGCCAAGGTACTGACCGCCTTCATCTACCCAGCAGCGATCAGCCTGGTATCGGTGGCGATCGTGATCTTCCTGCTCAGCTACGTGGTGCCGCAGGTGGTGACCGCGTTCGTGCAGGCGCGGCAGACACTACCGATGCTCACGCAGATGATGCTGGGCGCCAGCGCGTTCGTGCGCAGCTGGGGCGTGTGGGTAGGGCTCGGCATCGCTGCGCTGGTGGTGGCCTGGCGGTTGGCCCTGCGCAGGCCCGAGCTGCGCCTGCGCTGGGACGCGATGCTCATGCGGGTGCCGATGGTCGGGCGATTCGTGCTGGGTGTGAACAGTGCGCGCTTCGCCTCGACGCTGGCGATCCTGCTGGATGCCGGCGTGCCGCTGCTGCGTGCACTGGAGGCGGCGCGGCAGACCCTGGGCAATGCGCTGCTGGCGCGCTGTGCCGACGATGTGTCCGCGCGCGTGCGCGAAGGTGCTGCGCTTGGTGCTGCGTTGAAGGTACAGAAGGTGTATCCGCCGATCCTGGTGCATCTGGTGGCAAGTGGCGAGAAGACCGGTTCGCTGGCGCCGCTGCTGGATCGCGCCGCGCAGACCATCTCGCGCGAGATCGAACGTCGCGCGATGGCACTGACTGCTTTGCTGGAGCCGGCCATGATCCTGGTGATGGGCGGCGTGGTGCTGACGATCGTGCTGGCGGTACTGATGCCGATCATGGAAATGAACCAGTTGGTGCAGTGATGCGCAACGCGCATCACAGGTAGAGTCGACTGTTAGTCGACCAGCGCGGAGATCGAGTGCATTCAGATCGTTTCCGCGTGCGAAAAGCAGTCGACTAACAGTCGACTCTACCCAGTCGATCCCATCGGGTCGATTCAATTCAGTCGATTCAATTCAGTTGATTCAATTCAGTCGATCGGGCGGCGTCGTTGGAATGTGGCATGGGTCGATTCTCCACACAATCCTCCACACCTTTTTTCGATCTTCCACAGGTTTCTTAAGCGGCGTGTCATCGGCGCGGACCAGCATGGACACGTCGCCGCAGAGTGGGCTGGGAGGCCCTCGGCGGCAGCAGGCGTGTAGTGACCGTTCCTCCCTTGGCGTTTCCCTTCGCAGTAAACCCTTCAGGAGAAGATCATGATCAAGTACAAGACCCTGGCCGCGCTGGTTGCCACCGCGCTGCTCGCTACCGTTGGCGCCGCCTCCGCGCAGACCGTTACCGGCGGCGGCGCTTCGCTGCCGGCCGACCTCTACAAGGGTTCGTCCGACAGCATCCTGCCAGCGAACTTCACCTACGCCGTGACCGGTTCGGGCACCGGCAAGAAGGCCTTCCTGGAAAACAACTCGCTGCTGTTCTCGACCACCGGCACCGTGCACTTCGCCGGCAGCGATTCGGTGCTGAGCAGCACCGAGCTGAGCACCTACACCACCAACTTCAACCAGCCGACCAACGCCAACCGCTACGGCGCGCTGATCCAGGTGCCGTCGGTGGCCACGTCGGTCACCATTCCGTTCAACAAGGCCGGTTCGGCGGTGGACCTGAGCGTGGCGCAGATCTGCGGCGTGTTCTCGGGTGCGATCAGCGACTGGTCGACCATCGATGCCAACCGCAGCGGCCCGATCCAGGTGGTGTACCGCCCGGAAAGCAGCGGCACCAGCGAAATGTTCAGCCGCTTCCTGACTGCGGCCTGTGCGGCTGAGAACGCTGGTACCTCGAACCTGGTGGGTGGCAAGTTCGCCATCAAGTCGACCTTCGCCGACCTGTACAAGCGCGATGCCAACGGCAACCTGCCGGCGTTCCTGGTGGCCGCGCCGGCCACCGGTGGCACCTCGCTGTACAACGCTGTCTACGCTGCTGAAGGCCGTATCGGTTACGTTGGCCCGGACGTGATCCCGAGCGTGACCGACGCGACCAAGGTCGCCAAGGTCAAGGGCTTCTCGCCGGATCAGGTGAGTGTGCAGGCGACCCTGGACACCGTCGCTCCGCCGACCGGTACCGCTGCCGAGGGCCCCGCCAACTGGGTGCCGGTGTTCGGCAACCCGTCGGCCGGCTATCCGATCGCCGGCTACACCAACCTGGTGATCGGCCAGTGCTACAAGGATTCGAGCGTCGCCACCAGCCTGCGCGGCTTCCTGGCCCGCCACTATCCGGCGACCTACACCGTCGCGTATGAGAAGTCGATCACCGACCACGGCTTCATCCCGCTGACCAAGGCCTGGCGCGATGCGATCCGCAACCGTTTCGTGCTGGCCAGCAGCACTGCCGGCCTGAACAATCCCAGCACCTGCGCCGGCATCGGTCGTCCGCTGTAATCCGCAGCACGGGTTGAATCCTGCTTGACCCGACGCCGGCCCCTGGGCCGGCGTCGCCATTTCCGCGACGGTGCGGCCGCCGCAGTGTTTCGCTGTCGGCTTCGTGTCACGTGAACCGTCTATCAGTGGCAGGGCATGCGTTGCGCGTGCCTCCCCGATCGTCGCCGCAGCCGCGGCCCACCAGGTTGATGAGGTTCCGATGTCGCACCCGCTCCCGTCCGCTGTTCATCCGGCCGCGCCGATGCGCCGCAATCATCCGATGGCGTGGGCCATCGCGGTCGCCTTGGGCAGCATGGTGGCCCCGGTCAGCCAGGCGCAGCAGGCGTTCAGCCCGGGCTGGTTCGCCGAGCGGGGCGCGGCCCAGGGCAGCGCGGCACAGAGCGGCCGGATGCCCAACGGGGTGCCGATCCAGTTCCAGTTGCCGGCCCAGCAGCAGGATGCAGCACGGCAGAAGCTGCAGCAGTCGATCGACAACCTCGGTACGGCTGCGCAGGCGATTGCCCTGCAGCAGCGCCTGCAGGAACAGGCGCGGCAGGCGCGCCGCGAGGCTGGCTTCATCGTTGCTGATGGCCTGGGCAAGGATGGCCTGAGCGTCGACCAGAACCCGCTGACCCGCGGCTGGCTCAATGCGCGCGACGCGATCCAGTCGCAGGGCAGCGACGGGCGGGTGCAGGTTACGGTCGAGCAGACCGCGGACAAGGCGATCCTGAACTGGGAGACCTTCAATATCGGCGGCAACACCACGCTGAACTTCCTGCAGAACCCTGACTGGGCAGTCCTGAACCGCGTCAATGATCCGCAGGCGCGGCCCAGCCAGATCCTGGGCCAGCTGAAGGCCAATGGCACGGTGTTCGTGGCCAACCGCAACGGGGTGGTGTTCGGCAACAACAGCCAGGTCAATGTACGCAATCTGCTGGCGGCTGCAGCACGGATCAGCGATGCGCAGTTCCGTGACAACGGCCTGTACAGCCCCGACGCCAGCAGCAGCGCGCTCAGCGATGCATTTGGCAAGGTGATGGTGGAGCAGGGTGCCCGCATCGCGACCCATGAGCCGACCAGCGCGACGCGCGGCGGTGGCTACGTGCTGCTGGCCGGGCACAGCGTGGAGAATGCTGGCCATATCGAGGCGCGCAAGGGCCAGGTGCAACTCGCTGCCGGTGACAGTTTCGTGATCCGGCGCGGCGTGGGTACGGCGACCAATACCAGCTCCACCACCCGCGGCAATGAAATCGCGCCGCGCTTCGTCGCTGGCAGCACGGCGGGCAGCGTGCGCAACACCGGTCTGCTACGCGCCCGCGAGGGTGACGTGACCCTGGCCGGGCGCAACGTCGAGCAGGCCGGTGTGGCCGTGGCCAGCACCACGCTGGCGCAGCGCGGCACCGTGCATCTTCTGGCTTCGACCAGTGATGCCGGCAGCAGCGTCACGCTTGCCGATGGAGCCACCACGGCGGTGCTGGTCGAGGACGATGGCAAGGCCACGGTGCTGGATACGCAGCGCAACAGCCTCATCAAGGAGTCGGCAGAGCAGGACGCGATCCGCGCCGGCGCGCGCTCGGCAACCTTCGACAATCTGTCCCAGCACAATGATCGCCGGGACCAGTCGCGGGTGGAGATCGTCTCGGGTGGCAACATCCATTTCAGTGCGGATTCGCTGACGGTTGCCACGGGCGGCCAGATCATCGCCGACGCGGCAGCCCGCAGCTACGTAGACGACGCGGCACGCGTGGATGTTTCCGGCGCAGTGGGCGTACAGGTGTCGATGGAAAGCAACAATGTCCAGGTCAAGGTGCAGGGCAACGAACTGCGCGATGCCCTGGACAACCGCGACAGCGGCAAGCTGACCAGCAGCGAGGTCTGGGTCGACCGCCGCAGGCTGGTCCACGTTCCGGCCGGTACCGGGGGCTACGCGGGTGAGCGCTGGTACGCGGCGGGTGGCCTGCTGGAAGTGGGCGGCTACCTTGACAATCAGGGGCACTCGATCGGCGAATGGGCCGCGCAGGGAGGCACCGTCCTGCTGGGCGGCAGGGAAGTGATCACGCATGGCGGCTCACGCATCAACCTTGCCGGTGGCAGCCTGGATGTGCAGAGCGGCGTGATCTGGCAGAGCTGGGTGCGCGGCGTCGATGGCCAGGTCTACCGCCTTGATGACGCGCCGGCGGAGATGCTCTTCGATGGCCTGTACAGCGGCCATGAAGTAAAGCAGGAGCGCTGGGGCATCACCGAGACCTTCCGTGATCCGATTGTATTCGCGGCGCAGCGTGTCGATAACGGATACACGGTCGGCCGCGATGCAGGACGCCTGATCATCTCCGCACCGACCGCGGTGCTGGATGGAAAGGTTGAGACGGCTACCTTCCAGGGCGCGCAGCAGAACCGCAGGCCGGATACCGCGCTGGAGGGTTATGCGCAGGCGCAGACGGCGGTCGCGCGCAATGCGCAGCTGTACCTGGGGCGCTACGACGGCCAGGGCCGCAGCGGTGTGTTCGGCTCGGATGTGCGCCTGGATGACAAGGCTCGGACGAAGGCCGCGTGGTCGCTGCTGGCCCCGGTCAACGAAGTGCGGCGTGGCACCGTGTGGCTGGATATCGCAGAGCTGAGTGCCCAGCAGTGGGGACGGATCGACCTGGCGACCGCTGATCGCATCCGCATCGACGGCAGCCTTCGGCTTCAGGCAGGCGGACAGCTCAACCTGACCGGCAGCGAGGTGGAACTGGCAGGCGACATCGGCATCGCCGGCGGCCAGCTGTCGGCGGGGAACCTGCTGGATGTGCAGGGCCGGCCGACGGCGCTGCTGCATGATGGCCGCGCGCGCACCGCCATCGCCGACGGCACGCGGATCGATCTCTCCGGTGAATGGAGCAATGCGTCACTGGCGACGCCGCGCGACGCGAGCGGTGCCTGGACAGATGGCGGCCGCCTGAGCCTGGGCAATAGTCATGACGTGGCCGTGGGCGCCGACTCAACGGTTGACGTCGAGGCCGGTGCTGCGCTGGACCTGCGCGGCAAGGCCCATATCGGCAAAGGCGGCAGCGTCAGCCTGCAGGCGAACAGCAGTACGGTGACGACCGACGGCAGTGGCCGGGTGCAACTGGGCGACGGAAGCCGGTTCAGTGGTCGAGGACAGGGGGGTGGTTCCTTCTCGCTGGGGACCGGTGGCCAGGTGCGGCTGGGCGATGCGGACCTGGCGGGCACATCGCTGCGACTGGACCCCGGCCTGTTCGGCAGTGGCTTCGCGCAGTACGACATCAATGGCCACCAGGGTGTGGAGGTGGCCGATGGCGCGCGGCTGGTCGCTGCCCTGCCAGGCCTGCGCCTGACCCAGGACGCGCGGATGGCGACCGACCGGGCGTCCGCACTGGCAGCGTGGGACGCGCCACTGTACAGCGCTGATCCGTCGAGCGGGCGCGTCAGCCAGCGCGCGGGTGCGAGCATCAGCCTGCGTTCGGAGCGCAACAGCGTGGGCGGTGACCTTCGGGTTGGCAAGGATGCACTGGTGGCGGTCGATCCAGGGCAGACGATCTCGCTGCTCGGTGCAGGCAACATCGATGTTGAAGGCACGCTGCGCGCGAAGGGCGGCCGCATCCTGATCGACGATGTGCGCCCGGAGAACGCGCTGTACGCCGGGCAGCGCACCGAACGCACCTGGCGTTACGCCGAAGGCGCGCTGCTGGATGCCGATGCAGACGCGATGTCGCTGCCCGATTCCAGCGGCCGCCTGCGCGGGCAGGTGCGCGCAGGTGGGCGCATCGAGATTGGCGGGGCGCTGGACTGGGAGACCACCGCATTCGTCGACAACCGACCACCGGAAGCCTTCGTGGTGGTCGAACGCGGTGCGCGCCTGCAGGCGCGGGGCGCGTCGGCCGAACTGGACATCGATGGCCAGGGCCGCGTGCGCGTGGACAGCGACGGCGGGCAGATCGTGCTGCGTTCGGCCAACGCGCTGTACCTGGACGGCGGGATGGACGCGGCCGCCGGTGGTGCCGGCGCACGCGGGGGCACGCTTGGCCTGGCCTTTGGCGGGAGCATCCATGCACGTGGCGCCAGCGACGAGGTACTGCGAGCGCGTGCGATCAGCCTCAGCCAGCACAGCGCACCGGCGCAGCCACTGCCGGCCGCATTGGAATATGGCCACGCCGCGTTGTCGGTCGAGCAGCTGCAGGCCGGCGGTTTCGACAACCTGTCCGTGTTCGGTGACATCCGCGCGGTCGGCGACGTCGACCTGCGCCTGGCCCAGAGCCTGCGCATCCACGGCCAGGGCACTTCGAGCCTGGGCATGGCCGTGGATGCCGGGCTATCGTCTGGGCTGCGACTGAGTGCGCCCTACGTTCGCCTGGCGCAGGCACGCTGGCGCCAGATGCCGGGCGAGAACCTGCAGGGCACCGCCGCGGTCGCTTCGTCCGGACCGGAAGATCACGCGCTGGCGGTGCAGGCAGAGCTGATCGACATCCGCGACGTCACCTGGCTGCCGGGTTTCAAGCATGTGGCGCTGGAAAGCCGCAGTGACGTGCGCCTGACCAACGGCATTGCCAGCAGTGGCAACACCAGCGCGTTGATGACGGCTGGTTCGATGGACGTGACCGCTGCGCGCCTGTACCCCACCACAGGCGCGGTCGGCACGCTGGTGGCCGGCGCGTCGGGGCAGACCGTGCAGACCGCTGATTACTGGGCCGATCCGGATGCCGTGCTGCGCATCCACGGCACCGGTGCGGACACGAAGCCGGCGCCGGAATCGGCGCTGGGTACGCTTCGCCTGGTGGCCGCCACGGTGCAGCAGGGCGGCAACGTACAGGCGCCGATGGGCACGCTGCAGCTGGGTGGCCTTATCCAGAACGGAACCGTCGGTAGCCGGGTGGAACTGCTGCCAGGCAGCGTCACCTCGACCAGTGGCGCCGGCTTGTCGCTACCCTATGGTGGCACCGTCGATGGTGTCGACTGGCGGGTCGGTACGCGCAGCCTGGGTTCGCTGACGCCGGCCGGCATCTCCTCGATGGGGGTGACCCTGAAGGCGAATGAGATCGAGGTGGCGCCGGGGGCCCTGCTGGACATGTCCGGCGGTGGTGAGTTGACCGGTGCCGCCTTTGTGTCAGGACGCGGTGGCTCTGTCGACGTGCTGCGAACGGCGTTGGCCGACGCCAATCCGCGCTATGAATTCAGTGCGTCGGGCAACCCGGTGTATGCGATCGTGCCGGGACGCGCCGGGACATTTGCCCCCAGCGGCGAGGAAGGATTCGCCGCACCGGCCGTGGGCCAGCAGATCACCGTGCCGGCGGGCGTGCCCGGCCTGGCGGCAGGCACCTACACGCTGATGCCGGCCAGCTATGCGCTGCAGCCCGGTGCATTCCGGGTTGAGCTGGGCGCCACCGGCACCTCGGGCATCGCGCAACCCATCGCGACCGGTACCGGCACCTGGCGTGTGTCCGGGCAGCAGCGCACGGCGCTGGGCGCGGCAATCTCGCCGTTGCTCACCGACATCCTGCTGACCCCCGCCGCAGTAGTACGCCGGCACTCGGGCTACAACGAAACCTCCTACAACAGCTTCGCGCAATCGGTGGCCGACCGCCGCGGCGAGTCGCGTGGCTGGCAGACCATCGATGCGCTCGGGTTGACCCTTGCGTTGGGCGAAGGCGCAGGTCGTGCAGACACGCCTGCCATCCGCTTCGCCGGCACCGCGCGGTTCGGCGCCGCCACCGACAACGGGCGAGGCGGCACGCTGACAGCCACGTTGGCCAGCCCGGCGGTCGGTTCACTGGAGATCGTCGACGGCGGTGCGCAATCGCAGGCGCGTGATCGCGGTGCCACCTTCAGCGACGACGCGCTCAATGCCTTCCTGCCGGCGCGGATGATGATCGGCGGGCAGTTCAACCAGGAGGCCTCGCAGGTGGCGGTGACCGGCCAGGCGCGCAGCGTGGCGATCCGTTCCGGCGTCACCTTGAACGCACCGGAAGTGCTGGTGGCAGCGGCCTCCGGTGGCAGCGGCGTGCTGGTCGAGGCCGGTGCGACCCTCGATACACTGTCGTTCGCATCCGCCAACGCGAATGCCAGCGCGACCCTGCCTTACCAGGTCTCCGGCGGCCTGCTGGCGGTGTCCAACCAGCGCCTGAACCTGATCACCGGCACCACCGGGGTGGAGGCCGGTCCAGTGGCGATCGACATCGGGGGGTGCCAGACGGCGTGCGACGGCCAGACCCGGCTGGTTTCCGATGGCAGCATCGCGGTAGCGACCGATGGCGCGCTGCAGATGCGCGACTCGGCCAGCTATGGCACCCGTCAGCTCGGCCTGAGCATGGCGGCGCTGAACCTCGGCAGTGCCGAAGCGATCGCCCTGGCCGCTGCGGCAGGGGCGCTGCCCAGTGGCATGACCATGAACCAGTCCGTGCTGCAGCAACTGCTGCGCGGCAATGATGCCACCGGCGCGCCGGCGCTGGACACGCTGAGCCTGGTCGCGCGGGACTCTGTCAACGTGTTCGGCAGCGTCGACCTGGACGCGCGCGACAGTGCCACCGGCCGCAGTGGCCTGCAGACGCTCGTGCTTGGTGCGCAGGCCATCCGCGGCTACGGTGCTGCGACTGACCGGGCGCGCATCCTGGTGGACACGCTGGTCTGGGACGGCTCATTGGCGGCGAGCCAAGCGCCGGGCAGTGACGCGTCGGTGCCGCCGGCCGATCCGATGGTGGACCGGCTCGGCGCCGGGCAGCTGGACATCTTTACCCGCCAGCTGCAGCTGGGGCGGGCGCCATTCAGCCGTCCCAGTTCTGAAGTACCTGCGAACCGGCAGGTGCTCGGATTCAGTGCGCTGAACCTGAGTGCTTCGGAGCAGCTGTCGTTCTCCGCGCAGGGCACGCTGGACGTGTTCCAGCAGCGCGGCGACTATCTGGCCGACAAGGGCTGGCAGTACAGCGGAGGCAGCCTGGGTATCGATACACCGCTGTTGACGGCCGATCCCGCCGCGCGGCTGCGCGTGCGCACCGGCGGCGACTTCCGCCTGCAGGGGGGCACCGGCAAGGCGGGTGGCGATGCACTGGGCAGTGAGCTGAGCATCGACGCCAACCGGATCACGCTGGACAGCACGATCGCGCTGGCGTCCGGACGGCTGTCGGCGAACGCACGCCAGGGCATCACGCTTGGCAGCCGGGCCGCGTTGGATCTGGCCGGACGCAAGGTCTCGCTGTACGACGTGGACAAGTTCAGCTGGGGCGGCGATGTCCTGCTGTCCAGCGACACGGGTGACATTCGCGCCGATGCGGCCTCCCGCATCGATGTTTCCGCCCGCAACAACCGCGGCGGACGCCTGACGGTCACCGCAATGGCCGGCCGAGCCGATCTGGCCGGTGTTCTGCAGGGTGCCGCCACTGGTCGCTACGATGCCGGTGGCACGCTGGTGCCCTACGACGGTGGCGAACTGGTGGTGCGGGCACGCCAGCTGCAGGACTTCGCCGGCCTCAACCAGCGATTGACCGCCGGCGGCGTCGTCGGCGGTCGCAGCTTCCAGATCGGTGAGGGCGATCTGCGGATCGGCGACGAAGTGAAGGCGCGCCGGGTCGATATCAGCGTCGATGCGGGCAGCCTGACCGTGGCCGGCCGCATCGATGCCAGCGGCGAGCAGGTCGGCAGCATCCGCCTGTACGCCCGCGATCAGTTGCAGGTGGACGGCACGCTGGACGCGCACGGTACCGGCCTGCGCGTGGACAGCCATGGCAAGATCATCGACAGTCCAAACCGGGCCACCATCACGCTGGGCAGCGCCGAAGGTGCCGTCGGCCTGGGCAGCGCGGCGCAGCTGGACCTGCGTGCGGGCAGCGATGTTACCGTCGGTGGACGTCCTGGCCAGAACGATGGCACCCCGCGCGGCACGCTGAAGATCGATGTGCCGCGGCTGGGCAGCAACGACGCGGCGATTGCCGCGGCCACCGGCCTGCGCATCGATGGCGCGGCCGACATCCAGCTCAATGGTGTTCGCCGCTACGACGATGCGCCCCTGGCAGCCACCGCTGACGTGCGCGGCAACCGCGCGCAGCTGGTCACCCAGCAGTGGCTGGACCAGGTGGTCGATCCGCACAGCGTGGCCTGGATCGATGCTGCGCTGGACAACGCGGATCTGCAGCAGCGCACGCGGGCGCTGGGCGATGTCCGCCTTCGTCCCGGCGTGCAGGTGCTGGCGCGGCGCAGCGACGCCAACCCGGACGGCGACCTGACCATTGCCGGCGACATCGATCTGTCCGGCTACCGCTACGGGCCCGAAGCCAACCGCGCCGATCCATCGCGGCGTGGCTTCGGCGAATCGGCCTCGCTGGTGCTGCGGGCCGAAGGCAACATCAACGTCTACGGCAGCATCAACGATGGGTTCGCACCGCCGCCGTCCACGCCGGATGAGGGTGGCTGGCAGCTGTATGAGGGTCGCAATGGCAGCGCGGGGCAAACCCCCTTTGGCGGCGGCCTGGTGGTGCCGGTGGACGGAGTGAAGCTGCAGCCCGGCACCGAGTTCCAGGCCGGCACCCGCCTGAACTATGACGTGCCGGTCGAATCGGTAACGCTTCCGGTCGGCACCGTGCTGCCCGCGCCGATGGTGATCTCGCAGAACCTGCGCCTGCCAGCGGGCACGGTGCTGGGTGCGGCGGTGACCACCGACTCCGGGCAGACGCTGGCGGCGGGCACCGTGCTGCAGGAGCCGCTGGTGTTGGCGGCCGGTGCGCGCCTGGGGGCCGGCTTCCGCCTGCGCAGTGCGGTACAGATGGCGGCACAGGAATGGCCCGCCGGCGCGACGCTGCCGGTTGCGTTGCGCCTGGCACGGGAAGTCGAGCTCAAGGTGGGCGCGTACATCCCATCGTTGACCAAGGTGGAGTTGCCCGGCAACGGGCCGGTGAATCTGCGGCCGGCCGATGCCGGCGGCAACCAGGGGCGCAACTGGGCGCTGGCGCCGATGCTGGCCGAGGGCACCACCTCCTGGGACCTGACCGTGGTTGCCGGTGCCGATGCCGGGGCAGCCGACCCACGCAGCCGGCGCTGGGGCAGTGAAGGCAGCGTGGTGCTGGCCGACACCCACCAGGGCTCGATCGGTACGGTCAAGACCGAAATCATCTGGGTGGGTGATCGTGCGTTGACTGAGCGGGCATCGCTGGACTGGATCGGCGACACCTCCTATGCAGGCCGTCCGATCGCGGAGTTGGCCGACATGTTCGGCTTCACCGAAGACGAGTTCTGCGCGATGTCGGCCGACTACTGCGGCCCGGCCCCCCGCCAGGTGGCCGCGCAGGGCTCGCTGGATTACTGGGGCGACGAGTCCTACGTAGGCACCCCTGCGAAGGACTTCGCCGCGATGTTTGGCATGACCGAAGACGAGTTCTGCAGCACGGCGCCCACCTACTGCGCCGGCGGTGGCACGCAGACCGAAGTGACCACCTACGGCAAGCGCGCGGGCACGCCGGCCTGGAGCGTGCTGCGCACCGGCAAGGGTGACCTGGAACTGCTCGCTGCCGGTGATGTCGTGATGAAGTCCGGCTTCGGTGTGTACACGGCGGGCACTCCCACCACGCTGGGCGAGGGCCGCGACGCTGCCTTCAATTCGCCCCGTGCAGCAGCCCCCAGGAACACCGCACTGCTGGGGCCGAACCTGGTGCCGGGCAGCTATGATGCTGCGTTGGCCGGCTACCGGGCCTGGTATCCCGATCATGGTGGCAACCTGCGCGTCGAAGCCGGGCGCGATATCGTCGGTGACGTCTGGACCGCGCGCGCAGAGTCGGGCACCAGCGAGCGCGACTGGGCGCTGTACTCCAGTGCCGCGGTCGGCAATTGGCTGTGGCGGCAGGGAACCGGCAGCACCACCGGCGTGGAGCCGGTGCCGACCAGCTGGTGGGTGAACTTTGGCGCCTACACCAACGTGTCCGCTGCTGCTGGCGCCTCTCCGCGGATGGTCGGCTTCACCGGTTTCGGCACATTGGGCGGCGGCAACCTGACGCTGGAGGCCGGGCATGACGCCGGCGTGCGCGATGCGATAGGTGACGCGCTGGATTCGACGATCGCACCGCGCTCGGGAGCGATCATCGCGGCGGTGGGATCGACCGGCCGGGTGAGCGATGGCCAGCTGCACCTCACCGGCGGCGGCGACCTGCAACTGCGTATCGGTGGCGCACTGAATCCGAATCTGCGGGCGACGTTCTCCAGCCTCAATGCCTCCAGGGCGGGACAGAATCTCGACCTCAACGGTACCTTCAGCAATCTGCGTGGCAGCCTGCAGCTGGATGCGGGACGCATCGGTGCAATGGGCGTCACCCTGGAAAGCTACGCGACGCTGGGCCAGCTGCGTGCGGCCGATCTGTTCGCCGCCGACGCCGCTCGCCCGATGGGCGGGCCGGTGCTGGTGCTGGGCGATGCGGTCGCGCAGCTGCAGGCGCGGGGCGATGTGGTGCTCGGCGGCGTCGCCGATGCCGGCCGGGTTCCGCTGGCCAACTACAGCGCGGTGCTGCTGGATGATGGCGCGCGCGCTGCAGGCAGCACGTGGTTCTCGCTGTGGACCGCCAACACGGCCGTGGATCTGTTCAGTGCCGGTGGTGACCTCGCGCCAGGCCTCGCCGGGCCGGAAAACGTGACGGGCAGCAATCTGTGGCGCGAGCAGGTCCAGCTTGTTGTGCGTGGCGGTGATGATCTGCTGAATTACTGGCTCTATCCTTCGCGCTTCAGCGCGATTGCTGCGCAGGGTGACATCAAGCTGGACCGGATCAGCACCACGCCGGGGACGCAGGATGTGATCCTGCTGGCACCCTCGGCGACAGGACGGTTGGACGTCCTGGCCGGTGGCGGCATCTTCGCCCAGCCTGGCGCGACCCAGATCGCGCGCTCGGCCAGTGACGCGCGCCTGCCGGGACCCTTCGACCCGGCATTCATGGCCGAGCAGGGGGATTCCGCAGGCAATGTGACCCGCACGCGGCACAACCTGTCGGTCGACGGCAACATTGCATCGCCGGACGCGTCGCTTCCGCTGTTTGCGTTCGGTCCGAATACTCCGCTGTCCTCCGTGTCTGCGGCCCTGGCGCCGAGCCGTTTCTACGCGGTGCAGGGCGACATTATCGGCCTGGCCACCGGCGCCCGGCGCACGCTGAATCCCAACGCGGGGCAGCGCACGCAGTTGAACTGGTTCGAGGCCGCCGGCGCCGTGCAACTGCGGGCAGGCCGGGACATCCTCGGGGTGTCGATGACCGCGTTGAACACCGCGCCCACCGACATCACGGTGGCGGCGGCAGGCCGCGACATCGTGCATCTGAACGCGACCATCGCTGGCCCCGGCAACACCGAGATCAGTGCCGGCCGCCAGCTGCGCCAGGAGGATGCGGGCAGCATCGTCAGCCTCGGTGGCATCGTGCAGGGCGACACCCGTCCCGGCAACAGCATCGCGCTGACGGCCGGCAACCAGCAGATCGACTTCGCGGCCCTGCGTGCCCGTTATCTGGACCCAGTCAACCTTGCCGATCCCGCGCAATCGCTTGCATCGCAGCCGGGCAAGGCAGTCAAGGTCTACAACCAGGAGCTGAAGCAGTGGCTGCAGCAGCGCTTCGGCGTGGCTGCCGACGGCGACGGGGCGCTGGCCGCGTTCGATGCGCTGCCGCAGGAACAGCAGCGCATCTTCCTGCGCCAGGTCTATTACGCCGAGCTGCGCGAAGGTGGACGGGAATATACCGATGCAGAAGGGCCCCGCTTCGGCTCCTACCTGCGCGGGCGCGAAGCCATCGCCACGCTGATGCCAGACAGGAATGCGGCCGGTGCGACGATCGACCGTACCGGCGACATCGTGATGTACGGTGGCTCCGGCGTGCGTACCGAGGCGGGCGGCAACATCGAGCTGATGGCACCGGGTGGGCAGATCGTGATCGGTGTGCAGGGCGTGGTGCCACCTGCCAGCGCCGGCCTTGTCACCCAGGGGCAGGGCGATATCCGCCTGTTCAGCCAGGAAAGCGTGCTGCTGGGCCTGTCGCGGGTGATGACCACGTTCGGCGGCGACATCCTGGCGTGGTCGGAGCAGGGTGACATCAATGCCGGTCGCGGTTCGCAGACGACGCTGCTGTACACGCCACCGCGTCGCGTCTATGACGGCTGGGGCAATGTGATCCTGTCGCCGCAGGCTCCCGCCAGTGGCGCCGGCATCGCGACCTTGAACCCCATCGCCGAAGTACGACCGGGCGACGTCGACCTGATCGCACCGCTTGGCACCATCGACGCGGGCGAGGCCGGTATCCGCGTCTCGGGCAACATCAACCTGGCGGCGCTGCAGGTGCTCAATGCCGCCAACATCCAGGTACAGGGCGAGAGCAAGGGCCTGCCGGTGCTGGCATCGGTGAACGTCAATGCGCTGGCCTCGGCCAGTGCGGCAGCCAACAGCGCCAGCCAGGCGGCACAGGATGTGATGCGCAAGAGCCAGGACGAGGCACGGCGCAACCAGCCGTCGGTGATCAGCGTGCAGATCCTCGGCTTCGGCAGTGGCACCAGCGCCATCAATCCGCCGGCGCGTGGCAACACTGCCAACAGCGGCTATGACGCCAACAGTGCCTTCCAGTTCCCGCAGGCAAGTCGCGACGAGGGCACGCAGCGCCGGTAGGTGCCGTCCTTGGTCGGCACACGTTGCTGCCCACCAAGGTCGGCAGTAGATCCACGCCATGCGTGGATGCGACCGGGCCGAAAGAACGAACAGCATCGGGCCAGCCGCCACGGAACGGCAGCGGCCCCAGCCAGGACGGCACCGAAGGCAGGGAGCGGCCATCAGCGGTGAGGACCACCGACACGGCGCCGCCGGGTGCAGGAGAGCACCCGGCGGCAGGCTCGGCAGTAGATCCACGCAATGCGTGGATGGCTGGGCCAGCCTCAGTGCCGACCAACGGTCGGCACCCACAAGGGCAGGCCGGGCAGTAGAAGCCGCTCGGCAGTAGATCCACGCAATGCGTGGATGGCTGGGCCAGCTTCAGTGCCGACCAAGGTCGGCACCCACCAGAGCGGGCTTGGCAGTAGATCCACGCCATGCGTGGATGCTTTGCCTGGAAGAAATCCTAAAGCTCCAGCACGCGCCGGTAACTCAACGGCCCACGCCCATCGCGCAGGCCCAACCGCAGTTCCAGCCCGGTGGCCGGCAGCACCTCGCCTTTGCTCGGTAGCAGCGCCCACCCGGCGCCCGGCTGCCAGGCGCGTACCTCGAATCGCTGCACATCCTGCGCCACCGCGATCCCCTTTGACGGATCCGGTGCGGGCAAGGGGTAGCGATCCGTCGCAGCGCCACTGGCCCGCCACAGCGTGCTTCCCTGTCGCCACCAGCGAACACGTTGCCAACGCAACCCGTCGCTGCCCAAGCTGCGGGTGATCTCCAGCGCGAAGCTTCCATCCGGATGCCGTTCGCTCACCAGTGAAGGGGGTAGCAGGCGCTGAGGCTGATCCGCCGGGCGCACTGCGCCGTTCATCAGCGCGTCGTCGGCACGCATCTCGATGTCGCGCTGGAACTGCTGCAGCACGCGCAGCGCCGTCGTGGTCTCGGCATCGGCCCGGTGCAGGCGTTGGTCGCTGCTGGCCACGCTGTCGAGCGCCCGCCAGCAGATCAGCGCCAGTACGCCCATGATGGTGATCGCAATCATCACCTCGATGAGGGTGAAACCCCGCGCAGCGCGCGTCACGGCGCCGCCGTCCATGGCAACTGCATCCGCGCCAGCGATTGCCGCGGTGCATCTTCGGCCACCACGCTGAGTTCCAGTTGCGGCTGTCCGTCACTCCCTGTGCCGATATGCTGCAGCACCAGGAAACTGCTGCGCCCCTGCACGCAGCGCTGCCGTGCATCCTGCGGCGGCTGCCCGGCCAGGCGCAGCTCCTGCCAGCGGTCCTGTGCGCACATCAGTGCCAGACGACGATCCCGCAGGCGCGACTGATCGTCGGTCGCCACTGCCACCGAGCGCATCACCGCCGCCAGTGCAATCGATACGATCGCCAGCGCGATCAGCACTTCGATCAGGGTGAATCCGTGTGCCTTCTGCTTCACTGCACGACCTGCAACTGTCCGCTGCCATCATCACGAAGACGCAGCTGGCGGCCCTGCAACGACAGCCTCAGCTCCCACGCCACGCCGATCCACTCCGGGCTCAGTTCAATCGGCGTGGTCGGTTGCACCGCGATGCCCGCCGGTTGCCATTGCTGCGGACGCAGAAGGTCATCGCGCTGCACGTCAATCCAGCGGTTGCCCTCGCGGCGGCTGAAGCGGTAGCCGGCGGCGTCGGCCTGCCAGCGCAGGGGGCGGCCATCGATGCGCGCCTCGTCGCGCGCCACCTGCAGGCGCTGCGCCAGCCGTTCAGCTTCCTGCCGCAGCTGGCGCGCGGGGTCGAGCAGGCTGCCCAGGCCAAGGCCGATGCCCGCCGTGCAGATGCCGATGATCACCAGCACCACCATCAGTTCCAGCAGGGTGAAACCACGCGGCACGTGCTGCACCGACGTTGCCTCCTGTCCAGGTCGATGCCTGCCAGCGTAGGCCGGCATGATGAAACAAAAGCGTCAGCCACAGCTGCTAGCGTAGGCGGACACGAACGTGGCGATGGTGCGGAACATGGATGGCAGGCGCTGGGATCGCAATCGCATACTGACCCTGCTGGCGGCGACGCTGCTGCTGGCGGTGGTGGCCTATTGGGGCGTGACACTGTCTGCGGTGGCGCCGACGGCGGCGGCCAGCGAAACGCACGCAGAGGCCCCTGCACGCCCCCTGTTCGATGCAGTGGCCAGCCTGCCGCTGGTGCGGTTGCTGTCCCCCGGTGCGGTGCAGACCGAGGTGGTCGTGCTGGGCGTGATGGCCGGCGACCACGCGCCACTGGCGCTGCTTTCGGTGGATGGACGCCCAGCGGAAGCGTATGCGCCCGGCCAACGACTCGGACCCTGCACGGTGCTGGCCAGCATCAGTGCCAGCGCGGTCGAATTGAACCAGGCCGGGCAATCGCGCAGCCTGCCGGTGCCTGAGCTGCCGCCGGTGCCGAGCGATGGCATCGTGCTCGCGGCACCGTAGTGCCGAGCCTACGCTCGGCTGCGTCTGGAAGAACAGTCGAGCCTGGCTCGACTCTACAGAATCCTGCCGAGCGATAGCTCGACCCTTCAAATCCTGCCAAGCGTGGGCTCGGCCCTACGGCCGCGCAGGCTCATCGCGCCGGACGCTGCGGTACCACCGAACGACCAAAGGCATCGCCCATGCGCTGTCGCGTGCCTTCCAGGTTGTACTGCATCAGCTGGTTGCCCGGCTGCCGCATCAGCCGTTCGGCCTCCGGCAGTGCCGGTGACTTCGCCGCTTTCGATGCCGGCGCCAACTTGCGTTGCAGGCAGTCCCAGGCCGGAATGCGCTCGCCATTGACCTGTACTTCGATGCAGGGCGCGGCGTCTTCCTGCTTCTTCGCCTCGTCGGCGCGCACCGGGGCCAGCACCAGCAGCAACGCAAGGATGAGGGCAGCGCGCAGTTCCACCATCAGTGATTCACGCATCTCGAATCTTCCGCAGCAATCGACGTTCTGCAATGAAGACGTGTGGAGATGGCAGGGTCCGCCTGCGTGCGTTGCGGTGCCGTCAAAAGATGACAGTGCTGTCACAAAACTGTTGGCGGTTTTGACGCGACGTACACGTCCTGTTGGTAGACCCACGCGCCGCTCCATGGCCCTTTCCTTCGATACGACGCGATGCCTTCGATGACTCCTGTTCCGTGCCGAGCCGTCCGCCTCCCGCTGCGCCTGCATCCGCTGGTGCTGGCCCTGGCGGCGCTGCCGCTGCCGCTGTTCGCGCAGGAGGCGGCGCCCGCGCCCAGCGTGAACATCAATGAGTACATCGTGCGCGGCAACACCGTGCTCGATCCGCGCCAGATCGAACGCGCGGTCGAGCCCTTCCTCGGACCGGGAAAGACCCTGGCCGATGTCGAGAAGGCACGCGATGCGGTCAATGCGCTGTACCAGCAGGCGGGCTACCAGTCGGTCTACGTGGAGCTGCCCGAGCAGCAGGTCAGCGGCGGCGTGGTGCTGCTGAAGGTACAGCAGACACCGATTGGCCAGCTGCGGGTCGTGGGAACGAAGCACGAATCGCCCGAGCGCATCCGCGAACGCGTGCCGGCACTGGCGGAAGGCAAGGTGCCGGACTTCGACCAGGCGCAGAAGGAACTGACCGCACTGAATGAGGGCGGGCGTCGCCAGGTGATGCCGCTGGTGCGCGAAGGCCAGGTGCCGGGCACGATGGATGTGGACCTGCAGGTCGAAGAGAAGTCGCCGTGGCGTGCCAGCGCGTCACTCAACAACGACCACAGCGCCGACACCGAGAAGCTGCGCCTGAGTGCGTCGCTGGCCTACGACAACCTGTGGAAGCGGGGGCACAGCGCCAACATCGGCGTGTACCTGGCGCCGGAAGATACAAAGCAGGCCAAGGTGTTCTCGGCCTCGTACACGATGCCGTTCGAAGGCACGCCGTGGAGCCTGGAAGGTTCCGGCTACAAGTCCGACAGCCGCGTGCTGAACGCGGGCGGACAGGTCGGTACCGGCACCGGAACCAATGTGATCGGCAACGGCCATTCGATCGGTCTCAAACTCAACTATCGACTGGCCGGCAGCAGCCAGTGGTGGCGCCAGCTCAGCCTCGGCGTGGACTTCAAGGACACCGAGGAAGACACGCAGATGGGCAAGGAGAGCCTGAAGACGCCGCTGAAGTACGCGCCGATCACCCTGGGGTTTGTCGGTGTGCGCCAGGGCGAGCAGGATCAGTTGAGTATCAATACGCAGCTGGTGGCCGGTACCCGTCGGCTGTTCGGCTATGGCAGTGATGCCATCGGGTTCGGGCAGAAGCGCTACTGGGCAGACCCCAGTTTTGTCGCGTTCAAGGCGGAAGTCGCCAACACGCACACGTTCAGCAGCGACTGGCAGTGGTGTGCACGCGGCTCGTTGCAGGTGACCGATGCGCCGCTGGTGTCGGCAGAGCAGTTCGCCGCTGGTGGCATGTACACCGTGCGCGGCTATCTGTCGGCCGAGGCGATCGGCGATTACGGCGGCCTGGCCAGCCTGGAATGGCGCACGCCTGCGTGGTCGCTGTGGAGCGGCACCGACCTGCGTGTCTACAGCTTTGCCGACGCGGCCTACCTGCGCCTGCGCCAGCCGCTGCCCGAACAGCGCGACAAGTACAACCTGGCCTCGGTCGGTCTGGGCGCGCAGCTGCGCCTGGGTGAACACCTCCAACTGCGCCTGGACTACGCCTGGCCGTATGCCGATGGCCCGGTCTCGCGCAAGGACGACCCACGCCTGCATTTCAACATCAGCACCAGTTACTGACCCTTCCCTTGAACATGCGTTCTCCGGAGACCCTTCGCATGGACCGTTTGCTTTCCCGAGTGTTGTTGCTGCTGGCCGCGCTGGTTGCGCTGCCGGTCGCTGCGGCCGATGCCAATTGGTGGCAGGCCGAATGGAAGTACCGCAAGCCGATCACTGTCGACGCCGGCCCGCAGGGCGCGGGCCTGGCCGGTGATCCGGGTCGCACGCCGCTGCTGCTGCGCCTGCACACCGGCAACTTCGGCTTCGACGGCACCCAGGATGCGGGCAACGACCTGCGCTTTGTCTCGGGTGATGGCCGCACCGTGCTGGCCCACCAGATCGAACAGTTCGATCCCAAGCTGGGCCTGGCCCTGGTCTGGGTGGACGTGCCGGCGGTCAGCGCTGCGGCACCGCAGACGATCTGGATGTACTACGGCAATGAAAAGGCCCCCGCCAGCGGCAACGGCCAGCAGGTGTTCGATCCGGACTATACGCTGGTCTACCACTTCGCCGAGGCCAATGCGCCGGCACGCGACACCACCGCTTATGGCAACAATGCCGGTGCCGTGGTGCCGCCATCGGAAGGCTCGGTGATCGGCCGCGGCGTTCAGTTGGGTGCAGCCCCGCTGCCGCTGCCGGCCAGCGCATCGCTTGCGCAGGAGGCGGGCGCGCCGCTCACTGTTTCGGCCTGGATCAAGCCAGGCAGCAACAACGCTGCACAGGCGATCTACGCGCGTCGCGACGGTGCGTCCGAACTGGTGCTGGGTATCGAAAACCGGGTGCCGTTCGTGCAGCTCAATGGCCAGCGCAGCACGCTGGCGCAGCCGATTCCGGAAGGGCAGTGGGCGCATGTCGCGCTGACCGCAGAGAAGGGTGCACTGCAGTTGTACCTCAATGGCCGCGTGGTCGCCCAGCTGAGCGGCGAGCTGCCGGCGCTGACCACCGCGCCGGTGGTGGGCGCCGATGCGCCGGGCGCGGTGCAGCCGCTGGCCAGCTTCGAAGGCGCGCTGGATGAGCTGCGTATTTCGCGCGTGGCACGACCGGCCGCGCTGCTGCTGGCCGATGCCACTGCGCAGGGCGCCGACTCGCGCCTGATCAGCTACGGCGCCGACGAACAGTCCGCCGGGCAGAGCCACTTCGCCTTCATCCTCAAGGCGATGCCGTTCGACGCCTGGGTGGTGGTCGCCATCCTCGGCCTGATGATGCTGCTGTCGTGGGCGATCATGATCGCCAAGGGGCGGCACTTCGGCCGTACCAGCAAGGCCAATGCAGTGTTCACCGAGAGCTTCGGCAAGCTGTCGGGTGTGCCGCTGCGCACCCTGTCCGACATGGACCGCCAGGGCAAGGCACCCACCGCGATGCACGACGGTTCGCTGTGGCGCATCTACCAGGTGGCCATCGATGAAATGCAGCAGCGCCACCAGCGGGACGGCAATAGTGGCTATCTCAGTGGCGCCACCATCGCCGCGATCCGCGCCTCGATGGATGCGGTGATGGTGCGCGAGCAGGAAGCGATGGCACGGCGCATGAACTGGCTGTCGACCACCATCGAAGGCGCGCCGTACGTGGGCCTGTTCGGTACCGTGATCGGCATCATGCTGGTGTTCGTGGTGGCGGCAATGGCTGGCGCGGTGGACATCAATTCGGTGGCGCCCGGCATGGCGGCGGCGCTGCTGTGTACCGCTGCCGGCCTCGGCGTCGCGATCCCGGCGCTGTTCGGCTACAACTACCTGGGCGCGCGTGCCGAAGCGATCGGTGCGGACATGGCAGTGTTCATCGACGAGTTCGCCGCGCGCCTGGCCGAAGAGCAGGACGGGCGCGGCCCGGCCGCGGTCCAGGGCTGAGGGGCGCACCATGGGCCAGAAGGCGAAGTTCGGCATCAAGAAGCGCGAGAAGGGTATCAACGTGACGCCCTTCGTCGACGTGCTGCTGGTGGTGCTGGTGATCTTCATCCTGACCAGCAACGCCTCCATCCCCGGCATCGAGGTCAACCTGCCGAAGGCCAGCAACAGCGTCGCGCTGGAGAAGCCGAAGACCAAGGCGATCACCATCGACCCCAGTGGACAGGTGTTCCTGGATGCCTACCCGGTGACGATGGCCGAACTGGAAGACCGGCTGCGCACCGAGCGCGCGACCACGCCGGATTTCCCGGTGATCGTGCGCGGTGATGCGCAGGTGCAGTACGCCCGCGTGGTCGAGGTGCTGGACCTGCTGCGGCGGCTGGAGCTGGCCCAGGTCGGCCTGGTCACCGGCAAGGCGCAGGGCTGAGGCATGACGGCCCATCAACCCCCTCGGCCGGAGCCCGGCATGCGCGGCCGCCAGTTGCTGGTGACCGTCGCGCTGGTGCTGGCCGCGTTGCTGGTGCTCGGCATCGCCGTGTGGTGGATGCTGTTCAGGGACACTGCCAGTACCCGTCGGCCGGTGGTGCAGCCGCCGATGCTGGCGCTGCCGCCGCCCCCTCCGCCGCCGCCGCCACCACCGGAAAAGCCGCCGGAACCCGAAACGCCGCCGGAAGAGACCATTCCCGAGCCGGAGCCGCTGGATCAGCCGACGCCGGCCGAAGAGCCGACCCCGACTCCGGACAATGCCGACCCGGTAACGATGAATGCCGATGCGCAGGCCGGTGGTGACAACTTCGGTATCCAGTCCGGCAGTGGCGGCGGTTCGTCCGGCGTTGGCCGTGGTGGCGCCGGCAACGCTACCTACGGCCGCTACCTGGGCTACCTGATGCAGCAGGCGATCTCGCGCGATGACAAGGTCAAGCGCCTGGCGTTCCAGCTGCAGGTGAATGTGTGGCTGGCCAACGATGGCCGCCTGGAAAAGGTCGAGCTGGTGCGCGGCAGTGGCAACGAGGAGGCCGACGCGGCCGTGCTCGATGCGCTGCGACGCATCGGCAAGGTCGACCAGGCACCGCCGCCGTCGCTCGATTTCCCCGCCCGCGTGCTGATCCAGGGCCGCCGGCCCGGGGCCTGATTCCCGACCTCCGTGATTTCCCTTCTTTCGATGAGAACCATGATGAACGACCACGTCCGCGCACGAACCGACTCCCGCCGCCCGCGGCCGGCCCGACGGGCGCTGCTGTGCTGCGCCGTGCTGCTCAGCCTGGCCGCCCCGGCCGGTGCGATGGCCGCCGAAACCACCATGGTCAAGCTGATCAAGGGCCTGATCGCCAGCGGTGCGCTGAAGCCCGAAGACGGCCAGGCATTGCTGGTGCAGGCGGAGGCTGAAGCAGCGGCCGCACAGCGCACTGCAGCCACGGGCAGCACCGCGGCGAGCGGTGGCGTGGCCCTGGAGGCTGGCGACGTGCGCGTGCCCTACGTCCCGCAGAGCGTGCGCGACGGCATTCGTGACGAAGTGCGCCAGGATGTGATGGCGCAGGCCAGGTCGGAAGGCTGGGCGGCACCGAACGAAGTGGCCGAATGGACCAAGCGCATCAAGGTCACTGGTGACATGCGCGTGCGCAGCGAGTCGCGCTTCTTCTCCGAACGCAACAGCGACATCGTGAGCAACTGGTCGTCGATCAATTCCGGCAACGGCTTCGACACCAATACCAACACCAACCTGCAGCTGCCGCCGCTGCTGAACACCCGCCAGGACCGCCGTAACCTGTGGCGCATCCGTGCCCGCCTGGGCATCGAGGCAACCATTGGCCAGCACACCACGGCCGGCGTGCGCCTGGCCAGCGGGAGCAGCAATGGCCCGGTGTCGACCACCGAGCAGCTGGGTGGCGGCCTGAGCAAGAAGGACGTGTGGCTGGACCAGGCCTGGCTGGCCTACAGCCCGGCGGACTGGGTGACGGTGCGCGGTGGCCGCTTCGGCAATCCGTTCTGGACCAGCGACACGCTGTTCTCCAACGACCTCAACTTCGATGGACTGGCCGCCAACCTGAAGTACGACTTCAACGGCGGGGATCTCGATCTGTTCGGCAACCTCGCGGTGGTGCCGCTGGAGTACACCTCCGACAGCTCGCCCAGCCAGAGCCGGGTCAAGACCCCGAATGAGAACAAGTGGCTGTCCGGTGCGCAGGTAGGTGTGAACTGGCGCTTCAATGACGAGAATACGTTGCGCGCTGCATTGGGCTACTACGACTTCAAGAACATCAGCGGCCGCCTGTCCTCACCGTGCGCCCTGTACGCGGGTGCGGTGGGCTGTGACACCGACTGGTCGCGCCCGGCGTTCATGCAGAAGGGCAACACCCTGATGCTGATCCGCGACATCGCGCGCAATCCGCTGGACCCGGCCAACACGCCGACCCCGCAGTATGTCGGCCTGGCCTCGGCCTTCCGCCTGGCTACCTTGAACCTGCGTTGGGACACGCAGCTGGCACAGGGCGTCGGTCTGCGCCTGGACGGCGATTACATCCGCAACCTGGCCTACGACAAGCAGGCCATGTTCAGCCGCGCCCAGAACGGCATCGTCAACAACTACGGCGCCGGCGGTACCGCCAGCATCGACACCTTCCGCAGCGGCGACACCGCCTGGATGGTGCAGGCCACCTTCGGAGCCGCCGAGCTGAAGGAGAAGGGTCAGTGGCAGGCGCTGCTGGGCTACAAGCACATCGAGGCCGATGCGCTGCCGGACGCCTACAACGATCCGAACTTCCACCTGGGCGGTACCAACGCCCGCGGCTACTACGTGGGCGGTGCCTACGCGCTGGACGCGCGCAGCTGGATCAGCGGCAAGTGGATGGCGGCCAAGGAAGTGTCCGGTGCGCCGCTGTCGATCGACGTGTTCCAGCTGGAGTTCAACACCGGCTTCTGAGTGGCGGCGTGATGCGGATCACGTAGTGCGTGGCGGGGGCGCAGCGATGCGCCCGTCTAAGGAAAGGAGACCACGCGTTGTTCAAAAGGAGGAGTGGATGAGCCGTCGCAAGCTGTTCGAGAGTCCCGAACCGTCCAGCCAGATGCTGGGTGTTGGGCCGGCCTATGTTTCCGTCGAGGGCCTGCGCCAGCACCTGGCCGAGTTCCTGCTGTATGCAGGCCGGCCGGTGGTGATCATGCGCGGGCGCAGCGAGGTGGGCTATTTCCTGCCGGCGCGCTGCTGGCGCCAGCGTGACGATGATCCGCTGGCCGCCGCTGCCGCCGACCAGCTGCTGGATGCGGCCGGTTTCCAGGCCGAAGACATCCAGCAGGTGGAGCAGGAATTCAACGCGATGCGCCAGCGCACCGTGCTGCATTCACGGCGCTGAGCTTTCGCCTCTACAGTAGATCCACGCCATGCGTGGATGGGGTTACGCTGCAGCCCCACGCTCACTGGTGATGCGCGCACCCTCGCGCATCACCAGGGTCACCGGGGTCTTTTCCACCACCTCCAGCAACCGCTGCCACTGCGCATCGCTCAGCTCGGCGCTGGCATGCAGCACGCGGTGCACATGGAAGCGACCATCCGCGTCACGTTCCGAACGCAGCTCGGCATGGAACTCGCCCAGTTCCCAGCCCTTGCGCTGCGCGTACATGCGCAGGGTGATGGCGGTGCACGCCGCCAGCGAGGCCAGGTACAGGTCGAACGGTGCGAAGCCCTTGCCCTGGCCGCCCAGTGAGGCGGGCTCGTCCGCATCCACAGCGAATGTGCCATTGCTGATGTGGTGCAGGTAGTTGTCGGCGGTTGAAACAATGCGTGCGTAGGCCATCACGTTCTCCATCTGTCTGTGGCGTCGAGCCATGCTCGACTGCTCCAAAAGGCGGCGCTAGCCGGGACCGGCGCCGCCACCCAATCACTCGGTACGATCGTACGAGAACTGGATGCCTGCCGTACCACCGGTTTCAATGAAGAGGTTCATGAAGGCCGGCACCGTTTCCGAACGGGCCCAGTCGCGCTGCAGCTCGCAGAACAGCTGCGGCACGCTGATCAGCTGGCCACCACCCTGTTCGATGCGGCGCAGCGCCGCATCGTGCGCGACCAGCGAGGTGCCGCCGACGGCGTCGACCACCACATACACCTCATAGCCTTCCTTCAACGCATCCAGGGCCGGGAAAGTCAGGCACGCCTCGGTCCACAGCGCGGTCATGATCAGCTTGCGGCGGCCGGTGGCTTCCACCGCCTTGCGGAACTCGACGTCCTCCCAGGAGTTGATGGTGGTGCGGTCGTAGGTGGGGTAGTCACCCAGTACCTTGCGCAGCTGCGGAATCGGCGGCTTGTTCAGGCCGGTCTTGACGTTCACCGTCGAATGCACGATCGGCAAACCATAGGCGACGGCGGCTTTCGCGGTGCCGACGATGTTGTTGACCAGCAGCTGGCGGTCCATCGAGGCGATGGAGTTCACCTGCACCGGCTGGTAGTCGATGATGATGAAGGCGGAATTCTGCGGGGTCAGCAGATGATCGCTGACCGGGTCGCGGATCGGTTCACTGGACATGGTGGGTCTCCTGTTCAGGGGGGGAGCCGGCGACTGGCCGGCACGAAGGCCACTCAGCTGCGCTGCGAATCCAGCTGTTCGTGGTTCTTCTGCACGTCCTGCGCCTTCAGGTAGCTTTCGATCAGCAGCTGGTAGTTCGGGAAGATCTTCGTGTAGACCTCGGCCCACTGCTGGGCATCGTCGCGGTTCCAGGTGCGCTGGATCTCCGAGGCCACCGCGGCGGTGTCCATCGGCACCACGCCTGCCTGCACCACGCGGGCCAGGGTGATCTCCTCGGCCATCTTCGAGTAGGTGCCGGACGCGTCGATGACTGCGAACACCTGGTAGCCATCGGCAACGGCGGCGATCGACGGGAAGGCCATGCACACGCTGGTGATGGTGCCGGCAATGATCAGCTGCTTGCGGCCGGTGGCCTTCACCGCGGCAACGAATTCCGGGTTGTCCCAGGCGTTGATCTCACCCTTGCGTGCCACGTACTGGGCATGCGGGGCCGCGTCGTGGATCTCCGGGATCAGCGGGCCGTTCGGGCCCTGCGGAACAGAGGCGGTGGTGATCACTGGCATCTTTGCCAGCGTGGCCATCTTCGCCAGCGCGGTGGCGTGGGCGCGCACGCTGGTGAACGGCATGTCACCGATGGTCTGGAACAGGCCGCTCTGATGGTCGATCAGCAGCATCGCGGCGTTGTCCGGATCGATCACCGGGCGGGCACCGTTGAAGTTGGCGGGGGTACTCATGGTCAGTCTCCTGGAGAAGGTGGGCGATGGCCCGGAAGGTGCGGCGGGCCAATGCCCGCCGCATTGAAACGATCAGTGCGCGATCTGGCCGAAGCGGCCGCTGTTGAAGTCGTTGACCGCCTGCGCGATCTCGGCTTGGCTGTTCATCACGAACGGGCCATAGCCCACCACCGGCTCGTCGATCGGTTCACCGCTGAGCAGCAGCACGGTGGCGTCGCTGTCGGCGTCGACGAACACGTCCTCGCCGCTGCGGTCGAAGGTGACCAGCTGTGCCTCGCCGACCGGCTGGCCGCCGTTGATCCGCACCGTGCCCTTCAGCACCACCAGCGCCAGCGTGCGGCCATCGGCCACCGGCAGTTCGGCGTGGTGGCCCTGCCGCAGGCGGATGTCCCAGACATCCATCGGCGTGTGGGTGCGGGCCGGGCCGGCATGACCGTCGAAGCGACCGGCGATGACACGCACCCGGCCGGCGCCTTCAGGCAGTTCAACCGAGGGGATCTGTGCGTCGAGCAGGGTCTGGTAGCCCGGTGCACCCATCTTGTCCTGCGCCGGCAGGTTCACCCACAGCTGGACCATGTCCAGCGTGCCGCCGCGCTTGCTGAACTCCGGTGTGTGGAACTCCTCGTGGAGGATGCCGGAGGCCGCGGTCATCCACTGCACGTCACCCGGGCCGATGGTGCCGCCGGCGCCGGTTGAATCGCGGTGGGCGACCTCGCCCTCATAGACGATGGTGACGGTCTCGAAACCGCGATGCGGATGCTGGCCGACCCCGCGCGGGGTATCGCTGGGGGCGAAGGTATAAGGGCCGGCGTAGTCCAGCAGCAGGAACGGGCTCAGGTGCTGGCCGTGGGTGTTGTAGGAAAACATCGAGCGGGCGGGGAATCCGTCGCCCACCCAGTGCGGGCGCGGGGCGCTGTAGGTACCGGTGACACGCTTCATGGCGATCTCCTGGCCGGGGCTGCCGGCCGCTGTTCTTCGTTGCAGGAGACGATATCGCCGCGACAATTGGGCCGGTAGACGCTAATATTTGCCGTCATAGTCCTATCTGGTGAACAATGGGTGCGCGCCTTGCGCCACAGGAGATCGCCCCGTGTTCATCGCTGATATCCGCCGTTGCGACCTCAACGACCTGTTCTACTTCGCCATGGTGGTCGAGCACGGCGGCTTCTCGCAGGCCGGCCGGGCGCTGGCCATGCCGAAGTCGAAACTGAGCCGGCGCATCGCGCTGCTGGAGGAACGGTTGGGCGTGCGCCTGATCCAGCGCTCGACCCGGCGTTTCTCGGTCACCGAGGTTGGCCAGGACTACTACCGCCACTGCAAGGCGATGCTGGTCGAAGCCGAAGCGGCCGAAGAAGCGATTGCGATGTCGCGCGCCGAGCCGCGCGGCACGATCCGTCTGGCGTGCCCGATCGCGATCCTGCATGCGCGCATCGGCACGATGCTGGCCGACTTCCTGGCCCAGCACCCGCAGGTGACGGTGCAGCTGGACGCCACCAACCGGCGCGTCGACGTGGTGGGCGAGGGTGTGGACGTGGCGATCCGCGTGCGGCCGCCGCCACTGGAGGACAGCGACCTGGTGGTACGCGTGCTGGCGCGTCGGGTCTGGTGTACCAGTGCCAGTCCGGCGCTGCTGCAGCGGCTGGGCACGCCGCAGGTGCCGGCCGACCTGGCGATGATGCCGACCGTCGATCTGGCATCGCCCAGCCAGCAGCATGTATGGGAATACACCGGGCCGGGCGACGTGCTGGCCAGCGTGCATCATCGCCCGCGGCTGGTCAGCGATGACATGATCGCGTTGCGCACCGCTGCGGTGGCCGGGGTGGGGTTGCTGATGCTGCCGCGGATGATGATCAGTGACGAACTGGCCAGTGGCGCGCTGGTGCCGGTGCTGCCGGAGTGGGTGCCCAAGCACGGCATCGTGCACGCGGTGTTCCCGTCGCGACGCGGCCTGTTGCCGGCGGTGCGTGCACTGATCGATTACCTCGCCGAACGCTTCGAGGCGCTGGAGGAACCCTAGCTCTTCCATCCACGCATGGCGTGGATCTACTGGATCCGCCACCGCCTGGTAGATCCACGCCATGCGTGGATGATCCTGGTGCCGCGCGACGGGCCTTCGCTTGCCGCCTGCGGCCGTGCAGCCCACAATCCACGTCCGGACCGTCGCCATCACGCCCATCATTCCCCGGTCCGGCCTTGGCACCTATGTCTCCCAATGCCCTGGCGCTGGTCGAGCTGCTGATCCGCGAGCGCCGTGCGTTGTCTCGCTTCATCGCGCGCTATCTCGACCCGGCCAGTACCGAGGACACCCTGCAGAACCTGTACCTGAAGGCCAGCAGCGTGCCCGGCGATCCGCCCATCCTGGAGCCGCGCGGCTATCTGTACCGGATGGCCTACCATCACGCGCTCAACCGCAGCCAGTCCGACGCCCGCGAGCGGCGTGCCATGGCCGAGTACGCCCTCGACATGGCCGAGGCGGGCCACGACGGCGAGGCGCAGGCGCTGGACCAGGCACAACTGCGCGAGATCACCCGGACCATCCTCGCGCTGCCGGCGCAGGTGCGTGAGTGCTTCGTGCTCAACCGCTACCTGGGCCTGAGCGAGCGCGAAATCGCCGCCCGGCTGGGTATCTCCAAGAGCCTGGTCGGCAAGCACGTGCTGCGCGCGGCGCTGTTGATCCAGCAGCACCAGCAGGGACTGCATCGATGAGCGGCGATTGCCGTGGGCAGATCGCGCCCGCCGTTGTCACAACAGGAAGGCGCACCCGTTCGTGGTGCGGCAGGCCACAACCATGACCACGTCCGAACCCTCGCCGCGTCAGGCCAGGCAGGCGTTGCGCTGGGTGATCCAGTGCAGTGCAGGCCCGCTGCCGGAACGCCAGCAACGAGCCCTGCAGCGCTGGCTGCAGGCCGATCCGCGCCATGCGCTGGCCTGGCGCCAGCAGCAGGCCTTCTGGCAAGGGTTGGATGCCGCCGGGCCCGACGTGCTGGCCGCGCTGCCCGGGCTGACCGCAGATCGGCAGGGGTTGCGCCCGATCGCACCGCGCCGCCGCCTGCCCTGGCTGCTGGCCAGTGCCGCGGGGGTGGTGCTGATGGTTGCCGCTGCGCCACACGCGCTGCTGCTGGCACGCAGTGACCTGCGCAGCAGCGATGCACCGCGCGTGGTGCAATTGGAGGACGGCAGCACCGCCGTGCTCGATGCGGGCACCGCACTGGCGGTTGCGTTCGATGGCCAGCAGCGGCACCTGCGCCTGCTGCGCGGCCAAGCCTGGTTCCAGGTGGCCCATGAGGCGCGACCGTTCCAGGTCGAGGCGGCGGGCGGCCTGGTCCGTGACATCGGTACCGCCTTCAGTGTGTCGATGCTGGATACCACGGTCACCACCGAGGTCAGCGAGGGTGTGATCGACGTGCGTCCGGGCGATGGCAGCGTACAGCGCCTGCATGCGGGGCAGTCACGC
The DNA here is from genome assembly GCF_059368495.1 of Stenotrophomonas sp. YJH_SMC_91. Lineage (NCBI taxonomy): Bacteria > Pseudomonadati > Pseudomonadota > Gammaproteobacteria > Lysobacterales > Lysobacteraceae > Stenotrophomonas > Stenotrophomonas sp. YJH_SMC_91. The sequence continues at coordinate 38,423 of NZ_JCAFRT010000002.1, read as the reverse complement.
GTGTTCCGTGACGGTCGCTGGCTGCAGCCAATGCAGCTGGAAGATGCCGAGACCATGGCGCCGTGGCGGCGTGGCGAGGTAGTGATCGACGATCAGCCCGCCGCGCAGGCCATCGCCGATCTGGCGCGCTACCGCCGTGCTCCGGTCTGGGTACTGGGCGGGCAGAGCGCAAGCGTACGGGTCAGTGGCCTGTTCCACCTGCAGCAACCGGAGACGGCCATCGATGCGGTGGCCGCGCAGGCAGGACTGCGCGTGCAGCGCTTGCCCGGCGGCGCGCTGGTGCTGTGGTGAGGTGCCTGCGGCGCAGCGCACGGCCCGCTAGATGAAAAAAACATGAAAGAACCGTGGGCAACTGCAGTGCCCCGCTGTCTATAGAGGTATAGCCAGAGCGAAACACCGTTTCTCCTCAAGCCAGACATGCCGCCGGCACCGGATGTGCCCGTGGTTCCGCCACGCTTGAGGAGTTCCCGTCCATGCCGTCCACGGCATCCGCCTGTCATCGTCGCGCCACCGCTCTGGCCCTGGCTGTTTCCACCGCATTGCTGCCGCTGGCCTGGGTGCCGGCCGTGCAGGCGCAGCCGGCGATCGTCGCGCCGGTGCGGCAGTACACCATTCCGGAGCAGCCGCTGGCTGATGCCGTACGCGCCTTTGGCCGCCAGGCCGATGTGCAGGTGGTGTTCCGCAGCGACCTGGTGGAAGGCCGCCGCTCCAGCGCAGTGAAGGGTGAGTACAGCCAGATGCAGGCGCTGCGGCAGCTGTTGCGCGGCAGCGGCGTGCGTGCACAGCGCGGCATGGACGGTACCTGGAGCCTGCGGGCCGCAGCGGAGGCGGATGAGGGCGAAGGGGTGCGGGTGACCGAAACACTGGACGTGGCCGGTCGCCTTCAGTCGGAAGGGGGGGAGGCCCGCGATCGGCGTGGCTACGACGATGTGTTCGCGCTGGACCTGACCACGGCGTATTCGGGGCGCGACCGGGTGGAGCGTTACCGAGGCTCCAATCCGGCCGACGTGGTCAAGGATCTGGTCGGCGTGTTCAGTGGCGATGCGCGCAACAGCGGCGCGCTGGACGTCAACATCCGTGGCATCCAGGGGCCCGGGCGGGTGCCGGTCAGCATCGACGGCGGCGAACAGGCGCTCACGGTCTGGCGTGGCTACAACGGCGTCAGCAATCGCAACTACATCGATCCCAACCTGATTGGTGGCATCCAGGTCATCAAGGGGCCAGGGCTGGTGCGCGATGTGCACAGCGGGATCGGTGGCGCGCTGGTGATCAAGACCATCGACGTCGATGACATCGTCGCTGCCGGCGAGCGCTTCGGCGGGGAGCTGAAGATCGAAGGCAGCAGCAATGCGGTGGCACCGCGCCTGCCGCGGCTGCACACCGGCGAGGATTACCGCACCGTGCCGGGTTTCCCGCAGGGCTCGCCGAACTCACCCTACGACGACCGCACCCTGGTGGTGCCGGTGAAGTCGCGCAGTGGCAACAATCCCTTCGATGGCGAGGACCAGGCCTGGCGCCTGGCGCTGGGCGTGCGTGGCGACAACGTCGACCTGATGGCCGCCTACGCCTGGCGCAAGCGCGGCAACTACTTCTCCGGGACCCAGGGCAGCGCCTACTACGAACAGGACCAGCGGGAGCAGTTCGAGTACCAGGGCATCGACTACATCACCACGCTGGCGCGCTACTTCAAGCCCGGCGATGAAGTGCCCAATACCTCCAGCGAACAGGAGTCCTGGCTGGTCAAAGGCAGCTGGCAGATCAACGATGACCAGCAGTTGAAGGCGACCTGGCGGCGCACGCTGTCGCACTACGGCGAGATCATGCCGTCTCGCATCCTGTCGGCCCCCGACTACGGCCGCATCCAGTGGCCGCTCAGCCGGGTCGATTCGGATGCGTGGAACCTGGAATACCGTTTCCAGCCCGCCGGCAGTCGTTGGCTGGACCTGTACGCCAACCTGTGGCGCACGGAAACGGAAAGCGATACCTACAGCGCTGGCGGCTTCCCGAACTTCGCAGTGGGTAATCCGGCATGGAATCCGGACGCCAGCCCGATCCTGCGCAATACCGCGCTGGCCAACGCGCGCAATGACCGCACCGGCCTGATCCTGAGCAACCGCTTCGCCCTGCATTCGACCCTGGACCTGACCGTGGGCGGCAACTGGCAGTACGAGAAGCTGGGGTCCCGCGATCCGTACTTCGGCACCACCGATGGCTGGCGCATGTTCCCGCGCGCCGGGCGCCGCCAAGAGGGTGAAGGCTACCTGACCCTGGAGTGGCGGCCGGTCGACTTCCTCACCCTCAATGCAGGCGTGCGCTACAGCCGCTACTGGGCCTTCGACGATTTCCTCGAGGCGCACCCCGAGCTGCTCACCAAGGGCGTAGGTGGCAAGGAAGCGCAGTACACCGTGAACGAATTGCCGCCCCGTCCCGCCAATCTGCAGGCCCGCATCGACGCGTTGGAAGCACGCCGCGCCGTATGGGAAAAGCGCGGCATGGGCTGGTTCATCGATGACAGCATCCGTGCGTTGCTGGCACCGTACGAAACGCCGCGTCCGGTCAGGTACACGCGGCCCTGGCTGCCCGATGCCGATGGCAACTACACCCGCGCCGGCAATCCCTGCCTCAATGGCGAAGTGGCGGCCATTCCCGGCGTGCATCCGGTGTTCGCCGGCAGCGACCAGGTCTGCAACATCGGCAACAGCGTACAGTCGCAGCCGGTCGATGGACGCAACAGCCGCCGCCGCGACCATGCCTGGCTGCCGACCTTCTCGGCCACTGCACACCTGTCCCCGGCCGCCCGTGCCTACGTGCGTTACAGCGAAGCGGTGCGCTTCCCGAGCATGTTCGAAAGCACCATCGCCTTCTCCGGCAGCCTCAATCCGCTGCATGCGCTCAAGCCCGAGCACGCCTACAACTACGAGGTGGGCTACGTGCACAACCTGTCGGCCCTGTTCGGCAACACCGCCGATGCCGACGTCAAGCTGGCGTACTACGTGCACAAGACCCGTGACGTGATCGAACGCGATGGCAACTTCCTGTTCGACAACATCGACAAGCAGACCATCCGTGGTATCGAACTGCAGGCCCGCTTCGACAACCGGCGCTTCTTCACCGATCTGGGCATCACCCGCACGCTGGAAAACGAGGTGTGTGACGAGAGCACGGCGGTGCTCCTGGACGCGAACCGCGGCCTGGTTCCGAACTGCGTGCAGGATGGTTTCGTCGGTGGCTACCTGCTGACCCAGGCCATTCCCAGGCTGTCGATCAACGGGTCGCTGGGCACGCGCCTGTTCGATGAGCGCCTGGAGCTGGGCAGCCGCATCGTGCACTACCAGCGGCACGAGAACCCTGACCTGCAGGCCTACCGTGACCGCCTGCTGAGCGGCGGCAGCGGCCTGCTCTGGCAGAACGTGCCGTTCACCTGGGGAAACATCACCACCGTCGATGCCTATGCGCGCTGGCGCTTCAACGAGCATGCCAGCGTCGAACTGGTCGGCAGCAACCTCGGCAACCGCTACTACGTCGATCCAGCCACGCGGTCCACGCTGCCAGCCCCGGGTCGCACCCTGAAGCTCGGCGTCACCGCGCGCTTCTGATCTCCCATCTTCAAGCGTTGTACCCGTAGTTCCCTCAACCAAGGAGCAATACCATGAAAATGATCTCCCGTTCGGTGCTCGCCGTTGCCGCCTCGCTGGCTCTGGTCGGTGCCGCGCATGCTGCCGATATCGTCGGTGCCGCCAGTGCCAGGACCGATGCCGAGCTGTACGTGGCGGTTGGCGAATCGCAGGTCAATGGCGGCCCGCACCGCGCTGGCAAGGCCGGCATCGGTGTCGGTACCGTGTCCCAGGCCAAGCCGGTGGACTTCCAGGGCCTGAGCGCCTACTCGGCACCCACCACCGTCAATGGCGTGACGGTACGTACCCTGGCCATGCCGATCACCGGCGCACCGGGCAGCCACGCCGGCATGGGCCACTTCAACTTCGTCAAGGTCGGCAGTGGTGATGTCTGGTTTGGCGAATGGTCCAAGGATGGCGCCGCCGGTGGCTTCAACAACCGCCAGGTCTACTTCGTTGGCGACCGCGCCGGCACCACGCTGCCCGCCGGCGTGGCGTCCTACACCGTGGCCGGCCTGAACAAGTTCAACGGCAGCAACCTGCTGAGCGGCACCTTCGACGCCGACTTCGGCGCCGGCACCCTGGATGGTGCGCTGTCCGGCAATGGCCTGACCCTGGCCATCGTTGCCAACATCAACAGTGCCGATGCATCGTTCGCCGGTTCGGCCAACGTCAATGGCAGCGTCAACGGCACCACCCAGGGCCAGTTCTTCGGCGCCAACGCCGCCACCCTGGCCGGCATCGCCACCTTCGCCGGCAACAGCCAGTACGACACCGCCTTCGGCGGCAGCAAGAACTGATTGCCACGCCCCTGACGGGGCAGGGCAGGGACAAGCCGCGATCCGCCAGTCCCTGCTTCGGCCCGCTGCATGCACCGCCACGGATCGACCATGCGCCATCCCATCTTCCTTGTGATCCTGTTGCTGGCGGCTGCCGATGTGCGCGCCCAGCAGGATGATCTTCGTCGTGTGCTGGAGCAGGGCAGCGAGCTGCGCCACCAGCAGCAGGACCAGCAGCGCCTGCAGCAGGCCGAGTCGGCGCGACCGACCATCACCATCGACGGCCAGACCCTGCGCGTGGAGCGCACGGTCGACGATCTGGGCCAGGCGCTGTACCTGTCGCTGCAGCATCAGCAATGGGGCGCAGCGCAGCGCTTCCTGGACGAATACATCGAACTGCCCGGCCACGACCCGTTGCTGCGCCACTACGCGCAGGGCGGCCTGGCGCGGGTGGCCGGCAATCACCACCGCGCGGCCAACGAGTACGAAGCACTGCTGGCGGCGCAGCCGGATTTCCTGCCGGCCCGCCTTGAGCTTGCACGTGTCCATGCCGAGGACCAGCGCGACCGCGATGCGGAGGCGTTGTTCACGGCCATCGCCGGTGGCATCAATGCCGACGACCCCACTACCGCAGGTGTACGCGGTCGGGTGGACGCCTACCTGGCCGCACTGCAGGCGCGCAGGCGTTGGAAAGGAGCGCTGGCAGCCGGCCCGGCATGGAGCGACAACATCAACCGCAGCTCGGCCAGCCGCACCTGCCTGTTCGGAGTGGGCGACACCTGCATCATCCAGCGCAATCTTCCCGATGCCCAGCGCGCCATGGGCCTGGACTACGACGGCAACCTGGAGCGTCGCTGGGCACTGGCCGGTCATCACGGCGTCTATGTGCGCGGGCTTGCGTTCGGCCAGGCATGGCGCGGGCACAGCGCCTACAACGAGCTCAATGCGAGCGTGCAGGCGGGCTATAGCTGGCGCAGCGCTCGGCATACCCTGCAGATCGCGCCGAGCTATGACTACCAGGGCCTGGGCAACCGGGCCCTGCAGGGCGGCAGCGGGCTGCATGGCGAATGGCAATATGCATTGGACGCGCGCAGCCTGCTCAGGCTGGAGGCCGACTGGAAGCGCCAGCGCTATCGCCAGCGCGGCCTGGCCAGCAATTACGACGGTGAGCTGGCCGCGGTGTATGCCACCTGGTTCCGTGCGCTCAACCCGCGCTGGACCCTCTTTGCCGGGCTGGACCTGAGTGACAGCCGCGCCGCCAATCCGGCCAACGGTTACCGCCAGCGTGGACTGCGCCTGGGGGCGGCGCGCCAGTGGACGGGCACCACCGCCACCGTGTTCGTGTCGTTGCGCGAGCGCGACTACGAGGCGTGGAGCCCGCTGCTGGAGGCGCGGCGTGAGGACAGCGAACAGAACCTGATTGCTGTCGTGCGCAGCATGCACCTGGCGGTGGCCGGGCTGGTGCCCAGCCTGAGCCTGCGCTACGCGCGCATCGACAGCAACGTCGGCTGGCTGTACAGCCACGACCGCAGCCTGCTCAGCCTGAAATGGGAACGGGCCTTCTGAACGCGCCGCTGCGCTGCACGGTGAACGCGCCGTGGCCGCGATCTTCATTCATCATCACGCGCTCTTGTAGCCCGTTTCGCGCATCCTTGGGCTGTTGCGGCAGAGCTGGGCCGCGTGTATCGAGGAGCGCCGGTCGTGCTGGAAGCGGGCAACAAACCAGAGGGCCTGAAAGGGCTGCGTGTACTGGTGGCGGAGGATGAATTCGCCATCGCGATGTTTCTGGTCGACTATCTGGAGCTGAAAGGCGCACAGGTGGTGGGGCCTGCCGGTGACCTGCAGGCGCTGGGGCGGCTGGTCGATACCCATCCCATCGATGTGGCATTGCTGGACATCAACCTGGGCGGTGAGCAGGTCTATCCGCTGGCCGATCGGCTGGCCGAGACGGGTATCCCCTTCCTGCTGACCTCCGGTTACGACGACAACCTGCCCAGCCGCTTTGCCAGCGCGCCGCGCTGTACCAAGCCTTATCACATCGAAGCGCTGGTGCAGCAGCTGGCCGCGCTGGTGGCGGCGCCGCAGGTCTCTGCGGGCATTGCCTGATTGCGCGGCATGTCGCGCCGTCCTGAAGACATCCACGCCGCCAAGCTGCGTGGCCAGATGCCACCTGCACCGCAGCTGCATGTGCGCCACGATGGCATGGCCGCGCGCATCGCCCGCCACGACTGGTCATCCACGCCGTTGGGTGCCTGCGAACAGTGGCCGCCCCACCTGCGCGCCACCGTCGACCTGATGCTGGCCCATGGTTTCCCGATGATCGTGCTGTGGGGTGAGCAGCTGGTGCAGCTCTACAACGATGGCTATGCCGAGATTCTGGCCGACAAGCATCCCGGCGGGCTCGGCCAGCCGACCCGCGAGTGCTGGCCCGAGGTCTGGCATATCAATGGGCCCATCTACCAGCGCGTCTGGCAGGGCGAAACCATCACCTACGAGGACAAACTCTATCCCCTGGCGCGCCGCGGGCGGTTGGAGGATGTCTGGTTCACCATTACCTACAGCCCGATCCGTGGCGAGGAAGGGCGCATCAACGGCGTGCTCGTGACCATGTTCGAGACCACAGCGGCGCATGTGGCCCAATCGGCACGCGAGCGCGAAGAGCAGAAGCGGCGGGAGGCGGACCGGCGCCTGGCATTGGCCTTCAAGGTGCTGCCGGTGGGCGTCTGCATTGTCGACACCGAGGGGCGCCTGCAGCTGTCCAACGACCAGATGCGTGCCTACCTGCCCAGCGGCAAGGTGCCCTCCACGGATGAGGTGAACCTGCATCGCTGGCGTGGCTGGCATGCGGACGGCAGCGCCATCGGGCCGGAGGATTTCGCCATCGCCCGTGCGATGCGCGGCGAGACCGTGGTGCCGGGGCTGGAGTTCCAGTATCTGCATGACGATGGGCGCGCGCGCTGGACCCGGGTCGCGGCCGCGCCCCTGCGCGATGGCGACGGTGAGGTCAGCGGCGTATTTGCCATCGCCGTGGACATCGACGATCTCAAGCGTGCCACCGAGCGCCAGTCTGTATTGCTGGCCGAACTGCAGCACCGGGTGCGCAACATCATGTCCACCATCCATGCCATTGCCTGGCGGACCCGCGAGTCGGTCAGCAGCGTGGATGAATACGCTGAAAGGTTGTGCGGGCGACTGATGTCGCTGGCGCGCACGCAGAGCCTGCTGACCCGCGGCGCCAATGCCGGGGTCTGCCTGCGTGGCATGCTCGATGAGGAGATCGCGGCGCAGACGCCGGCAGCGGCGGCCTACCGCCTGCAGGGCGAGGATGTGCTGCTGCCGCCGAAGGCGGCCGAAGTACTGTCCCTGGCGATCCACGAGCTGGCGAGCAATGCCCTGCGGCATGGCGCACTGACCCATGAGGATGGCCGGATCGAGGTGACCTGGGATCTGCAGGTTCAGGCCGGCCAGCCATGGCTGGGCCTGCACTGGTGCGAGCGCCATGCCGAAGTGGAGGACTGGGAGCAGCCCCGGCAGCGTGGCCTTGGCCGGGCGCTGATCGAGCAGCGCGTGCCCTACGAACTCGCCGGCAGCGGCGAGCTGCGCTTTGGCCCGCAGGGCCTGGACGCCTGGATCCGCTTTCCGCTGCGCGAGCGAGACAGCCTGCTGCAGACTGATGCTCCCGGCGCGGCGGCGGGCGGTTCCGGCAGGTAAAAGTCCATTTATTCCCAATTGGGCCAAATTGGGCATAATGGCCTCAACTGTCCCCGTCTGGAGCCGTGCCATGACCCTGCCGCTGGATCTGCCTGGCCTCGAAAAGGCCCCCGCGTCGTCGGTGAAGACCCGTGGCTGGCCGAGCCTGATGCGCACCGTGCGCGAGAAGCAGGCGCTGGTCATCACCAACCACAACCACCCCGAAGCGGTGATCGTGGACATCCGCACCTACCAGGAACTGCTGGCCAAGGCCGCTGGCGGCGATGCCGGTGAGCGCAGCGAAGAACTGCTGCGCCTGCGCGGTGAGTTTGACCAGACCCTGGCCAGCCTGCAGCGCGGGGAGGGGCTGGGCAAGGTGCTGGGCCAGCCGATCCGCCGCGGTCGCAAGGTCACCCTCGGCCGTCCGCTCTGACCGATGGGGCGGATCCTGGTGCTTGCCGGCGTCAATGGCGCCGGCAAGAGTTCGCTGCTGGGTACCTGGCTGGAAGCCGAAGGGCTGGGCTGGTTCAACCCAGATTCGTTCACCCGGCGCCTGGTGGAGGCCGGCTGGCCGCTGCCCGATGCCAATGCGGAGGCCTGGCAGGAAGGCACCCGCCGCCTGCGCCAGGCCATGGCTGATGGCACGGACTTCGCCTTCGAGACCACGCTGGGCGGCAACACCATTCCAAGCCTGCTGCGCGAGGCCTGTGAGCAGCATCATGTGGCGGTATGGTTCTGCGGCCTGTCCAGCGTCGAGCTGCACATCGCCCGCGTCGCTGCGCGGGTAGCGGCCGGTGGCCACGATATTCCGGTGGAGAAGATCCACGCCCGCTTCGATTCGGCGCGCGAGAACCTGCTGGACCTGCTGCCACACCTGGCCGAGCTGCATGTCTACGACAACAGCGCTCCCGCCGACGCCGACGGCTGCGTCGAGCCGCTGCCGGTGCTGGCAATGGCGCATGGCCAGCTGCAGTACCCGGTCTCGGTGGCCGAGCTGCTGCATACGCCGGATTGGGCCAAGCCCATCGTGATGCGTGCGATGGAATTGAACACCTCGGATTAGAGCCACGCCATATGTGGATACCTTTCACACATCGCGCGAAACCGCGCCGTGTACGACTGCCACCGGAGCTGCGGTTAGACTGACCGCACACTCAAGGAGGATGACATGCACGGACCTGCGACGTTCCGCTTCAGTTCTATCTGCCTGGTGCTTGCCGCGCTCGCGCTGTCCTGCATGCCGACGATGGCCGCGTCGCCTGCAGCCAAGCGACCATCGCCGCCCAGCCTGGTGCAGGCCTTCCACGCCGCCGAAGCCAACCTGCGGCTGATTCCCGGCGGCGACATTGAATCCGGCTTCCGCCCGGTTTGGACCGCTGTTGCCGATCTCGATGGTGATGGCCGTGCCGAGGTCGTGTATTTCTACACGTCCGACTATTCCGGCGGCAGCTTCGCCCAAAGCAACGTTGTTGCGGTGATGACGGCGCTGACGGCAAACGATCCGCGCGGCCGGGAGAACCCGGACAGCCTGTCGCCGGTGGAAGCAGAGGACTATGCCGCCATCCGCAGGTATGGCTATGCTGACGACGCGGCTGAACAGATTCCAGGCGCCATCCGTGCCATCCGCATCCAGGGTGATCGCATCGTTGTCGATTTCACTGTCAGTGCCGGCGCGACGGTCTGCGAATGGAAGAGCCCGAACCGCCACGTCTGTCCGCCGGACGGAAACTACACATGGACGCTGCGTTGGACGCCGGGGAAGCTGACTCACATCAGGAAATAGCGCCAGGGAGTGCCGGGCGTATTCGCCCGGCGCCACTGGCCCCGTAGGTCCACGCCAAGCGGGGACCGCGTTCTGCGGCCAGCCTCAGGCCGGCTTCACCTGCTCAGGCTCCGCAGCCTCCGGCAGTGGTGGCAGACTCGGGTCCACCGTTACCGGCACATCGCTCTTCAACAACGCAGCGGCTTCCCTGTCGCTGCCCACTGCCGGCGGTGAGCCACGCAGCGGCAGGCCGGCGGTCTCCTTCACGAACAGCATGGTCACCAGCCCGATCACCGCCGCGCCCATCAGGTAATAGGCCGGCACCAGCGGGTCGCCGGTACGTTCCACCAGCCACGCGCTCACCAGTGGCGTGGTGCCACCGAACAGCGACACCGACACGTTGAATGCGATCGACAGCGCGCTGTAGCGCACCGGCGTATAGAACAGCGCCGGCAGCGTGGACGGCATCGAACTGGTGAAGCACACCAGTGCCAGGCCCAGCAGCATCAGGCCAAGGAAGATCAGCCCGTCGTTGCCGCTGCCGACCAGCAGCAGGCACGGAATCGCCAGCACCAGCAGCGCGATGCAGGCACCAATGATCATCGGTCGGCGGCCCAGCCTGTCACTGAACAACCCACCGACGATGTTCAACGGCATCATCACCAGCATCACGATGATGATCAGCAGCAGGCCCTTGCTCTCGGCATAGCCCATGGTGACGCTGAGGTAGCTGGGCATGTAGGTCAGCAGCATGTAGTCGGTGACGTTGAACACCAGCACCAGGCCCATGCACACCAGCAGTTGGCGACCATGCACCTGGAACAGTGCGCCCAGCCCCGGCCGGTCGTGCTCGCGCTTCTCGGCTTCTTCGGCGAACGCGCGGAACGCCGGGGTTTCCTCCAGCTTCATGCGCATGTACAGGCCGAGCAGGCCCAACGGGCCGGCCACCAGGAATGGAATGCGCCAGCCCCAGTCCAGCATCTGCTCGCTGCTCAGCAGCATGTGCAGCGCAGTGACGGTACCGGCGCCTGCGATGTAGCCGCCCAGCGTGCCGAACTCCAGCCAGCTGCCCATCAACCCACGGTTGCGGTCGGTGGAATACTCGGCGATGAAGGTGGCCGCACCGCCGTACTCGCCACCGGTGGAGAAGCCCTGCACCACGCGCGCCAGCAGCAACAGCACCGGCGCCCAGATGCCGATGCGCTCGTAGGAAGGAATCAGGCCGATCGCAAACGTGCCCAGCGCCATCAGGATCATGGTGAACGCCAGCACTTTCTGGCGCCCATAACGGTCGCCGAGCGGGCCGAACACAAGGCCGCCGAGCGGACGCACCAGGAACGCCACGGTAAAGGTGGCGAAGGCAGCGATCACCTGCGCGGTGGGGTTGCTGGACGGGAAGAACACCTGGCCGATGGTGACGGCCAGGTAGCCGTAGACACCGAAGTCGAACCACTCCATGGCATTGCCCAGTGCGGCGGCACCGACGGCGCGCTTGAGCATGGGCGTGTCGACGACGGTGATCTCATCGACCTTCAGGTGGCGGCGGCGCTTGAACCAGCCGAAATGGGCATGTGCCTCGGGTGTGTCCTGCATGGGGGCTCCCTGGGAGGTTTGAAATGGAGAAAACGGCCGCATGCGTGGATGCACGCGCACGGCGTGGCACCGCCGTTTCGGCGGAAGCACGGCAACGGGATCACGACGGCCGCGCGGTCAGCGGCCGGGAGTCACAGCGATGCGGGGGATGCAGGCGAAGTGCCTGCGGGCGTCATCCGCCAGGATCCAGCGCGAGGCGATGGATGGGCGGAGCAGGAACATGCGTGGCAAGCGGAGCGCCGGTCGGCAGTGCTTTCCACGTAACAGGTGCGCCCGTCACGTAGTGGGTCGTGTCGATCATCCGTTCATCATAACGGCACGCGCGTGAGCGTGCAGCGAAGCGCAGGTGTCTGCACGCTGTGTTCCATGATGCCTGTTCATCTGCAAAGCAATGATGACGTGCGTTGAACGGAATCTGGTCGTGCTGCTCACATGCCGCCCTCTACGTTGTGGGCGAACGCAACAGAGAAGGAGCATCGCATGACCCGTCGCATTCCCGAAGGTACGCTTGTGGTTGTCGCCGATGGCGGTTCGGCCCGTGTATTCACCAATGTCGGCAGCGAGCACCAGCTGGCCTTGAAGCAGGAAGGCGAACTGCGCCTGCAGGACATCAGCGAGCAGGGTGTATCCGGGCAGGGGCCTGCGGGTGCAGTGCCGAAGGACATGTCGGTATCCCAGCTCAACGAGGCGACGTTCGCCAAGCAGGTGGCGGAACAGCTCAATGAGGATGCGTTGAAGAACCGCTATGCACACCTGGTGTTGATCGCTGATCCGACCACGCTGGGACGCATCCGTCCGCTGCTGCACAAAGAAACCCAGGCCCGCCTGCTGGGCGACATCGCCAAGGACCTGACCAACGCGCCGTTGGCGGATATCCAGAAGGCGCTGGCGGCGTAGCGCGGATGCCATTCATGCGCGATCACCTGTCGGCGGAGCCCGACCGCTTGGATGTGGAGGCGCAGGTCGGCTGGCTGCTTCTCGAGTTTGGCGCGCCCTGGTGTGGCCACTGCCAGGCCGCGCAGCCCGCGTTGCAGGCCTTTGTCGAAGCGAACGATCTGCCGCACTGGAAGATCGAGGATGGCAAGGGCAGGCCCCTGGGCCGAGCGTTCAAAGTGAAGCTGTGGCCGACGGTGGTGCTGCTGCACGATGGAGACGAGGTCGCGCGGGTAGTGAGGCCGCTGGACAGCGCGGACCTCATGTCATTGCAGGGCGCGCTTCCCGATTGAGGAGTGAACCGGGCGCAGCACGCGGGGCAGTCGCACTGCAGCATGCGGCGTGACAGGCCCGGTGCTAGCATCCGGCTATCACCTGAATCGATCCAAATGCCGATGCCCACGCTGGACCGTCGTCTCCTGATCGCTGTCGCCGCCACGGCGATGCTCGCTTCCGGCCTGGCTTCGGCCGCGCCTGCCAGAACCGCCGCCGACAAGGCCTATGCATCGGTGGACCCGTTCATCGGCACCGGTGGGGAAGGTCACACCTATCCGGGTGCGACGGTACCGTTCGGCATGGTCCAGCTCAGCCCGGATACGCGTATCCAGCCGCGCGAGAAGGCCTACGGTTGGGCGGCCGGCTACCGCTACGACGACAGCAGCATCGTCGGCTTCTCGCACACCCATTTTTCCGGCACTGGCCATTCCGATCTGGGCGACATCCTGCTGATGCCGTTCACCGGCAGTCCCGGCCTGGAGCGTGGCGATCCCGAGAAGCCGCGCAGCGGCTATGCCTCCCGCTTCCGCCATGATGACGAGAAAGCGGAGCCGGGCTACTACGCGGTCACGTTGGACGATTACAAGGTGCGTGCCGAGCTGACCACCAGTACCCGCGTGGGCGTGCATCGCTATGCGTTCCCCAAGGGCACCGACGCCAAGGTGCTGCTGGACATGCGCACCAGCATGTACGACTACCCGGGCAAGGTGTTGTGGTCGCGGGTGCGGGTGCGTGCCGACGGCACGGTGACCGGCTTCCGCGAGACGCGCGGCTGGGCGCCGGGCCGCCAGCTGTATTTCGCGATGCGCTTCTCGCGCCCGCTGGCCGGGCATGAGCTGCACAACACCGAGCAGGACATCGTCTACAAGGGCTTCCCGCCGCCGGGCGAGAAGGATCCGTCCCAGCGCGCACAGATCGAGGGCCGTCAGCTGGTCGGTACCTTCGCATTCGGCAAGCTGGACGCACCGCTGGTGGTCAAGGTTGCCATCTCGCCGGTCAGCGAGGCCGGCGCCATTGCCAACCTCGACGCGGAAGTGGCCGACTTCGATTTCGACCGCGTGCGTGCGCAGGCGAAACAGGAATGGACGCAGGCGCTGTCGGTGCTCGACATCGATGCACCCGAGCACGCTCGCCGCAGCGCCTATACCGCGCTGTACCACACACTGTTGGGGCCGACGCTGTTCATGGATGCCGATGGCCAGTATCGCGGTTCGGACAATGCCGTGCACAAGGCCGATGGTTTCACGAATTATTCGACTTTCTCGCTGTGGGATACCTACCGTGCGTTGCACCCGTTGCTGACCCTGGTGCAGCCGGAGAAGCGCAACAGCGACTTCGTCAATTCGATGCTGGCCCACCATGAGCACAGCCCCTACGGCATGCTGCCGGTGTGGTCGTTCCATGGCCTGGAAGACTGGTGCATGATCGGCTACCACGCCGTGCCGGTGATCGCCGACGCCTACGTGAAGGGCATTCGTGGCTTCGACGCCGACAAGGCGCTGAAGGCGATGGTCGAGACCGCCAATTACGGCCCCTATGACGGTATCGCACAGTACCGCGAGCTGGGCTACGTACCGATCGACGAGGAAGGTGAAGCGGCCAGCAAGACGCTGGAATACGCCTTCGATGACTGGACCATCGCACGCATGGCGCAGGCGATGGGCAAGGGCGATATCGCGGCGACCTTCGACAAGCGCGCGGCCAACTGGCGCAATGCGTTCGACAAGGACACCGGCTTCATGCGCGCACGCAAGCGCGACGGCAGTTTCCGCACCCCGTTCGACCCCAGCGCCAGCGGCTACGGAACCGACTACACCGAGGGCAACGCTTGGCAGTATTCCTGGTATGTGCCGCAGGACGTGGCCGGGCTGGCGGCAGCGCACGGTGGCAGCGACAAGCTGCTCGCGCGCTTGGACGAGGTGTTCAACGCCAAGGTGGATCCGTCCATCTTCGAGCACATGGAAGACATCACCGGGCTGATCGGCTGGTACGCACATGGCAACGAACCCAGCCACCATGTGGCCTACCTGTACTCGTACGCTGGCCAGCCGTGGCGCACCCAGGCGCGCCTGAAGCAGATCATGGACACCCAGTACGCCGACCGTCCGGATGGCTTGGCCGGCAACGATGACGTCGGCCAGATGTCGGCGTGGTATGTGTTCACCGCGCTGGGCTTCTACCCGGTGGCACCGGGCTCGGGCGAGTACATCCTGGGTCGCCCGTTCCTGCCGAAGACCGCGATGCGCCTGCCCAACGGCAAGACGTTCACCATCGTGGCCGATGGCCTGGATGACAGGCACACCTATGTGGGCAGCGTGAGCCTCAACGGCAAGCCGCTGCAGCGCACCTTCCTGCGCCACGACGAGATCCTGGCCGGTGGCGAGCTGCGCTTCAGCATGCAGGCCGAGCCGAACAAGGACTGGCCGGGGCAGGGCGCGCAGGCGCCGTACTCGATGAGCCGGTGATGCGGGGCGGCGCCGTCCTGCCGCCGCCATTGCCCCGCACCTGGTAGGTGCCAACCTTGGTTGGCACGCGGGAGGTCAGCGGAAACGGAACCGCAACCCCACCCGCGCGCCACCGATCGGGGCGGTATCAATCATCAGGATCGCGCCATGTCGCTGCGCGATCTCGGCCACAATCGCCAACCCCAGCCCGCAGCCATCGCCTTCGCTGCTGGCCCGGTAGAAGCGTTCCGTGACGCGCGTGCGTTCGGCTTCGGCAATGCCGGCGCCGTCATCGTCAACCCATGCCTGCACGCCTTCGGCCTCCTGCCGAACGCCGAGGGTGATTACGCCGGGCACGGCACCGTAGCGCAGCGCGTTGTCCAGCAGGTTGCCCAACGCTTCGCGCAGCAGCTGCGGATCGCCCTGCACCTGCACGCCGTCGTCTGGCCCCTCGTAGCCCAGGTCAACGCCCGCCGCCAACGCACGGTCGGCGTAGCGCTCCACCACCCCGCGTGCCAACGCAGCCAGGTCCATCGGTTGCAGTGGCAGTGCGCTGCCATGCGGATCTTCCGAGCGGCTGAGCATCAGCAGCTGGTTGACCAGATGCTGCAAGCGGGCCAGCCCGGCCAGCGTGCCGGACAGCGCCAGCTGCTGGGCCTGCGGGTCGTGCTGGCGCAATGAACTCTCCAGCTCCACCTGCATCGCTGCCAGCGGTGTGCGCAGCTGGTGCGCGGCATTGCTGACAAAGCGCCGCTGCGCATCCTGCATCGCATCCAGACGCTGCAGCAGCGCGTTGTAGGCCTCTACCGCCGGCCAAAGTTCGCGCGGCGCCTCCTGCGCGGGGTCCAACGGTGCCAACGGATCCGGCCGCGGGCTGGCCAGCTTCCGCGCAACCAGGTTGGCATGGCGAGCGGCAGCGCCTGTACCGGACCAGGCCAGCCACGCCGCCAGTGCCAGGATCGCGGCCTGGAAGGGAACGCTGGTCAGCAGCAGCTTGCGCTCCAGCCGGTGGCGTTTGCGAAGCGTCTCAGCCACGCGCAGCCGGATGTCATGGCCCGGTCCGGCGCTGACCACCACCTCGACCATGCGCACGGCCTGACCACGCACACGTGCATCGTAGTAGATGGCGTCGTCATCATTTCCCGCTGCGATTGCGGGGCGGGGCAGGGCTTCGGGCAGGTCGCCATACAGACGCCCACCCTCGGCATCGACCACCTCGCCATGCACTTCGTCGGCGGTGTCCCAGCTGAACATGCGCGAGACGGCTGGGGTGATCTCGATCGAAGCGCGACCATCCTGCACCGTCACCAGTTCGGACAACGACATCGCTGAATCCAGCAGCCAGCGGTCGTAGACCTGGCCGGCATAGAACCGGGCCAGCGCAAATGAACCCACTGCGCTGCACAGCAGCAGCACCAGCAGCGGCAGCCACAGGCGCCTGAGCAGCAGGCCACGCAGGCTGTGCACGCGCTCAGTCACCCACGGCCTCCAGCCGGTATCCAAGCCCACGCAGCATGCGGATGCCGACGCCGGCGCGCGCCTGTTCCAGTTTGCGGCGCAGGCGGCTGACATGCACCTCGATCACCGACAGGTTGGCCTCGTGGTCCCAGCTGTACAGCGCATCGAACAAGCGCTGCTTGGTAACCGTGCGGCCGGGATGCTGCATCAGTGCCTCGACCAGCGACAGCTCGCGCGCGGTCAACTCGATGCGCTGGCCTTCAACCTGCACTTCATTGCGGATGCTGTCGAAGCACAACCGGCCCAATCGCTTCTGCGCCGGTGCATCGCTGCGGCGGCGCGACAGTGCACGCAGGCGGGCTTCCAGCTCACCGAGTGCGAACGGCTTGGCCAGGTAATCGTCGCCACCGCGGTCGAGGCCGAGGATGCGGTCCTCCACACCATCGCGTGCGGTCAGGATCAGCACCGGCAGGGTGGCGCCGTCGTTGCGCAGGCGCGAGAGCAGGTCCAGGCCATCGACGTCGGGCAATGAAAGGTCCAGCACCATCACGTCATACGGTGCGCTGGCCAATGCCGCCGGCGCGTGCAGTCCACGCGAGAGGTGGTCGCACAGATGACCGGCACCCTGCAGGGCGCGGATCAGTCCATCGGCCAGAGCGGCGTCGTCTTCGATCAGCAGGATTCGCATTGCAAGCTTCGTGCAAGGTTGGGGCAAGTTTGGCGCAAGTGCATCACCTTACCGTGACGTGCATGAATTTCTCCTCTCGTCTTGCGGCCGTGCTGGCCACGCTTCTGTGCGCGCCTGCGGCTTCGGCGCTGTCCCTGCAGGAAGCGCAGCGCGCAATGGAAGCACACAACCCGGACCTGCGCGCGGCGGCACTGGAGCTGCGCGGTGTGCAGGGCGATGCGCAGACGGCGGCATTGCGCCCGGCCACCGAGCTGTCGATCGGCACCAGCAAGATCAGCCCCAAGCATGGTATCGGCCCTGGGCGCTGGCAGGACAAGCGGGTGGACAGCACCGTGGGCCTGGGCTGGACCTGGGAACGTGGTGGCAAGCGCGCACTGCGCATCCGCCAGGCCGACGCGCTGCTGGAAGTGGCCGGGCTGGAGATGCTCGATGCGCGGCGTCGCCAGCAGGTGGCGCTGCATGAAACCTATTTCGGCCTGAAGGGCGCCCAGGAGCGGGCGCGGATTGCTGATGCCAACCGGCAGAGTTCGGCCGAGCAGATGGCGGCGGCGGACAAGCAGGTCGCGACAGGGGCGATGGCACCGGTGGATCGCGCGCGGCTGGCGGTGGACGATCTCGCCGTAGCCGACGCGGCGCGCGAGGCGGCCCTGGATCTGCGCGATGCACGGCATGCGCTGGGGCTGCTGCTCGGCCGCGACGACAGCCATGACCTCAGCGCCGATGATCCGTGGCCAGACCCCGCGGGCAGGGTGGATACGCGTGCGTTCGACCCGCAGCAGCGTGCCGATCTGCGCGCGGCACGTTCGCGCCTGGCCGCGGCCGACGCCGGTGTGGCACTGGCGCGCAGTGAGCGCCATCGCGACATCCAGCTGGGTGTGGAGGCCGAGCGCGAGCCGACCGACATCAGCGGCGTCACCTGGGGTGTGTCATTGACCATTCCGCTCGGTGGCCCGTCACGTGCACGCGGCGCGATCCAGCGTGCCGAGGCCGACCGTGACAGCGCCGCGCTGGAGCTGCAGGTACTGCAGCGCGAAGCACGCGCCGAGCTGGACCACCTGCAGGCCAGCGCGCAGTCCGCCGCACGGCGCCGCAGCGACTATGAGGGACTGCAGTCCGACGCCGCACGCAAGGCGGTGCAGGGCATCGAACTGGCGTACCGGCGCGGCGCCGCCAGCCTGACCGATCTGCTGGATGCGCGCCGCAGCTGGCGCGACTTCGAGGCCGCGCTGATCGATGCGCGCGTCGACCATGCCATTGCCCTGGCGCGCTGGGAAGCGGCCACATCCGTTGCTGAAGGAGAGTCCCGATGAAGTCCCCCGTCGCCCATCGCCCGCGGGCGCGACACGGCGTGCTGCCGGCCTTGCTGGCGCTGGCCCTGCTGGTCGGCTGCGGCCGTGAGCCGGCGTCCTACACTGAGGATGCGCCGCAGATCAGTGCCGGCCAGATCCAGTTTCCTGCCGGCAGCCGCCAGCTGGACGTGCTGCGCAGCGAGGCGGTGACCGCCGGCGCCAGCGCCAGCCTGCAGCTGCCGGGCCGGGTGGTCTGGGACGAGACCCGTTCCAGTGCACTGCGCACGCCGTTGCCGGGGCAGGTGGCGCGCATCGAGGCGCAGCCGGGCCAGAAAGTGAAGGCCGGCCAATTGATTGCCTGGATCACCTCGCCCGAGTTCGGCCAGGCCCAGGCGGAGGGCGTGCGTGGCCGCGCCGAGCTGCAGCAGGCGCGCAAGGAGCTGGAGCGCACCCGCGAGCTGCATGCGGCGGGTGTGGCGTCGGGCCGCGAACTGGACGAGGCCGAGGCCAACTTCGCCGGCAGCCAGGCCGATCATGCGCGTGCAACCGCCTTCGCCAAGGCATATGGCAACGGCCAGCGCGTCGACCAGCGCCTGCCGCTGCGCGCGCCCATTGATGGCGTGCTGGTGGAGCGGCGGATGAGCCCGGGCATGGCGGTCAGCCCGGACAGCGAACAGCCATTGGCGGTGATTGGCGATCCGGACCGCCTGTGGTTGCTGCTGGATGTTCCCGAGAGCCTGGCCGGACGCATGAAGGCGGGCATGCAGGTGAGCGTACCTGGTGCCGATGGCCAACTGCTGCAGGCGACCCTGCAGCACGTGGATGACTTCGTCGACAGCGAACGGCGCGTGGTGCAGGCGCGCGCCGAGCTGGACAACCGCACACGCGGCTTCAAGGCGGGGCAGTACGTGCGCGCCCAGGTGGCGTTGCCGGCCGACGGCGGTGTCTCGCTGCCCGATGCGGCCGTGCTGCTGATCGAAGGCAAGCAGGTGGTGTTCGTGGAGGAGGACAAGGGACGCTACGTGCGCCATGCCGTGCATGCCGAGGAACTGGGCGATGGCCGGCTGTGGGTGCGTGACGGCCTGGCGGTTGGCAGCAGGGTGGTGGTCGAGGGCGGCCTGCTGTTGCAGCAGCTGGTCGACAGCGCGCCAGCCGCCGCCAGCGCCGGCACGGGGCACGCCGCGCCATGATCGATCGCCTGATTGCCTATTGCCTGCGCCAGCCCTTGATGGTGATGCTGGCGCTGCTGTTGTTCATCGGCGCTGGCATTGCCGCGTTCCGCGTGCTGCCAGTCGAGGCCTTTCCGGATGTGTCCGATACACAGGTGACAGTGGTATCGCTGCACCCCGGGCGCGCGGCCGAAGAGGTGGAACGCGAAGTGACGATGCCGCTGGAAGTGGCCTTGTCCGGCATTCCGCATTCGGTGCGGGTGTTCTCGCATACCCAGTTCGGCCTGTCGATGATCATCCTGACCTTCGACGACAAGGCCGACGACTATTTCGCGCGCCAGCAGGTGCTGGAGCGCCTGCAGGGCGTGGAGCTGCCGGAAGGGGTGACCCCGGAACTGGAGGCGATGAGCTCGGCGGTAGGCGAGATCTACCGCTATGTGCTGAAAGGCCCGCACATGACGCCAACCCAGCTGCGCACCGTGCAGGAATGGACGATGGAGCGCAGTCTGCGCACCGTACCCGGGGTGGCCGATGTGATCAGCTTCGGCGGCTTCGCGCGCACGTTCCAGGTCAAGCCGGACCTGGACAAGCTCCGCGACCGCGGCATCAGCCTGGGTGAATTCGCCGAGGCCCTGGAAAAGGGCAGCTCGAATGCGGGCGGCGGCTACGTCGAGCGTGGCCAGCAGCAGTTCCTGATCCGCGGTGTGGGCCTGATGCGTTCGCCGTCCGACATCGGCAACGTGGTGGTGGCGCAGCGCGGGGGCACGCCAATCCTGGTGCGTGACCTGGCCGGCATCGCCGACACCGGCCTGCCCCGGCAGGGCCTGGTCGGCCAGGACGGCAATGACGATGCGGTGTTCGGCATGGTGCTGATGCGCAAGGGCGAGAATCCGTCCGACGTGCTCGACGCCCTGCATGCGCGCATCGCCGAGATCGAGGCCAACCAGCTGCCGCACGGGGTCAGCATCGAGCCGTTCTACGACCGCTCGTGGCTGGTCTCGACCACGCTGAAAACCGTCTTCAGCAACCTGCTTGAAGGCGCGGTGCTGGTGTTCCTGGTGCTGTGGCTGTTCCTGTACAACGCCCGCGCCGCACTGATCGTGGCGGCGATGATGCCGCTTGCGCTGCTGTCGACCTTCCTTGGCCTGCACCTGTGGGGCGTGCCGGCCAACCTGCTGTCGTTGGGTGCGATGGACTTCGGCATCATCATCGACGGCGCGGTGATCGTGACCGAGCACATCGTCTCGCGATTGTCGAAGCTGCCCCCTGCGGCCGACCGGAAGACACGGTTCTCGACCATTCTTTCAGCCGCATCGGAAGTGGGGCGGCCGACGTTTTTTTCGATGTTGATCATCATCGCCGCACACATCCCGATCTTCACCCTGCAGCGCCAGGAAGGCCGCATGTTCGCGCCGATGGCGTACTCGGTGACCTCGGCCCTGATCGGTGCGTTGATCCTGGCGCTGACCGTGGTGCCGTTGTTCTGCTACTGGTGGCTGCGGCGCGACCGCATGCGCGACGGCAATCCGCTGATGGACCGCCTGACCGGCTGGTACCGGCCGATCCTGGAGCGCGCTCTGGCCCGCCCGCGTGCGGTGGTACTGACCGCGGTCGCGCTGCTGGCCGGCACGCTCGCGCTGGGCACCCGGCTGGGTTCGGAGTTCCTGCCGGAGCTGGACGAGGGCTCGATCTGGCTGACCGCCACGCTTGACCCCAGCACCAGCCTGGCCGAGGCGCAGCAGCAGTCGCGGCGCATCCGTGAGCTGGTCGGCACCTTCCCGCAGGTATCGACGGTGGTGGCCAAGCTGGGGCGCCCCGAAGACGGCTCCGATGCCAAGGGCGCCAACCAGATCGAGGCGCTGGTGGCGTTGAAGCCGGAGAAGGAATGGCCGAAGGGGGTGGACAAGCGGCAGCTGGTCAGCGACCTGCAGCGCACGCTGGAGCAGCGCATTCCAGGGCCGGAGTTCTCGATCTCGCAGCCGGTGCGCGACAACATCCTGGAGAGCATCTCGCAGATCAAGGGCCAGGTGGTGATCAAGGTCAGTGGCTCGGATCTGGACGTGTTGAACCAGCAGGCGCAGGCAATCCTCGGACAGGTACGTGGCGTAGAGGGCGTAGAGAGTGCCTTCATCGACCGTGACGGCTCACTGCCGCAGCTGCAGATCGAGATCGACCGCGACCGTGCTGCGCGCTATGGCTTGAACGTGCGCGACATCGACGAGGTGATCGAGACCGCACTGGGCGGGCGCCAGGTCGGCGAGTTGTGGGAGGGTGACCGCAGGTTCCCGATCACGCTGCGCCTGGACGATGCCGACCGTGACCTGCAACGGCTGCGCACGGTGCCGGTCGGCATCGGCGATGGCCACACGGTGACGTTGTCCGAGGTGGCCGACTTCCGCATGGCCAGCGGCGCGATCAACATCTCGCGCGAGAACGCACAGCGGGTCAAGGCGGTGAGCATCTTCATCGCCGGGCGTGACATGGGTAGCGTGGTGGCCGACATGCGCAAGCGCGTGGATGCCAGCGTGCAGTTGCCGGAAGGCTACCGGCTGGAATGGTCCGGGGAGTTCGAGAACCAGCAACGTGCGATGAAACGGCTGGGCTGGGTGATCCCGCTGTCGGTGCTGATCATCTTCGTGTTGCTGTTCGATGCCTTCAAGGACATCAGCAGCGCCGCGCTGATCCTGGCCAACGTGCCACTGGCGATGATCGGCGGCATTCTCGCCCTGTGGTTGACTGGGATTCCACTGTCGGTGTCGGCGGCGATCGGCTTCATCGCGTTGTTCGGGCAGGCGGTCTTGAACGGGGTGGTGATGCTCAGCCGCTTCGCCCAGCTGCGCGAGCAGGGCATGGACCTGCTGCAGTCGGTGGTGCAGGGCTCGCTGCAGCGCCTGCGCACGGTGCTGATGACCGCACTGCTGGCGATGTTCGGCCTGCTGCCGATGGCGACCTCGCATGCCATTGGCGCCGAGACCCAGAAGCCGCTGGCGGTGGTGGTGATCGGTGGCCTGCTGTCGGCGATGCTGCTGACCCTGCTGGTACTGCCCACGCTGTACTACTGGGTGCATCACCGCCGCGAGGCCCGCACGGGCTGACGGCGATATCCGGCTCTCCGCCCGGTAGAGGCCAACCTTGGTTGGCAGACGGCGAAGCGCCCACCAAGGTGGGCGACTACCGGTGTGCGATGGCCGCGAACTACACCATCCCGCCATTGGCGCGCAGCACCTGGCCGTTGATCCATCCGCCATCGGCACCGGCCAGGAAGGCAACCGCACCGGCGATGTCCTCCGGCGTACCCAGCCGCTCCAAGGGGTTCATCTTCGCCAGCCGCTCGATCAGTTCCGGCGACTTGCCGTCCAGGAACAGGTCGGTGGCGGTCGGGCCGGGCGCCACTGCATTCACGGTGATGTTGCGCCCGCGCAGCTCCTTGCTGAGGATCGCGCCCATCGTCTCCACCGCCGCCTTGCTGGCGGCATACACGCTGTAGTTCTCCAGCTTGATGCCAACCACGCTGGTGGACAGGGTGATCAGGCGGCCACCGTCGCGCACCCGTCGCGCGCTCTCGCGCAGCACGTTGAAGGCGCCTTTCAGGTTGATCCCGATCACCCTCTCGAACAGGGCGTCGTCGGTATCGGCCAATGGTGCCAGCTGCAACACGCCGGCACTGTTCACCACTACGTCTATACCGCCGAAGCGCGCCTCGATGGCATCGAACAGCTGCCGCACCGCCTGCGGATCGGCGACATCGGCCTGCAGCGCGATGGCCTGCGCGCCGGCCGCGCTGAGTTCGGCCGCCAATGCTTCGGCGTCGTCGCGGCGGCCCGCATAGTTGATCGCGACCGCGTGGCCTTCAGCGGCCAGGCGGCGGGAGATGGCGGCGCCGATGCCACGGGAGCCGCCGGTGACCAGGGCGACAGAGCGGGCGGGGGAGAGGGTCATGGTGGCTTCCACTGGGGCGCGCCGAAGTGGCACAGGGCCATCTTCGCGAGATTGTCCTTTCGAATAATCCTGCATAATCCGTCAACATCATCCGGACAGCCGAACAATGGATCGTTTCACGGCCATGCGCGCCTTCGTCCGTATCGTCGAGCGCCGCAGCTTCACCCGGGCTTCCGAGGACCTGGGCCTGCCGCGGGCCACGGTGACCGACGCGATCAAGGCGCTGGAACAGCGGCTGGGCGTGCGCCTGCTGCACCGGACCACCCGGCTGGTGGTGCCGACCCTGGAAGGCGAGGCCTTCTATGGCCGTTGCCTGCGCCTGATCGCCGACATGGACGATGCCGAGGCTGCGTTCCGTGATGCCCCGCCACGCGGGCCGCTGCGCATTGAAGTGCATGGCACGCTGGGCCGGCACCTGCTGTTTCCGCACCTGCCGGAATTCCTGCAGCGCTACCCGGAGATCGAGCTGGACGTCAGTGAAGGCGACCGCTATGTCGACCTGCTGCGCGAAGGCGTGGATGCGGCGCTGCGGGTGGGGACGCTGGCCGACAGCGATCTGGCGGCGCGCCGGTTGACGATGCTGCGCGAGGTCACGGTGGCCGCGCCGGGTTATGTGCAGGCGCACGGCCTGCCCGATACCATTGAATCGCTGGAGCAAGGCCATCAGATGATCGGCTACCGCTCCAGCGCCACCGGCCAGCTGATCCCCCTGGAGTTCCAGCAGGCGGGACAGGTGCGCTACGTGCCGCTGCAGGCGCGGGTGCGTGTTTCCGGCGCGGATGCATTCCTTGGGGCCGCGTTGGCGGGCCTGGGCATCATCCAGGCACCGCGCTACCGGATGGACCCGTATATCGCGCGCGGGCAGCTGGTCGAGCTGTTGCCTGAGACGCCGCCGACGGCAAGCCCGTTGAGCCTGGTCTACCCGCGCAACCGCACGCCGTCGCCACGCTTGCGGGTGTTCATCGACTGGGTGGCCGGGGTGTTCGAGCAGACCGGGGTTGCCGGCCAGCGGCCGGCACTACCGGAGCGGCACGCGAAGCTGTCCGGCCGCAGGGGGTAGCGCCGGCCGCTGGCCGGCATCACAGTGCTGCCAACGGCCCCTGCATGCGATGGAAACTGCCATCGGTGGCGGTGAACCAGGCCAGTGAACGCCCGCCGACGAAGTCATCGACATGCACGACCGTTGCGCCATCGGCTTCCTGCCACGAAATGGCATAGACCCCTTCGCTGATCTGCTGCCACTCGCAGGCGGCTTCGCCCTGCGCACCGGCATAGGCGCCGGAGACGATGGCGTACTGCACGTGGCGGCCATCGGCGCTGTAGACATTGTCGGCGGCCAGCCCGTCATAGCTGACGCGGAAGCGGCGGCCGGCGAACAACGGCAAGGCGGGGGCAGTGTTCATCGTATCGCCACCGGGTTGATGTTGACCTGGGTCGAGCCGACGTAGAGCGGCTGGCCGAGCACGAACAGGAATTCCCAGGCCTTGTCGCGCACCAGGGCACGGCTGTCGATCAGCTCCAGGTTGTAGATGCCGCGCTTGGCCAGCATGTACTGGTTGATCGGGAACTCCTCGGCACCGTTCGGGTTCGGGTAGACCTCCGAGGCCCAGGTGTCGCCACCGAAGGCGACGATGCCCTGGTCGGCCAGCCACTTCGCGGCCTCCATGCCGATACCCGGCTCCACTTCCAGGAACTGCGTGTTGTCCTTGCCGATCAGTTCCAGCCAACCGGTGTTGAACAGCACCACATCGCCCTTGCGCAGGCTCAGTCCCTGCTTCTTCAGCACGGCCTGGATGTCGGCCACGGTGAACTCGGTGCCGCCGGGCACGATCGCCTTGCCGTAGTACGCGGTCATGTCCAGCACGACGCCGCGGGTGACCATCGGCGGCACCTTCTCGACGCCGAGCTTGCGCACGCCGTCCACGGTGACGAAGTCAGCAGCCTTGTTGCCGTTGTAGTAGACGTTGTCGATGCCGATATGGCCGATGCCGTTGAGCTGGGTGCCAACGCCGGTCCAGGCGTTCACCAGTTCATCGTTGAAGGTCAACTTGTTGGGGCCCAGCGACTTGCCGGCCTGCTGGCCGACCTGCACGTTGTACAGGCGGAAGCTGCGGTGGCGGAACGCGGGCAGGTTCTTGTCCACCGGCACCGCCAGCGGATAGGTCTTGCCGGTCCTGACCAGCGAGACCGCGTGCTTGACCACGTCAGCGGTGAGCAGGTTGGCCGCGCCGATCTCGTCATTGGCGCCGTAGGCAGAGGGATACCACTCCTCGGCGGTGGCCTGGAAGGAAAGCGGCAGGGTGGCCAGCGCAAGCGCGGCCAGGGTCTTCATCTTCATGGCAAAGCTCCGGTAACTGTCAGGCCGTCGCGGTGGCGCCGGCATGGGCCGGGAAGTGCGGCAGCACGTACTCGGCGATTTCGTGGAAGGTCTCGGCCAACGGCCGTTCGTTGCGGCGGAACTGCAGGCCGATGTGGTCGACACCGGCCGCCTGCATGGCGTGCAGCTCGGCCAGCAGGGCGTTGCGGCCGCCACGCAGGCCGAAGCGCCAGCGCTGCAGGGGGGCATCGGCATCGGCCACCAGGTCCAGGTGGATGAAGCTGGCATAGGGCTTGTTGCCGGCCACGGCGCGCCAGGCCGCCACGCGTTGTACATGGTCCTGCGGCGTGCCCGGGTAGGCCAGGCAGCCATCCATGTGCTGGCCGATCCACGCTGGTTGCTGCTGGGCCAGGCCGGCCACGAACAACGGCAGGGCCGGGCCATCGGCGGGCAGTACGTCCAGGCCCTGCGGCAGGTGCGCGGCGGCGCCTTCGCGCAGCAATGCGATCTGCTCGCGGAAACGGCTGCCACGGCTGTCGAAGTCGCGGCCGAACAGCGGGTACTCCACCGGGCGGTCGCCACTGGCCACGCCCAGCAACAGGCGGTCGCCGCTGAGCCGCTGCACGCTGCGCGCCGACTTCAGCGTCAGCAACGGCTCACGGATCGGCAGCACCACCGCACCGGTGCCCAGCAGGATGTCATTGGTGATGCCGGCCAGGTAGCCGAGGTAACTGAATACCTCGAACACCTGCGCCGCATCGCCGAAGGCCGGGTCGTACACCGGCACGTCGCGTACCCACAGCGCACGGAAGCCGAGGCGGTCGGCCAACCGTGCCAGTTCCGCATGGCGCTGCAGGTCCGGTTCACCGGGCAGGCGTCGTGCGGCGCGTCGTGCCTGTTCGCCCAGCGGCGTCCAGTCATTGTCCAGCGGTGCTTCGATGCCGATGCTGAAACCACCGGCCTGCAGCCGCGCCAACGCACTGCCCATGGCCAGGCTCCTCAGTCCCAGGCCGGGGCCAGGCCCGGCGGATCGACTTCGCGGCCGTTGCGGTCAAGTGCAGCGATCGCGGCCATGTCATCGGCATCCAGGTGCAGGTCCTGGGCGAGCAGGTTGCTGGCCAGATTCTCGCGCTTGGTCGAGGACGGAATGACCGAGTAACCCCGCTGCAGCGCCCACGCCAGCGCGACCTGGGCCACGGTGGCCTGGTGCTTGTCGGCGATGGCGGCCAGCACCGGATCCTTCAGTACCTTGCCGTAGGCCAGGGTCATGTAGGAGGTCACGGTGATGCCCTGGTCCTGCAGGAAGGCGGTCAGTGCCGGGTTCTGCAGGTAGGGGCTCAGTTCGATCTGGTTGGTGGCGATCTCGCCGGCACCGACCACCTCGATGGCCTGCCGGGTCAGCTCGATGTTGAAGTTGGACACACCGATCTGGCGGGTCAGGCCCAGCGTCTTGGCTTCGGCCAGCGCGGTCATGTACTCGCGCAGTTCAACGCCATTGCCCGGCGCCGGCCAGTGGATCAGCAGCAGGTCGACGTAGTCGGTGCGCAGCTTCGCCAGGCTGTCGCGCAGGCTCGGGATCAGCTTGTCGGCAGCGTAGTTGTCCACCCAGATCTTGGTGGTCAGGAACAGCTGGTCGCGCGGAACGCCGGATTCGGCGATGGCCTGGCCGACTTCGGCTTCGTTGCCATAGATCTGCGCGGTATCGACCGCACGGTAGCCAACCTCGAGGGCGTTGCGCACCGAGTCGATGACGGTCTGGCCGGTCAGGCGGAAGGTGCCGACGCCAAAGGAAGGAACGCTCATGATGGACTCCAGGGACTTCGTTGAGAGCCGGTGGGCTCGGGGCAGGGCGAAGTGTGGGCGCTTTACATTTGTTGATTAAGCCGTGTATACGGGAAACGCTTTTGCGTCGAGGTAAAAAATGAAAACCACCCTGGATGAGCTGAAGGCCTTCGTGGCCGTGGTCGACAGTGGTTCGATCACGGCGGCGGCCGAGGCGCTGGAACTGACCATCTCCGCCACCAGCCGCACACTGGCGCGGCTGGAGGACAAGCTGCAGACCACGCTGCTGCGACGGACCACGCGACGGCTCGAACTGACCGAGGAAGGCGCGGCGTTCCTGGAGTACGCGCGCACGATCCTGGCCACGGTGGACGAGGCCGAGGAACAGATGGCCGCGCGGCGGCTGCAGCCGGTCGGGCGCCTGCGCGTGGACGCCGCCACGCCGTTCATGCTGCACGTGATCGTGCCGCTGCTTGAGGGGTTCCGTGAGCGCTACCCGCAGGTGGAGCTGGAGCTGAATTCCAATGAAGGCATCACCGACCTGATCGAGAAGCGCACCGACGTAGCATTCCGCATTGGCGTGCTGCGCGATTCGACCCTGCATGCGCGGCCGATCGGCCACAGCCGCATCCGGGTGGTGGCCAGCCCCGAATACCTGCGCCGCCAGGGAACGCCCACGCGCGTGGAGCAGCTGCGTGAGCACGACCTGCTGGGCTTCACGCAGCCCAGTTCGTTGAACGAATGGCCGCTGCAGGATGCCGATGGCGGGCCTTTCGTGATCGAGCCCGCGATCGCTTCATCCAGTGGCGAGACACTGCGGCAGATGGCGGTGGCCGGACTGGGCATCGCCTGCCTGTCTGATTTCCTGACCCGCCAGGACCGGCGTGATGGCCGCCTGGTGCAGCTGTTCGCCAGGCAGACGCAGGAAGTGCGGCAGCCGATCAACGCGGTGTACTACCGCAACACCGCGCTGGCCGCCCGCATCACCTGTTTCGTCGACCACGTGACGCAGACGCTCGGCCAGCGTCCGTTCGACGAATAGAGATCGGTAGAGCCGGCCGCTGGCCGGCTGCCGGGTCCTTGGGGCTGCCGGCCAGCGGCCGGCACTACCAAATGCGTATCACCTGATGCGTGGCCCATGTACGGATGGGTAGAGCCGGCCGCTGGCCGGCTGCCGGGTCCCCGGGGCTGCCGACCCGCGGCCGGTGTCAGCGGGTGCGCAGCGCGCGCCGGTTGCCGATGTGCGCGCATGCCAGCAGCACGCCACCGCTGGCTGTCGCCACGCCATGCCAGAGCAGCGATTCCTTCAGCGGCAGATACAGCGAGGCCGACAGCAGCAGGATGGCGCCGGCGCAGGCCAGCCGCACCGGCCGCCAGCGCCCGTGCCGGTGCACCCCGGCCGAGGTACTCGCCAAGGCCAGCGACGAGGCCAGCAGCGCGAACAGCCATTCCCAGCGCGACATCATCAACAGCAATGTCATCGCGCCATGGCCGGGATGCTGGAACGAGCGCAGCGCCATCATCGCGGCCGGCACGAAGGCCAGCAGCAGGGGCAGGGCGATGCAATGGGCGGCGCAGGCCATGGACAGCCAAGCACCGGCAAGATCGAAGCGGGGGTGCCAGCGTGCCGAAGTTGGCGGCTGGGCCAGGGCCCTTGCGGGCGTCGTGGGGATGTGGTCCATAATGTTACATAGTAACAATTGGAGCCTCCCCCATGAAGCGTTCTGCTGCTCTTTTCCTGCTGCTGGCTGCCAGTGCCGCGCAGGCCCATGACATCCGCCAGCACGCACCGCACGTGCACGGCCAGGCGACCGTCGATGTTGCGCTTGACCAGCAGACGCTGGAATTCGCCCTGCAGGCCCCCGGTATCGGCATCCTCGATTACGAGCGACCGCCGGCCAATGCAGCCGAGCAGGCCGCGCTGGCACGGGCTACGACAGTGCTGAAGGGCGGCAGCTGGGTCACCTTGCCCACCGCTGCGGGCTGCCGTCTGGCCACCGGTAAAGCCGATGCAGAGGGCTTCGACGCGACGGCCACCGCGCCGCCGCCGGGACAGCACCGGCACGCAGGGTTCAGCGCAACGCTGCAGTACCACTGTGCCAAACCTGCCGCGCTGCGCGCCATCGTCGTGCGCCTGCCCGTACTATTCCCCGGCCTGCACGAAGTCATCGTCAACAGCGCAACCGCCAATGGCCAGAACCGCAGCGTGCTGACGCCCGACAACCTGCGCGTGGTGCTGGCACCGTGAGCGCGGCACCGGTGATCTCGCTGGAAGACGTGCAGTTCGGCTACGGCATGCAGCGGGTGCTGGACATCCCGCGGTTATGGATCGAGCAGGGCAGCAGCGTGCTGCTGCGCGGGTTCAGTGGCGGTGGCAAGAGCACGTTGCTGGGCCTGCTGGCGGGCGTGCTGCTGCCCGGCAAGGGCCGTGTCGAGGTGGCCGGCCACGCGCTGCAGGCGATGCGCGGTGCCGCGCGGGACCGCTTCCGCGCCGACCACCTGGGCGTGATCTTCCAGCAGTTCAACCTGCTGCCGTTCCTCAGCGTGCGCGACAACATCGCGCTGGGCCTGCGCTTTTCGCGCCTGCGCAGCGCGCGCATCAGTGGGCCGCTGGATGCCGAGATCGCCCGCCTGCTGCAGGCCCTGCAGCTGGATCCGGCGCTGATGCAGCGGCGCGCAGGCACGCTCAGTGTTGGCCAGCAGCAACGCGTGGCGGCGGCACGCGCCCTGATCGGCCGCCCGGCGTTGCTGCTGGCCGATGAGCCGACCTCGGCGCTCGACCGCGACGCGGCGACCGCGTTCCTGAAGCTGATGTCGGCGCAGTGCGAGGCGGCCGGCACCACGGTGCTGGTGGTCAGCCATGACGACAGCCTGCAGCCGTTGTTCGACCGCACGATTGCCCTGTCTCAGATCAACCAGGCAGGTGCCGGCCATGCTTGAGCTTGCCTGGGCCAGCCTGCGCAGCCGTGCGTTGAGCGTGGGCCTGACCGTGCTGGTCATCACCCTCAGCGTGGTGCTGTTGCTGGGCGTCGAGCGCGTGCGCACGCAGGCACACGAAGGCTTCGCCAGCACGGTGTCGGGCACCGACCTGATCGTCGGTGCGCGTTCGGGGCCGGTGAACCTGCTGCTGTACTCGGTGTTCCATATCGGTGACCCGACCAACAACGTGTCCTGGCAGTCCTACCAGGAGCTGTCCGCGTTGCCGCAGGTGAAGTGGGCGGTGCCACTTTCGCTGGGCGATTCCTGGCGCGGCTACCGCGTGGTCGGTACCAGCGATGGCTATTTCGAGCACTACCGCTACGGCGCCGGGCACGCGCTTGCGTTCGCGGACGGACGGCCGTTCGATGATCTGTATGACGTGGTGATCGGTGCCGAGGTGGCGCGCGCGCAGAAGGTCGGCCTCGGTGACCAGATCGTGCTGGCACACGGCAC
Source organism: Stenotrophomonas sp. YJH_SMC_91 (assembly GCF_059368495.1). Classification (NCBI taxonomy): domain Bacteria; kingdom Pseudomonadati; phylum Pseudomonadota; class Gammaproteobacteria; order Lysobacterales; family Lysobacteraceae; genus Stenotrophomonas; species Stenotrophomonas sp. YJH_SMC_91. The sequence continues at coordinate 7,258 of NZ_JCAFRT010000002.1, read as the reverse complement.
CGGCGCGGTCACGCTGGCCACGCATGCCGACAAGCCATTCCGTGTTGCCGGCATCCTGCAGCGCACCGGCACGCCGGTGGATTCGTCGCTGCTGGTTTCGCTGCCGGCGATCGAAGCGATCCATGTCGACTGGCGATCGGGCGTGCAGCTGCGCAGCCAGCGCGTCAGCGCCGAGCAGGCGCGCCACCTGGACCTGACTCCGACCAGCATCACCGCCTTCATGCTCGGCCTGAATTCGCGCATCGCCACGTTCTCGGTACAGCGCAGGATCAACGAGTATCCGGACGAGGCGATGCTGGCGATCCTGCCCGGCGTGACCCTGCAGCAGCTGTGGCAGTCGCTGGGCACCGCCGAGCGGGCGTTGCAGCTGATCAGTGCGATGGTGGTACTGCTGGGCATGGTCTCCCTGGTGGCGCTGCTGGTCTCGACCCTGCAGGAGCGGCGGCGTGAGATGGCCATCCTGCGTGCCACCGGTGCGCGGCCGGGTTACATCGCCGGCCTGCTGGTGGTCGAGGCGGTGGCGACCAGTGCCGTGGCCGGCCTGCTGGCCCTGTCACTGCTGGTGGCCGCCAGCAGTGCCGGTCGCGGCTGGGTGCTGGCCACCTTCGGCCTGTCGATCACCCATGTCTGGCCGGATGGCCGCGAACTGGCATGGGTTGCGGGCGTGCTGCTGATCAGCGCCGTGGCCGGGCTCGTGCCGGCATGGCTGGCCTACCGGCGCACCGTGGCCGATGGCCTTTCACCGGGAGGCTGAGCATGCGTTGGATGCTGTGGTTGCCGATGGTGCTGGCACTGACCGCCTGTGAGCAGCCGGTGGATACCGGCGTGCAGGCCTTGCCGCCCTCGCCGGTGGTCGATCGCGGTGATCCTGCAGACGCTGCAGAGCAGGAGCTGGATTGGCTACAGATGATGCCGAGGGACGAGCTGGCCGCGCTGGAGCGGGGCGAGGGCCCGGAAGTGGAGCACAACGGCAACCGGCGCATGCCGCAGTTCGGCACCTTCCGCACGGTGGATTCGGTACTGCAGCGTCCGGTGCGCCTGCCAGGCTACGTGGTACCCCTGGCGAACGCGCAGGACGGACGACTGACTGAATTCCTGTTCGTGCCGTACTACGGCGCCTGCATCCACGTGCCACCACCGCCACCGAACCAGATCGTGCACGTGGTGCTGCCACGCCCGATCGAGATGCCGGACATGTACTCGCCGTTCTTCCTGGCCGGCACCCTGCACGCCGAACGGCTGGAAGACGATCTGGCCGGTTCGGCCTACACCATGCGTGACGCACAGCTGAGGCCCTATGAACCGTAGCCACCTGCTGCTCATGCTGGGATGCCTGTGGTTGGCGGGCTGCACGTCGCCGGGCAGCGACACCGTTGCGGTCGCGCCGCAGGACACACCGGCATCCTCGGCCATGGCCGAAGCGCCCGTCGACCGCTGGGATGCACTGCGGCCCGACGAAATCACCTACCAGCGCCCGCCGCCGCAGATCGGCCTGTCACGCAATGGCATGGACGGCGTGGGCGGCCTGATCGACGACACTGGCTCCGGCACGCCACCGGGGCAGGAGATCGACCATTCCAGCCCTGATCGCGCCAAGCAGTTCGGCTCCTCGCGTGTGGTCGATGCCGTAGACGGCCGCGCCGTGGACCTGGACGGCTACGTGGTACCGCTCGGCACCAACGATGCAGGCCTGGTCGATGAACTGCTGTTCGTACCGTTCTATGGGGCGTGCATCCACGTGCCGCCACCACCACCGAACCAGATCATCCACGTGACCCTGGCCACGCCGATCGCGCTGGGCGACCTCTGGGATCCATACCGGCTTGCCGGGCGTCTGCAGGTGAAGCGTTTCGATGCGGATATCGCCAGCGCGTCCTACGATGCGGCAGCGGCCACGCTCACGGCGATCCACAACTGATGCGCAGGCGCTGGATCATTGCTGCCGGGGGGCTGCTGGCGGCGGTCGCGCTGCTGGTGTGGTGGCAACGGCAGTCTGCACCCACCGCGCCGCCGGCGGTGGCGTTTCCGGCACCAGCGCCGGATGCCAGCCAGCGCATCGAACAGTACCTGGGCGACGACCATGCGTTCCGCAACGACGTGCTGTTCCTGCTCGCGGCAACTCTGCGTGATCGCTGCCAGCCGGCGCAGGCGGGATTGCTGGCGCGCATGGCCAATCGTGCCTCACTGCCGGTGCTGGCGGCGGTCAGCGCGGTGACCCAGCAGGATCCATCGCTGAACCGGCCGATCTACCAGTACATCCAGCATCGCGCCGATGCCACGCAGTGCGGCCAGCCGCTGCAGATGCCGTTGGGCGGTGGACGCAGCATGGCGGTGGACATCGAGCAGTACGCGCGTACCTTCCCCGACAGCTATTTCGACCCGCAGCGCAGCAGCGAGCCACGCGATTTCGGTGGGCTGTCGTTGCAGCAGCGCGCCGGCAACGCCTGCAACAGCGTGGTGTACTCGGTGCTGCCGCTGGGTGGTTCCGACTGGCGTTGCAGCAGCCTGCGGGCAAATGCACGTTCGCGGGTGCGCGGGGTATGCGAAGACGAACTGCGGCGCCAGCATGGGGGGACTGGTGGGGAGCTGGACATGGCCGTGGGGCAGGGCATGCAGGGGGCCGTGGTATCGGCGATCGCCGCGTTGCCGGAAGACTGCCGGTAGACGTTCACCAGTAGAGCCCGGCCACCGCAGGCCCGTTTCAGTAGAGCCAGGCCATGCCTGGCTGGAGGTTCAACCGAGCAAGCCAGCCTCTACAAAAGCTGAATCGGTTGGCTCCCAAGGCCATAACTATACAGGACATCCTGTATAGTTATGGCCTTACTTCACCCCATCAGGTTGTCCCATGGCTCTGTCCCAGCCCTTGGCCGGTGCTCCGGCCCTGTCGCGTGCCCGTCGCTGGGCACTGTTGTTCACCGTCGCTGCCGGCCTGTTGCTGGTCACGCTGGACAACTCCGTGCTCTACACCGCACTGCCCACGCTGACCGAGGAACTCTCGGCCAGTGCCGGGCAGGCGCTGTGGATCATCAATGCCTATCCGCTGGTGATGGCCGGTCTGCTGCTGGGCGCCGGCACGCTGGGCGACCGCATCGGCCACCGCCGCATGTTCCTGATCGGCCTTGTGGTGTTCGGCATTGCCTCGCTGGCGGCGGCCTTCGCTGGAACTGCAGCGCAGTTGATTGCCGCGCGCGCGTTCCTCGCGGTCGGTGCGGCAGCAATGATGCCGGCCACGCTGGCGCTGATCGGCCTGAGCTTCCATGAGGAGCGCGAGCGCAACATCGCCATTGCGATCTGGGGCTCGGTGGCCATCGTCGGTGCGGCGCTTGGCCCGATCATCGGCGGCTGGTTGCTGCAGCACTTCTGGTGGGGCTCGGTGTTCCTGATCAACGTGCCGGTGGTCGTGGTCGCATTCGTGGCCACGCTGCTGCTGGCGCCGGAAGGCCAGCGCGATACCTCGCGGCCCTGGGATCTTGTCTCTTCGCTGCTGGCATTGGCCGCACTTTCCGGCCTCGTGCTGGCGATCAAGTCGCTGATCGCCACGCCGCCGTCGTATGGACTGGGCGCTGCTGCGCTGCTGTTGGCCGTGGTGACCGGCGCGGCGTTCGCTCGCCGCCAGCAACAGCTGCCGTACCCGCTGCTGGACTTCGCGATCTTCCGCAACCCGGCGTTCCTGGCCGGCACGTTGTCGGCGGTGTTCACCCTGTTCGCGATGGCCGGCCTGCAGCTGGTCACCACCCAGCGCTTCCAGCTGGTGGCGGGCTTTACGCCGCTGCAGGCGGGGCTGCTGGTATCGGTGGCAGCGCTGGGCAGCCTGCCCAGTGCGCTGCTGGGCGGCAGCATCCTGCATCGGGTCGGACTGCGTCCGTTGATCTGCGGCGGCCTGGCTGCGGGCGCGCTGGGTGTCGGCGTGGTGGCGTTCGGCTTCCCGCACGGGCTCGGCTGGGTCGTGGCGGGCATGGCGATCACCGGTTTCGGCATGGGTTCGGCCATCTCGGTGGCGTCCACCGCCATCCTCAACAATGTGCCGGCACATCGGGCAGGCATGGCCTCGTCGGTGGAAGAAGTGTCCTACGAGTTCGGCGGCCTGCTGGCGGTGGCGATGCTGGGCAGCCTGAGCGCGGCGATGTACAGCGCATTCCTGCCGGTCTCGGCCGATATGCCCGCGCTGGCCCGCGAAGGCTTCACCCAGGCGCTGCATGCCGCGCGCGAGAGCGGGCAGGGCGAGTGGTTCGTGCTGGCTGCGGCCGCGTATGACCGCGGCTACCAGATCGTGCTGCTGGTGATCACTGCGATGCTGGCGCTGGGCGCGGCGATCATCGCGCGCCTGCTGCGCGGCCGCGTCGGCAGCCGCGAGGGCGCGGCCGATCGCGTAAAATGAAGCGATGAGAACCAGCAAGCGCGATCGCATCCTCGACGCCGCCGTCAACGTGATCAATCGTGACGGCGTGCGCGCGGTGACCTTCGAGTCGGTGGCGGCCGAGGCCCAGCTGACACGGGGTGGCCTGCTGTATCACTTCCCGTCGCGCGAGGCGCTGCTGCGGGGCATCGACGAACACCTGGTGCATGCCTGGGAGACGTCGATGGAAGCGTTGCTGGGCAAGACCGCCGAGCAGGCCACTGCGTTGGAGCGTTACCAGACCTTCGTGCGTGTCTCGGCGCAGAGTGCCACCCGTGCCGAGCTGATGTTCATGCTCGAGTCGGCCGACCCGGACGCCGATGAGCGTCCGTGGGGGCCGGCGGTACGTCGCTGGGCACCATCCGCACCGGAGGCCGGGAATGTCGATGCGACGACGCTCGACAATTTCGTGGCGCGGCTGGCCGCCGATGGCCTGTGGATCTACGAGGCAATGTACGAAGGCCAGCTGGACGAAGGCGTGCGCGCCCGTGTTGCCGAGCGCATCGCCGGGTTGTTGGCGAAGTCTGACGGAACCTCCAGTTGAGCGGCCAGCCGGCGCGCAGACATCGCCCGTGGTAGAGCCGACCGTTAGTCGGCTGCCCTTCGGTCAGGCCACGAAAATGCCGCTTCGGTAGAGTCGACTGTCAGTCGACTGCTCTTCGGTCAGACAACGAAAACCCCGCGCTTCGCGCGTTAGTCGACTGACAGTCGACTCTACCCCTCGCGCGTCTGCCCAGCCTGGCCCCCAACCGCTCGCGGAACGCCTTCGACAGCGAGAATGACGCAACGTCCAGTTGCGCGGCCCGCCGGCGCGCAGACATCGCCCGTGGTAGAGCCGACCGCTGGTCGGCTGCCCTTCGGTCAGGCCACGAAAATGCGCTTCGGTAGAGTCGACTGTTAGTCGACTGCTCTTCAATCAGACAACCAAAACCCCGCGCTTCGCGCGATAGTCGACTGACAGTCGACTCTACCCCTCGCGCGTCTGCCCAGCCTGGCCCCCAGCCGCTTGCGGAACGCCTTCGACAGCGAGAATGACGGAACGTCCAGTTGAGCGGCCAACCGGCGCGCAGACATCGCCCGTGGTAGAGCCGACCGCTGGTCGGCTGCCCTTCGGTCAGGCCACGAAAATGCGCTTCGGTAGAGTCGACTGTCAGTCGACTGCTCTTCGGTCAGACAACGAAAACCCCGCGCTTCGCGCGACAGTCGACTGACAGTCGACTCTACCCCTCGCGCGTCTACCCAGCCTGCGCGGCGCTCGCGACCAGCCACGCCCTCGGCGACGCTCCCAGCCGCTTGCGGAACGCCTTCGACAGGGAGGCGGTATCGGCAAACCCCAGCTCGATCGCCACTTGCTTGACCGCCACGCCTGCCCGCAGCTGCGCGCAGGCCAGGCTCAGCCGCCAGTCCAGCAGATAAGCGGCCGGCGTCGCCTGCATCACCTCCTTGAACACGGCCGCGAACGCGCTGCGCGACATTCCGGCAGTCGCAGCCATGCGCGGCAGCGTCCATTCGTCCTGCGGCGCCTGCTGCATCGCCACCAGCGTACGGGCCAGCCGCGCATCGGACAGCCCGCGCATCAGCCCATGGCTGACGCCCGCCGCATCCGGGTGGTCCACCACCCAGCGCAGGATCTGGATCAGCGCCACCTCGAACAGGCGGTTGGTCAGCAGCCGTGAACCGCAGCGCTGGCGATCGGCCTCGGCGAACAGCAGGTGCAGGGTGTCATCCAGTTCGCCGATCGCCGCCAGCGGCACCACCATCACCGGTGGCAGCGACTGCACGATCGGATTGCGCGCGCCGCCATCGAAGTCCAGCGTGGCGCAGGTGAAATCCGGGCCATCCAACGGTGCGTTGAAGAACACATGGTGCAGCGGCTGCGGATACAGCAGCAGGCTGGGTGTGTCGATCTTCAACCGGGGCAGCGCGATATCGCCCCCGGGATGACGGACCTCCATTTCACCCTGGCGCAGGATGTGCAGGAAGGCACGACCGGGCTGCGGCTCGAAGACGTGGCGCCCGCACAGCGGACCACTGTGGAACAGCGCGGCCTGCACCCGGAAGCGTTCCAGCAGGGAGGAGAGGCGGTCGGGTGCGGAAGCGTCGGCGGACAGGTTCATGGATGAATGGACAACATATGTGGTTTATTGAGCCTGATTCGTCCGGCGAGTCTACCTAGGATGAGCGGGTCGTCCAATTCCGGGCGCTTTCCCAAGGAGATCCACCATGTCCCGTGTCCCCCTGATCGATGCCGCCAATACCACCGCCGACCGTCAGGCCCTGCTGGGCCAGGTCCACGCCGCCTTCGGCGCCACCCCGGCCATGTTCCGTGCCGTAGCCAACTCGCCGGCCGCCCTGCAGAGCATGTGGGGTGCGTTCGGCGCGCTGGGCGACGGTCGACTGTCGCCGCTGCTGGGCGAGCAGATCGCCGTGGCCATCGCCAACCGCAACGCCTGCGAGTACTGCCTGGCCGCGCACACCGCGCTGGGCCGCAAGGCCGGTGCCAGCAGCGAGCAGATGGCCGCCGCGCAGATCGGCCAGTCCAGCGATCCGGCCACCTCGGCGGCATTGGACTTCGCGCTGAAGGTGGTCGAGCAGCGTGCGCAGATTGCCGATGGCGATGTGCAGGCGTTGCGTGCGGCTGGCTTCGATGATGAGCAGATCGTTGAGATCCTCGCCCACGTCGCGCTCAACCTGTTCACCAACTACGTCAACGTAGCGTTTGACGTGCCGGTGGACTTCCCGAAGGTCGCGCTGCGCTGAGATCTGGCCTGGCCCGGGTGGCAGTGGTCGCCCGGGCCGGTCTGAATGGAGCCGACCGGGTAGAGTCGACTGTCAGTCGACTATCGCGCGCAGCGCGGGGTT